>NZ_CP036269.1:0-335000 GCF_007744675.1 Gimesia alba
ATGATGTCGAACTCTGGGAAACATCAACAGCACACCTCTGATAAGCCGTTTCTGATCTTAAAAGAGCATCAATACGCGTATACTGCCGTCTCTGAATTATTCCACGCAATCGAGTCCCCCGATCCGCAACTGGTCTATTTGTATGGCCCCTCAGGCTGTGGAAAAACCGCTCTGATTTCCGATTTACTCACGGATTTTGTTGAAATTCATGCCGAAGCGGCGTTGAAAATCGTCACTGCGAGTGAATTCGCTGCCAAATTCGCAGCCGCCTCGAATCGCAACCGCATTCCCGAATTCCAGCGAACCTTTCGAGAACTGGACCTGTTGATTCTGGAAGACATTCAAAGTCTGGAGAATCGGACCCAGACACAACGAGAATTATTATCGGTCCTGGACGAGATTCTCAAGTCGGAAGGCAGGGTCGTCATTTCTTCAACAAAACCACCCGGAGAACTGGCACGCTTCGATAAAAAACTGGTGAACCGATTTCATGGTGGGATCTGTGTCGCGATCAGCCCCTTGAAATATCAGAGCCGTCTTGAACTCTTGACCTTCTGGGCTAACCTCGAACAAATCCCGATCCAGAAAAAAGAACTCTCGCTAATTGCTCACAAAAAAGAACTTTCGCCACGCGAGTTATATGCGATGCTGATGCAACTGCAGACCGTCAGTCGGATCAATCAGCAACGGATTGATACTTCGTTTGTCAAACAGTACCTCGAAGGAAATATTGAAGGACCAAAAACCAGCGTCGCGAAAATAACGAAAGCCGTTTGTCGAGAGTTCAAAACCAGCCTGGCAGAGATCCGCTCTGCCAACCGTTCTCAGCAAATTGTGCTTCCCCGACAATGTGCCATGTTTCTTTCGCGCGAACTGACCGACGAATCTTTAGCGAAAATTGCAAATTATTTTAATCGCAAGAACCATAGCACGGTTATTCATGCTTGTCGTCATATTCAACACGGTCTCGAAAAATCACCCGGTTTACGCCAACAGATTTCTCGCATTAAGCAACAGCTTGGAGTATATCTCTTATAGCAGTCAGGAGAACGTGGCAGAGAAATCCAGTCAGGTGACATTTTCAGCTACGATTTATTCCAGTCCGCATGCCTCTTTTTGTGCATAATTTGTTTAATTCGAGATGAGGAATGTCAACTTCTCTCGCGTTTTTGAACAGCGCCGGCGCGCGCAATTCAGAGTGTCATTTCTATTCACCATCAACTACTCCCATCATCAATATTAAATTCACAGGTTATCGACAGCTAACTCTGCGGTCACCGATACCATAAACTATTAACCCAAAGCAGTTTACAACATATCCATCCAGGTAATCCACAATCAAAGTCTTCCCCTGATACTACTACTACTAAATTTAAATATTTAATAGAAAAATGACTTTGAAAATCAACCTTGATGTGCAGATTCAGAGCCTTCCAATCGTTGTGAAAACCGGTGAAACTCAATAAAATAAGATTACCAAAAAGGACGCACTTATTGACTGCCAGAAAGCCCATCATATCAGGAACAGGGCAGTCCCGATTTTCAACGAAATCTTAGAGAAATTGATTCAAACATGAAGCTCAGTTGTTCACGATCCACTCTGTTGTCCGGCTTCCAGATTATTGGCAGCGTTATCAGCTCTCGTACACCGAAAGAAGTCCTGAAGTGTGCCAAGCTCGAGGCGGCAGACGGCAAAGCAACTTTGAGTGGGACCGATCTCGAAGTCAGTATCCGCTACGATTTCGAAGAAGTCGAAGTGATGATTCCCGGTCAGATCCTGCTCTCCGTCCACGAGCTGGTTTCCATCTTGCGGGAAGCCAAGACCGATTCGATTGAGATCGAACTGAAAAAAGACGAAGAGTCTGAACAGGATTATATTCTGATCCAGGCAGGGAAAAGTGAGTTCCGCTTGTCTGTCCACGATCCTTCGGAATTTCCGGCAGTGGAAACGTTTAACGAATCAAACTACTTCGAAGTCCCGATCCAGTCGTTTCGTGAAATGATCCGTCGCACCGTTTTTGCGACCGATCCGGAAAGTACAAGGTACGCTCTGGGCGGGGTTCTGTTTGATGTAGAAGACGATAAACTGACTCTTGCAGCCACCGATGGTCGCCGACTGGCGATGGTAGAATCGGCCTGTTCTTACCAGGGAGAGGAAGCATACCAGAACAACCGTCCGGTGATTCCCGCGAAGGCCATGTCGTTGATTGAAAAGAGTCTGACGGGAGATGAAGGCAACATTCAGATCGCAATTCGTGCCAACGATGTCATCGTGAAAAGCGGTCGTTCGACAATCTTCGGCAGATTAGTCGAAGGGCGTTTCCCAAAATATCGGGATGTTATTCCCCCAGAGCCAACTCATAGTATCGATTTGGAAGTCGGGACTTTCTTCGCCGCAGTACGTCAGGCACAGATTGTGACCGATGTCGAAACACGGGGCGTCGATTTTATCTTTTCCAGCGGTTTGTTGACTTTGAAAAGTGTTGCAGCCTCGGTTGGTGAATCGAAAGTGGAAATTCCAATTCCCTTTGAAGGCGAAGATATCGTGATCACTTTCGATGTGCGATATCTGGCAGATTTCCTCAAAGCTCTGGATTCGGCAGCTCATATTCAGCTCCAGCTGATCGATTCCGACAGTGCCGCGGTTCTGAAAACCGATGACGGCTACACATACGTTATCATGCCTCTTTCGCAAGCACGGTAATTTATGTCACAAAAGTACGAATTCAAAACGAGCCGTGCGATACCTTCAGCCGTTCCCATTTCTCAAGCACTCTCAGAGCTGATTGCGTTAAAGGGACTGGGGCGGGTTCAGGGAGATCGACGCTTGTTAGACGCATGGAAACAGGCAGCAGGAGAGAAAATCGCCGGTCAGACGACGGTTCAGGGAATTAAAAATCGAATCGTGCAAATCGGGGTGGAAAACTCGGCACTGTTGAACGAACTGAATTCGTTTCATAAGGGTTCGCTACTTCAGAAATTACAAAAAGAGTATGGAAAACAGGATGTCCGCGATATTCGATTTCGGTTGAAGTCAAAGACAAAAAAGTAACTCCGGCAGTTCTGGTAATGGAATGTGAAATTACTGTTGGGAGTCAATCTAAGAGACAGAACAGCTTTCTATTTCTTAGAAGCAATCTATTAATTCACGGGAGTGATAAAGCGTGAGTGATCAAGAACAGAATCAGGCAGACCTTAAAAAAGCAGGCTATGATGAATCGAATATTCGAGCCCTGGAAGGCGTCGAAGGGATTCGTACACGCCCAGCCATGTATATTGGTGATACCACCTTGCGAGGTCTGCATCACCTCGTCTACGAAGTCGTCGATAACTCGATCGATGAGTGTGTGAATCAATATGCGTCCGTGATCAACGTCAAAATCAATGCCGACGGCAGCGTCACTTGCAGCGATGATGGTCGCGGGATTCCCGTTGGTGCGATGCCCGATATGAATAACCGGCCGGCACTGGAAGTTGTTTTGACCGAGATTCATGCCGGCGGAAAATTCGACCGGGAAGGGGGTTATAAAACGGGAACCGGTGGTTTGCACGGCGTCGGTATTACCGCCGTGAATGCACTCAGCGAATGGCTGGAAGCCGAAGTGCGCCGCGAGGGCCATGTCTGGACGATTAATTTTGCCCAGGGAGTCGTGAAAACGCCTCTTCAGAAACTGGGAAAAACTTCCAAGAGCGGAACCAAAATCACTTTTAAACCCGATGGTACCATTTTCCCCGATACCAAATTTATCTACGACACATTGACCAAACGACTTCAAGAACTCGCGTTTTTGAATGCCGGCGTGAAGATTCGTATCACCGATGAGCGGTCCGGTCAGTCGGATGAGTTCCACTATGAAGAAGGTCTGGTGGAATTTGTTCGCCATTTGAATCGGACCGAAAATGTGCTGTATGAGGAAATTATTCATATCGAGGGAGAGCAGGACG
Organism: Gimesia alba; assembly: GCF_007744675.1. Taxonomy (NCBI): domain Bacteria; kingdom Pseudomonadati; phylum Planctomycetota; class Planctomycetia; order Planctomycetales; family Planctomycetaceae; genus Gimesia; species Gimesia alba. Next base: position 3,946 of record NZ_CP036269.1, read on the forward strand.
GCGTTCAAGTCGACATCGCCGTTCAACACAATGATGGTTCTCTGGAAAATGTCCGCTGCTTTGCGAACAACATTTTCAATATTGAAGGCGGGACTCATTTTTCCGGTTTCCGTGGCGCTCTTACGCGTACGATCAATGCCTACGGTAAGAAAGCCAATCTGTTTAAAGATTTCACTCCCAGTGGTGATGACTTTCGTGAAGGTTTGACGGCCGTCATCACAGTCCGCGTACCAGATCCTCAATTTGAAGGTCAGACCAAAACCAAGTTGGGGAACAGCGAAGTCGAAGGCATCGTCCAGACCGTTGTGAATGAAAAGCTGACCAAATTTTTCGAGGAAAATCCCGGTGTCGCCAAAAAGATCTCGCTCAAAGGTCTGTTAGCCGCAGAAGCCCGTGAAGCAGCCAAAAAAGCACGCGAGATGGTCCGCCGCAAAGGGGCACTCACAACTGGTGGCTTACCTGAAAAACTCCGCGATTGTCGCAGCCGTGAACTGGACATTACCGAGCTGTACCTGGTCGAAGGGGATTCTGCCGGCGGATCGGCAGACACAGGTCGCGATTCAAATATCCAGGCCATTTTGCCGCTCCGTGGTAAGATTCTGAATGTTGAAAAAGCACAGTTGGTGAAAATTCTGGACAACGCGGAAATTTCCAACATCTTCAAAGCAGTCGGCGTTCCTCCGGGAGCCGCTCTCGAAGATGTCACCAAACGCCGGTATGGAAAAATCATTCTGATGACCGATGCCGACGTCGATGGAAGCCACATTCGGACTTTGTTGTTAACTTTCTTCTTTCGGCACATGCGAGAACTGGTAAATCACGGTTGTGTGTATGTCGCTCAGCCTCCATTGTACCGGGTGACTCAAGGCAAAAAAGTTCGCTATGTTCAGACTCAGGAAGAGATGATGAACGAGCTGGTTGAACTCGCTCTGGGCGATTCCAATCTGCAGCACGAGGATGGAACCATTTTTGAAGCTGAAATGCTCGAAAAACTGGTGAACCTGGTTTCTGATTTAGAAGAACCATTGGGAACCCTGGATCGTCGCGGCATTGACCTCAAGTTCCTTGCACTAAATTTCGCTACAGAAGATGGGCTGCTTCCCCAATTTCGAATCTTCCTGGGTAAAGAACAGTACTGGTTTGAGACTCAGGAAGCGATGAGCCAATTCCTCAAAGAAGAGGAAGCGAAACGAGGCGAGGAACTTCAAATTGCCGATGAAAATGGTCAGCATGAAGCAGCCCAGGATTCCGAAGAAGACGAAGACGAGTTCGAAAAAGCAGGTGCCTTGCAGGTGACCGATCTCCATGAAATTCGCACCATCAATGAACTGCTGAAACAGTTACGCGGCTATGGAATCAAACTCAAAGACTTCTACTCTCCCGGCAACCGAAACGGTGAACCCATCTTTCCGTTCCAGATCAACAGTGGCAACAGCGTGGTCCGCTTGAGCAGTCTCAGACAATTGCTGCCTTCGCTTCGCGATATCGGCGAAAAGGGCCTCAAACTGACTCGCTTCAAAGGATTAGGTGAGATGAATTCCGAAGAACTCTGGGACACCAGTATGGATCCGGAGAATCGAGTTCTGCTGCAAGTCGGCATGCAAGACGCCGCCGCCGCCGATGAAATCTTCCGTGTTCTGATGGGGGATGTCGTCGAACCGCGTCGTGAATTCATCGAGAAACACGCCTTGGACGTCAAAAATCTGGACGTTTAATATAACCCGTATTTAAGCGAGATCCGTACCTTCCAGAGACGCAATAAAGGGAAGGTGACGGTACTCGTTGTTGAAGTCCAGGCCGTATCCGACAACAAAATGGTTCGGGATTTTGAAACAATGATAGTCCGGCCCAAAGTCGACTTCGGTTGCTTCTTCTTTCCAGAGTAATACGGCCGATTTCAATGATCGTGGTTGAAGCTCGTTGATTTGTGCCAGTACCGTCTGCATTGTTTTGCCGGTATCGAAAATATCATCAATCAATAAGACATCGCGATCGGCAATATCGGGCAGGTAATCCAGATTCACGCTCAGCGTTCCCGCGGTGGTCGTTTTTCCCCGGTAACTGGATGCCTGGAGCAGACCAACCTGATGCGGCACATCGATCGCGCGAATCAAATCTGCCAGCAGGACCAGGCTGCCAGCGAGAATCCCGATAATTGTCAGCGGCCGATCCTGATATTCATTGGCCAGTTCGCGGCCCAGAGAAATCACACGCGAGTTGATCTGTTGTTGATCAATCAGAACTTTCACAGAAGAAATCCTTTCTTTAAACGTCGTCGGCTGTTTGAGCGGCCGATTCGTTTTTCATAAATTCTCTGAGCAGCATTGTCGCATACACGCCAGAAGGCAAAGTGAAATGAAATAAAACCCCCTCACCCGTCTCTTCTATTCTAAGTTGATCGGGCCAGATAAGAAAAGGGCGTCGGGCACCTGGAGTCAGTTTTTTGAAGCGAGAAAAATGAGACATCTCCAGCTCAAATTCACTCAGAACATGCTGCTCCTGTTCCAGCACTGTATCCGTAGGCGACTTCATTTTCGGTCCAAAGATCGGTCCGGTGATGACCGTTTCTCGATTGTCAAACCGCTCTTGTTCGCGTGCTACATCTTCCACCACAAAAATGCCGCCTGTTTCACAGACCTGCATCACATCTCCCAGTTGAACGGTATGCAAGCTCTGATTCGAAACCCGTTCCGAGAGGACACGATTGAACAGACTCGATTGTGCCGCCGATAATGCCAGGCGTTTGAGCGATTTATTGCGGAAATACTTGCTCGGAACCCGCTCGTCTTTGAGCAGCTTCAGACCCATCACAAGCGTTTCATTATCCCGGCCCATCCGTTGTGTACCGTAATAATTGGGAAAACCTACCTGCTCAATTTTCTGCTGGATCGACGTTGCTTTCTGAAACGCATCCTCTGCCGAATCTCGGATCAAAATCGAAAATCGATTGCCTCTGAGATGTCCGGTTTTCAGTTTCCGTTCGTGCCGCGTGCTTTCCAGAATCTTGATGCCGTCGAAAGAAAAATCGGCTAACAAGGGTTCACAATCCGCTGGTACCGAAACGAACTGTCGTGTTACCGCCCGCCGATCCTTCAACCCGGCGACCCCGATATCACGGGGATTGAGTCGCAGCAGTTGAGACAGGATTTTAACCAGAAACTGCGCCGAGACATCCCGCTTCTCCACCCAGAGGAAAAGATGATCTCCTTCCCCCGAGGGAGCATACACGGGAATTTCTTCTACGACGAAATCTTCCATCGTCGTTTTTAAAACGCCGCCGATTCCCGGTAAATCTTCAGTCAGGTAAGGCAGAAATGATTGTTCGGGATCGGGCATCAGGTTCTATTTTCGGTTGGCAATGGCTAAAGAGATCAGCCGAATAAACCCTTCCCCCAGTTCCAGGTTCAGGCTGGCTTCATCGGCTGTGATTTTAGGGTAAAAGGTCATCAAGTCGCCACCCGAAGCAAATGCAACTTTAGCAGAATCCATAAATTCCTGGTTCTTCGCATTCTCTTTCGCCAGAGGAAGCAATGAACCCAGCTTCATAGAAACCAGAAATGAAGCACCTGCTTTGTTCTGGTTTCCATTACTTTTCCGAGCAGAAATTGTTTTTTTCAACAGTTCTAACGCTTCATCTTCTCCCATTGCCAGCCAGCACTCATTTGCATCACAACCGATGAAAATCATGGGATCTTCACCAAAGAATTCTTTAGTATTTTTCTTCAGATCGTCGGGAGCAATTTTATGGATTGTAACACCTTCCACTTCGGCAACGTGAGATTCGATTCCCTGAGTATTTTCCGCCTGCTTCATTAATTCAAACAAATCCTTCAGACCCTGTTGGAATTCTTCTCCTTCATTCAGTTTCAAAGCAGCAATCAATGTCGCTTTGCCTTTCGAAGTCTGCTGCATTTGAATATGACCATCCAACTTCCCGGCTTGGACAGTTGCTTTGGCCGACTCCAGCATTTTGGCGACGGGTCCCGGATTCGAATCGTCGCCCAACAGGATCGGCGGAACTTTTGCCTCTGATTGTTCAAGCAATTCAAGGAGTTTTTTCTGTTCGATGTCTTTTCGCAACGGAACCACCGTGTATCCCAGAAAATCAGCTGATTCAGCGTTGAGATAAGAATACTGGCTCGACTTTGATGAAAGCAGTTTTAATTCTTTCTCCAGTTCAGATCCTGGATTTGCTTTGACACCGAGGTTGAGCCGAATCTGTTTGTCTTTTTTCGAAAGCGCATAGCCAAACGTCAGGTTGTCGCCGTCTTTGGCGATGATTGCGAATTGTTTATTCACAAATAACAGCGTCTCTTTGCGGCTCATGTATTGAATGTCGTCTTCGCCCGGTTTGCGGGCCAGCTGTTCGTCCAGCTTCGCACTGGCCAGATCGACGGCCATCATTCGCATCGGTTCGGGAACATTCTTCAACAACAGAGATCCTGCGATATCGTATTTTTTCGCCAGAGCACTGGTGTAGTCGTCCGGGTTATAAAAATAGCGGTCCAGCGCTTCACTTGTAATTTGAAGGAATGCATAACCATGGGCCATCTTGATGTGTATCGAAAAACTGGGCAGTGCCAGCGTATACCGGTTCTCTTTTCCTTCCACGGGTGCTAACACAAAACCGACTTCGTCCAGTGTTTGTGTTAACGCATCCAGATCCTTCACAGGTACGAATCCCACCACCGTTGGCTGGGGAGAGATTCCCTCGTTCAAAAACACAAACACACCCAGCGGCTTCGTTTTATCCAGGCCTTCCAGATTCCGATATTGTGCCAGAAATCCCTTGATCATCGCCGGGTATTCGGGCTTCTGAACGGTCTCAAACAGGTAATCAATGTCTTCCAGAACCCGGTCAATGCCGGCGATCGCAGCCACCGCGATCGGCTGGTTCCAGTCCATTTTGTCCTTGCGTGGTTCCCGATTCGTATCGGACTGAGCAAAAGCAAGGACGCCCACAGCCAGAAAACAGACCGTGAACGTAAATCGTTTGATATAAGAACTTGGAGAGACACGATACACGGGAGATCCCCTTGAAAAGAAAGACGGTTGTCAGAAAATGTGAAGTCAAAATCTTCAAAGGCACTCTCTCCGTAGAGAAACTCCCTTCGGCTAAATAGTTTACCTGATCTCTCCTAATCCGGTTGCAAAAAATTATTAAAATCAGCATAAAAAAGCGACTTCTGTTTAGTATCCCCAGTGAAAAAACGCCCCTTGACAGCAACGCGGCACTGGCGATGATCCCTGGTTATGCGTCGCGCGCGGGTCAAACACTTTATGCACTGGTTATCAGCGCTCCTGTGAATCTGCTCCCCGTAAAAGTCGCTTGTTTCAGACCAATTTTTTTTCACATCACACGTCTGATTCATAATGAGCACCTCTTTTTTATGCGGGTCGACACACTTCGAACACAATAAACCGCATATCGACACACTCTCAACACACCAGGGACACAAATCAACCCCCATTCCGCACCGTTTGAAACAAATTCCACTCGACACATCCATACCTCTGTAGACAATCTGCTCTACAAAACAACAAAATATTCGACAACCAGAAATCCAAAAACACAACAATCCAGATAAACGATCCATGTCAGAACTTTCCTCAATCCATAACAAAAATGTGCGGTACGGCGTTAGCCGCGCAGCTGATCTAGTTGTTCGGAACTTACCAACTGTATTCCCTATTAGCCGAAGGGCGTTAGCCCCGGTTCCTCTGCCTTTATAAAAACAATTCGGTTTAAGAAACACGACCTGGCCGCTGTTTCTACCAGGCGCAACGTCCCGAAAAAAAGCAGACGCAGCAAATCACGTCCATGAGGATTCTACCCGATGTCACCCAAACCGCTGCAGATGAAAATCGGGCAGTGGTTACAGGCGATGAATGTTTGAAAAGACTTGGGTAAGCAAATTAATCTGGTCGATGAACAATCAGTTTCCCACGGCTTATGTGCTCCGATACGCGTTTTGTAGCCGACGAAAACGTGTGTTCTTTCAATCAATCCAAACACTAGCTAGAATGGAAGCTTTTTACCCCGATCGATGTACTTTCAAACCAGGGAACGTTGCAGTATTCGATCGATGTTTACACGCATAGTTTTCAAATCGTTCGGTGCAAAAACTTATGACTGATGTTTTCAATTCGGCAGCACTTTTGTTAACTCTTCTAAACCCATTTCTGGTGATTATTTACCTTGTTGATGTGGTTCGAAAGCTCAATCAGAAACAGTTTCGTCTTGTATTGATCAGGGCTGGTCTGATTACCTGCGTTATTTTCTGTAGCTTTGTGATTCTGGGAGACAAGATTTTTACAGGTGTAATGCAAGTCGAATTTGCATCATTCCAGATCTTCGGAGGCATTGTGTTTCTCCTGATTGGAATTCAGTTTGTATTTCAAGGCCCCGTTGTGATTGAAGCATTAAGAGGAGAATCCGAGAACCTTTCCGGTTCGATTGCTATGCCAGTGCTGATTGGACCGGGGACAATCAGTGCCTGTGTACTGATTGGTAAAAGACATGATCCTCTAGTAGCGTGCACGATTGTTGTGACGTCTGTTTTCATCTGTCTTGCGACAATCATATTGCTGAAATTGATCCACGATATGGTGAATCAAACTCGGGAAGCGTTAATTAACAGGTATATCGAGATTACGGGTCGCATAACAGCACTTTACGTCGGAACAGTTTCGATTGACATGATCATGCAGGGCCTCCGAACATGGGTCGATAAATTTTAAAATCTTAAACATCCTTTTGATGCAACCCAAACCGCCGCAGATGAAAATCCGATAGTGCTTGTAATAGCGGGTCGCTCGTATATTGAAACCAATGTTATTTGATTGCGACCCAGATTTCGAAACCACCGCGTCCTGTTTGTCCATCGAATTCGGGGCCATATTTTTCGAAAGCGGGCTTTTCTACTGGCTCGTATCCAGACTTGGATAACGCCTCAGACCAAATGGCTGAGATGACTGATCGAATCTCGGAAATATGTCCCCCATGATGGAAGACGGCATACTTCTGAAGCGGTAAGTCGAACCGGACCAGTCCCAGTGGTATCTCTGCACTTTTGCTGACAGGCACTCCGGCCATGTAGTAGAATTCTCCTTTTTCTTCATCGAAGTTGAAGCAGATACCATAAGCGTTTTGATCAATGAGGAGGGGCATGTGCTGAAGCAATGCCGAAAACCGTTGCCACTGGTTTGGGATTCCTGCCGGCGATTTACTTTGATAGCGTTCGACCAGACCTGCAAAACTCATTTCAGGTAATGTCTCTACGCGCGGCGGGTCCAGTTTCGGAAGTTGTGTTGAGGTCATGGTAATGGGCTCCATTAACGGAAGTAGGGAGAGGTCAGCCAGAGTGCGTACACTCTCAGGTGTGACTCCAAATTCTTTTTTGAAGGCACGAGAGAATGCTTCATGAGATCCGTATCCGTAATCAAGGGCGAGGGAAAGAATGTCGGATGCACCCTCAGACAGTTGTTTTGCTGCTTCTGACAGGCGACGCAGTCGCACATATCGCATTAAGGAAGTACCAAAGACTTCTGCAAACGTTCGCGTCAGGTGGTAGGGAGAGACACAGCTAGCACGAGCCACCTGCTCAAGGCTGATTCCCTTGCGAGAATGATTTTCCACATACCAGAGCGCTTTTTGCACAGGATTCATCACAGTCTTCCATCATCTCAAGTCCAACAAATCTGTTGTGATGCTACTCGAATTGCGAAACAGCCGCTTGATCGTTCTTGCGGTCTTCGCAGAAATGCATGCAGTGAGAAGGTTCGCAGCTCGGTTCAAAATGGAGAGCAATCTCTGAATCCCTCCCGCGTGCATCACAACGGGTACAGAAACGAATAGAATACGACTGCAGTTTATTTTCGCGACAAGATAACTTTTTTGCCTGTTTTTTGTAAGAAATTTCTTACTCAAGTTACTAATACTTCTGGAAAGAGTTTTTTTATTGATACGAAAAGAAAATCCTAAGACACTGTTCATAAACTGGTTGGGCGAACATGGCTCGTCAGTTGCGAAGGTGGTCCGTCTATACCCTCATCAGCAAGGAAGCGTTTGTTTTAGCTTTTGCGAGGATTCAAATATGAATGGTCAGCGCTGGATGTTATCCCTGCTTTCAATGGTTTTGTACTTTTCGATCGGCGTTTCGTTTTCATCGGCGCAGAACCTGACGGAGGAATGGATCAAGAAAGCGGCTGAGCCGTTGGTTCAAAAGCGAGTCGTTGATGGACTATCCATTGGTTACATCGCAGGCAAACACTCAGGCATGGTACACTTGGGAAGCTCAAACCGAGCCGGGAAAAAACCTGATGACTTGACTGTGTATGAACTCGGATCCATCAGCAAAGTTTTCACAGGGTTAATGCTGGCCGATGCGGTTGTCCGGGGCGAGATTGATCTCAATGCGACAGCGGACGTTGCCAATACTGCCGGGATTCGGTTACCGTCGCACGAGGGGCGGTCGATCAAGTGGATTGATTTGAGTACCCACCGGTCAGGACTGCCACGACTTCCCGGCAATTTAGCGCCGACCGATTTGAAGAATCCGTATCAAAATTACGATTCAAAAAAAGCAGCGGCATTCCTGAACCAATACAAACTGCCACGTCAGCCCGGTGCTTCGCAGGAATATTCAAACTTCGGGGCGTCGGTTCTGGGATATCTGGTTGCGCAGCAGGCTGGCAGGTCCTATCAACAACTGTTGCAGAAACGCATCGCGAAGCCACTGGGCATGACCGATTGCACCGTTTCATTAAGCACAGATCAAAGGCAGCGGCTTGCCACTCCGCATGCGAAATTCGGTACCGTCACAAAGCCCTGGACGTTTTCAAATCTGCCGGGTGCTGGCGGAATTCGCGCCACAATGCAGGACATGCTGCGTTTTGCCCAGGCACAATTGAATCCGCCAACGGGCAAAATTGGCGAAGCCATCGAATTAGCCTGGAAACAACACCGTGATAAAGATGCATCAGGTCCGGCAATGGGGCTGGGCTGGGTGATTGCCGGCGATGGTCAGACGCGTTGGCACAACGGTCAGACCGGCGGATCACATTCATCACTCTTCATAAATCGCAAGTTAAACTGCGCGGTTGTTATATTATCTAATACAGCCGTGAAAAACCAAATCGATCAATTGGCGATGCAGATGGTACTCAAAGCCGCAGGTCGGGAAATCAAACCGGAACCAAAAAGAACGCCAGACCCTAAAGCCGATGACATCGTTATTGATGCGAAACATCGTCGCCGGTTGGAAGGCCGATATCAATTGACGCCGAATTTTATCTTCACGGTTCGTGATCGTGATGGGCATTTGATGGTCAGTATTACCAACCAACCCACACAGGAGGTCTTTCCCGATTCAGCGACGCGCTGGTCATACCGCGGCGTTGACGCGACGCTGGAATTCAAATTGAATAAGACGGGTCCTGCAAAAAGTTTGATTTTACATCAAAATGGTGTTAAGCAGACTGCTTACCGAATTAAGTGAGCGATCAATACGCCGGCTGTGAGCCTGATAGATTAGACCGATGAGGTTTTGTGTTGCAGGACGAAGAGCAAAAGTCACTGTTCATGAACTGGCTGGATGAGCATGGCTCGTCCGTCATGAAAGTGGCGCGCGCTTACACGCTCACCAGTGAGGAGTGTCAAGACCTCGCGCAGGAGATTCTACTCCAGGCCTGGCAGTCCTTGCCAAAGTTCGAGCATAAATCGAGCGTAGCGACGTGGTTTTATCGCGTGGCGTTACAGACCGCGATGAACTGGAAAAGAAAGGATAAGCCGCGGCGGGCAAGACAAAAACCGTTGTTGGAAGTCCAAACCCTCGTCACAGAGGGATGCGACACTGCCGAGCAGGCGCAGCAACGAGACATTGTTGAGCGGCTTTACCAGGCCATTCACCAGTTACCAAAAGCCGATGCGGCACTGGTCCTGCTCTACCTGGATGAACTCAGTTATCGGGAGATGGCCGACGTGCTGGGTATCTCTGAAAGCAACGTGGGTGTGAAATTGAATCGGGCAAAAAAAACGCTGAATGAATTGATGAAAGGAGAAACAGATGGCTCCTGACGAATTTCAGCAAGCTTGGCAAGCACAATCAGCTCAGACGAGGGTCACCATTGATGCTGACTTATTGCGCCAGGAAGTCCAGCGCAACCAGCTCAATTTTCGCGCGACGATTTTCTATCGCGATTTTGGCGAAGTTCTGATCGCGCTGCTGTTAATTCCCGTCTGGTTCATTCTGGGAGCCAGGACATCTTCGCCCTGGACCTGGTATCTGACCGTGCCGGTGCTCATCTGGATGGCCGGGTTCATGCTCGTGTATCGCATGCGTCACAGGCAGAAACCCAATGAGCCGGATGAACCGCTGCTGCATTGTGTGCAGCGTTCATTGACCGAGGTGGAGGATCAAATCTGGTTGTTGCGTAATATTTTCTGGTGGTATTTATTGCCGCCCAGTATATCCATCCTGGTATTCTTTGCGCATGTGTCCTGGTTGTCACGATCTGGGGGCTGGTTGCCTGCTCTCATCTCCTTCGCGGGACTCGCCGGCTTTTTGTTGGCGCTCTATGGTCTCATTTATTTTCTGAATCAACGTGCTGTGCGTTTACAGCTGGAACCGCGACGCCAGGAGCTATTGACGCTGCTTTCAAGCCTGGGAGATGAAACAACCGACGATGGTACCGGGAAACAAATTCCTTTGCCGGGGCTGCCCTTTGCAGAAAAGAGGCTCCAGTCATCCAGTGCTTCTCCGGCCAGATTGATCATCGTGCTTACGATCGTGATATTGTTTCTGGGATTCATGATCTTCAAAATCCAGCGGGGCGATGAATATCCCAAAATATCTCCCTTCGCGGCTGTGCGCTGGCAGGAGTCTCAGCCGGAAGTCAAACTGGGTGAGGAATGGTTTAAGCTCATCGCGCTGGACGGACTCCTCGCCTCCGAAATCGTAGAATTCAGCAAACAAACCTATGGCGACAAATGGCAAAAACGATTCGAAGAAGACCTCGTCGAGCTGCTCACCCGCATGGGGCATCCGCCGAAAGACAAAGTGACGCTCGAGGTACAATCACTGGACTCTTCCGAGAAGCAAATTCGAAAAGACGTCCCCATGACGAAAGAGAACCGGGCAGCGATCCGAAGGGCCGCACAACAGCGGGAACATTCAGCGCCTTGAGACAAAATTAGCCGAAGGGCGTTAGCCCCGGCTCCTGACGAATGCTTTCCTCCCGAACAGTCTCGGGTAACATCAACATGGCTCCCAGAAAGAAACAGATCGCACCTTGTAGCGTAAACACCACCGACAAGGTCTCCCGCCAGGGGGCTGTGGAATGGGGCAGCGTTAATGCCAACATCGCCGAAATCATAAAGCCCATGCATCCCAAGAGGTTGATCAATACAATCCACCAGGAGAGATTTCCCGGCCGCCAGGCCCAGTAGCGATGGCCGGTTTCGATAAAGGCCAGATAACCCGACGCCAGAAACAGAATCGAGCCCAGGAAGTTGGGAATCCAGACCAGCAAATCTATCTGGAACCAGGAAAGGGAGGGCAGCATGGCATCGAAAGTGTTGAAATTGAACAAAATCGTTCCCGCAAACTGCAGCGCACAACTCAGCCAGCCCACGCTCGCCGGTTTCCAGCCGAACACGTTCAAATGTTTCTGCTCTGTCTGATCTTCATCGGGGAGCGCTCCTGAATTTGCTGCCTGAAACAGTTGCAGGTAAGCCGCCGTTGTGAAGGGGATCGACCCGGCAAAGTAAATCGCATTGACCTGCGAACCAGTCAGGGAGAGTGACGCCGCCAGATCGGGCGCGAGACTTAGAATGCTGGCAATCGCAAACAGCGATGCACCGAGCGCGAATACAGAACCAATCCACCAGTTCAACTCGCGCGGCATCCACAGACAGCGAATCAGCAGCTTGCCAACCGCCTCGGCCAAGCCGATTTCACGCGCGATTAAATTTTTACGATGCTTGCGCGCGAGCCATTCCCGGATCGAGCCATCGGCGTGGCGAAACAGCCGGTGCGTAATGAAAGGAGGCGGCCCCTCCTCCTTCACACATTCCCATCCTTGTAAGTTCGGAGGACTGTCTGCCATGCCTATTGCCTGCTTCTGTGCAGTGAATTGATCTAAAGTGATTCATGAGATGAGAAAAAGAACTGAGTCACTTAATTTAGGTTTTAAACGGAATAATTGACAAGTAATCCTATCGATCACAGTCATACCACATAATTAATGACTCATAGGCCGGAAAACCTGATCTGGAGAATCGACGTCAAAGATTAGTATATTTCATTTATTTCCCAGGCAGCTTAAAGTTATAAATTCCCAGAAATAAATTGCCGATCTTTGAACATCACAGTTCCTGAAAAGTGTATATACAGCATATTCTGTCTTATGCTTGTCAGTGATATCTTCGGGGTCGAAGAAATGATTCGACCCAATTAAGTCAAAGCTAAAGAAAATACTCCGTTTGATTTGTGAGGCATCGGTTCCCAGTTCCGCCAACTGGTCTGCTAGTTCAATCTGCGAATTCGATAGGTACTCTACAGAGTAAGTTGGAGATCGACCAGAGTATCCAGGTATTGCGATGTTAAAAAGATTTGCAAATTGCCCAGCACCAAACACACGACAGTATGATCGGTAGCTTGAAGGCAGCTTGATCCCCTGTTTCCTCTCGAAGGTAACCAGAGTCTCTGTACTGACGGGGGTGACTTTGTCGCCATTCGTGATGATATTGAGATTGGCTAAAAGAGCCTTCCAGTCTTGTTCGCTCACCGTTTCTACTCCAGTAAGTCCACCCCAATAGACCTGGTCAATTTGTATCCCTTTAACAAAAAAATAAAACTACCAGCCTACTTCGCCCGCACCAGTACGCGTAACCGTTTGACTTCGTATTGCGATGCGTTCGATGTAAACGTCCAGTCGCGGGTGCGGCCGGTGCTGTTGCCGATGCCGATGTCTGCTCCGGGGCCGCTTTTCCACTGGTTGACCGCGAAGATGGTCTGCTTGGCTTCAAAGTTATGCACCTGCATGCTGCCATAACCGTCGGCGGGCGGGCCGGGCTCGTCGCCGAAGTCCCATAGCGTGGCGCTGGCATTGGGGATCTTGTTCGAATTCGCCGGGCCGTAATTACTCGACCAGAATTCGATGTTGCCTCCTGTTAGACCGGTGCCCGTTGCGATGCCGACGACGTTCGAGACGACGTTCAGATTGCCCACCTGCGTTTGAAACACGGCTTTGCTGCCGAAGGTGGGCACGCCGATCTTTGTGAGATCGTCGGTAAAGGCATCCATCGAAACATACACGAACTGCGTTTCCTCGCCAATTTTTTGCAGCTCCAGAAAGTAAGCGATCCGGTCGAACGGCGTCGAAACATCTTTGCTCAGATCGACGCTGTAATTGATCTTTGAACCCAAATTGTTCAAATCGAGATCGTAAATCAATTTAAAGTCTTTCGATTCATCGACCTTCAAAGACAGCCAGTCTCGATCGGGAACTTTGCCCGCGCGGAAGGGTGTCGCTGGCAGTCCTTCTTTGTTCGCCAGATTCGGTTCGGCCAGTTTGTGCCAGCCAAATCGCATCGCAGCCGCCTGTTTGACTTTGGGTGAGGAAAGCACGACCGAGTCTCCTTCAATCACCGCTGTCGCGGGCACGAAGTCGGTTTCTTCGCCGATGATTTCGAACCAGCTGAGCGGCTTGCCGTCGCGCGAGACCAGACCGCTGCCCACATGATCGAATGTCACACGCAGTTTGGCGCCCTCTTTCTTCAACGATTTAAAGACCGGCCCCGAATGAACCAGATCCTTTTTTCCGTAGGTCTTCGCGAGCGCGATCAATGCCAGGCGGGCGCCCACATCCTGCTTGTTTTTGGGATGGATGTCGTTCAGGTTGCCGATATCGTGAATGACCACTTGCCCCGTGTTCGGAATCTCCAGCGACTTGTTTTGCGCTTCCCAGAAGACCGGCAGGATGCTGGGCGATTCGCTGCCATAATGATACGGGGCAATCTGCACGTACAGGAACGGAAATTCGCCCTGTTTCCAGACGTCTCGCCAGCCGCCGATCAGCGCTTTCATTTTGTCGTAATACAGCATCCCCTCACGATGATTGGACTCCCCTTGATACCAGATGGCCCCCCGCATCGCATACGGAACCAGGGGATGAATCATGCCGTTATACAGTGTGGTCGGCGAACCGTGGCTCGTCAGCGGTTGAATGGAAGTCGGATACGCGGGGGGCGGCGTCAATGGTGTCTCTGCTTTCAAACCGGCTTTGGCTTTCGCGGCCCAGGCTTCCAGATTGTCAAGATACGCACTCAATGTTTTCTTGTAAGCGGCGTTCGCCGGGTTGGTCAGTTCCACCTGTTTGAAGATGGCCTCTAACGCCGGTTCCTGCGCAAAACCGCAAGGAGGCGTCCAGGGTTCAATGCGGGTTCCGCCCCAGGATGAATTGACCAGGCCGACGGGAACGTCGAGGTCCTTGTGCAATTTGCGACCGAAAAAGTAGCCCGCCGCGGTGAAGTTGCCTACCGTCTCAGGCGAACAGACAGCCCAGGTGGCTTCGACATCCTCCTGCGGAAAACCGCTCGGTCGTTTCGGAATTTTGATATGACGAATTTTCGGATAGTTGGCGGCTGCTTTTTCCTTTTCGAAGTCATTACTGCGGGCCACGGTCCATTCCATGTTTGACTGTCCCGAACAAAGCCAGACCTCACCCAGCAGAACATCGGTCAGCGTGACCGTGTTCTTCCCTTTAACGATCAAGCTGACGGGATCGCCGGCCTGCTGTGCGGGAAGTTTCACGGTCCACTTGCCCGCATCATCGGCGACCGTCGAAACACGGGAGCCCCCGAGTTCCACAGTCACCTTTTCCCCCGGATCCGCCCAGCCCCAGACTGGAATGGGCATCTCCCGCTGTAAGACCATATGATCCCCGAAAATGTGAGGCAGACGCACATCCGCCTGACTTCGGGTGGTCACAGAGAACAGAATAAAACAGGTCACAGCGAGCAGTGAGATCGTTTTTAATTTCATCATCGTTTCGATTCGTTATCAAAAATTTGGTCGGGTTGCAGGATAAGCGTGGAGAGGGTCACCATTCTAATTAAAATGATCCATAACTTCAGCAGACGATGCAAGGAAATACAATATCCGGGAGAGGAGAATTTAAAAGAGTCTTGCGCTAAACGGAATGACTTCTCTGATTCATTCACAGGGCATGCTGCTGCCACCATGTCGCACATTCAGCACAATGGAACATTTCCGCCGCCTCGCTCAATAATTTTCTTGACTCCCAATTTGATGTTATCAAAAATGAACTTCAAAATCGAAACTGCAGCTGAGTGAATGTACCGAATTGATGATTTAGTTTACTCTAACAAGAGCTGGAACTTCCATGAATGACGCTCACGATTCCGATGAACTCTCTCCCTCCGATTCTGTTTCTTTTGATTCGTCGAATGAAAACGGCACCCTGGTGGCATGGACTGCCAATACGGGCGACAGCGTCAAATCGCATGTGGTGCATATCGACTCAACGGGAATTTCCTGGTCTCTGAATATCAAAAAGCCGGAAACATTTCACCAACTCCTGACGAAAGTCAGCCAACAACCCGACGAAGCCGCCGCGATTATCCGGGCCGAGCCCAAAGCGGCCTGTCTGCCGCGCGAACGTCTGACACGTGTCACCTTTGCTCCGGATTTGAACCAGCTCTCCCTTTTCGATGCGGAGGGAAAGAAGCAGAAGATCCCCGATGGCAAGGAAGGCGAGCAGAAACAGGTCTATGAAGCGGTGCAACAACACCTGGGTGGGACGTACAGCCAGGAAGACGCCGACGCCTGGTCTGTAATGCAGGGCCCGCTCTTCGCTCTGGCGGTTACCGCGGCCATTGGTGGGCTCTTCATTTTCCTCGCAGCCGACGCCGATCCCAATTATGAACCCACGGGCCGTCGTAGCGGGATGAAGCGACTGATCAACTGGCTGGGCTACACCATCGGCCCTGTCTGGACATCGGTCTTCGTCGGCGCCATCGCCCTAGCCATATTTTCGTTCATGATCTTTCTACTCGTCAAACGCCCCCAGCGCGATGTCCTGTCGTTTAAGCTGATTTGAAGCAAATGCTTTGAGTCAGGTTTGCTTTATATAAGCAACGAAACAGATATTTTCCGTTCGTTGGTTGATCCCCGTATTCCCTCCAGTCATTACTACGTTCCTTTCCTTGGATCTCTTGGATAGAGCAGAAATACTAAAAATGAATCAACTCGACAAGCTGGTACTGGACACATTGCATGCTCGAAGATGTAAGCGCCAGGGCTGTTTCGTTACTAACGAAGCGGGCATAGAATTACTCAAATGCGATCAAAGCGCGCTGCCTGTGATTGAATCCATTTTATGTGAAGTCGTCGAACCTGAATTAAAAAATCTCACCGATCAACAAGCCATTGACTTGGCAAAGCAACTGAAAGTCGATGTGGAAAACGTGAGCATCATCCCGTTTCATAGTTTAGACTATGTTCTCGGCGCTTACTTCGTTATTGGAATCAAATGCGCACAAGAAGCAAGAATCTATCAGTTTCTTAATCAGCGTGGTGATCGACTTCTCGCCAAAGCCCTTGCAACGAGTCCGGTGTTTTTAACAAAAATGGAGTCCGGTTACAACTTTGGCGTCGCACCAACGCAATCGTTAGCTGCTTTCATAGAACAACATTGCAGCAGCGACAGTGAACGAATCCGCAAAGCAGCGACGCGGGCACTTCGATTTCTGGAGATGCCTACGGAAAAATAAATCGGTGTCTGAACTACTCAGATTGAGAGTCTCCTTGAACATCATGTTTCTCAAACCAGTCGAGAGTTCGTAGTAAGACGTCTTCGCGATGCGGCAGCTGTCTGATCGGATGGCCTTCATCGGGGTAGAGCACCATCTGCGTATCGACGTCCGTTTCTTTCAACGCGCGATAAAACATCTTACCCATCGCCACCGTGCAACGGCGGTCGTTGGTAGAGTGCAGAATCAGCGTCGGTGTCTTGACTTTGTGGGCGTAGGTCAGCGGGCTGTGCTTGCGCATCCGCTCGGGGACTTCCCAGGGATAGCCGCTCATATCGTATTCCGTCCAGCTCTGCAGATCGCTTAAGTGCCACATCACGTTGAGATCGGTTACCGCGTTTTGCGCGACCGCGGCCCGGAACTGATGTGTCTGCCCCACGAGCCAACTCGTCATGTAACCGCCGTAACTGACGCCATATACAAACTGCCGTTTCGGATCAGCGATGCCCTGTTTTACCAGGTAGTCGACTCCTGTGAGAATGTCTTGCATATCGCCGCCACCGAAGTCATTCCGGTCGGCATTGAGAAAATTCAAGCCGTAACCGGTCGAACCGCGAAAGTTCGGCTGGAAGACGGCATAACCCCGGGTGGCGAAAAACTGCGTCGTAAAACCGTAGCCGCTCCCCGCGCGATGATGCGGCCCGCCGTGAGGCATCACCAGCAGCTTATACGGTGGCTTCGCGACCGAAGCGGGTGGTGTGGTCACGACGCCTTCGATTTCCAGACCATCGAAACTCTTCCAGTGAATCACAGCCACGTCCCCGCGCAGCCGCTTGCCGATCTGCGGGTTGCTGGCCGGCAGTAGAGGACTCCGTCTGGGAGCCGGCGGGTACTCGACCTCGATTGCTTCGGGACCGGCATCCAGATTCACCGCCTGCCGCACCGTTTTCAGACCTTGCAGGGAGTTGAATGTCACACGCGAATTATCGAGCCAGCACGTTTCAGAGAGCGTATATTCCGGCGAACCGTGCGGCGGCTTGCCGTTATAAGGCTGATGAAAATCAAACAGCACCCGCGACGTTGCTCCGTTCTCGTTGAGTTCCACGACCGTCAGATTATACACATCCCGGTGCGGTCCCTTATAACGGGGCGAACTCAGACAGACCAGCCGTTTCCCGTCGGGCGAAATCCGCGGCGAAAACTCGGGCCCCGGCCCCTTCGTCAACTGTGTCAGCCTGTTATCGTTCAGAGTGATTTTCCAGAGATCGTAATTGTGATTGATGCTGTAACGGACCGACTCCTGCTCGGGCGTTCGATTGGCGTGCACGACGACGAACGAACCATCGGGCGACCACTGCGGATCGCCGTACCAGAAATCGCCGGGTGTGATACGGGTGATAGATTTCGCGGCCACGTTCCCTGGTTCAGCAAGCAAATCCGCTACCCAGACCTGTGTGGGACCATAGCCTTCATAACCTTCGCCCTGATCTTCCCGCACGATCAGCACGTTGTTGCGGCGTTCCTGTTCGGTGCGGGGATCTTTGCCTTCATCGGCGACGAACATCAGCCGTTTCCCGTCTGGCGAAAAACAGACGCGGCCATAAAACCGATCCGTAATCACCCGCCCATACGGTTTCCCGGGACCAGCCAGTGGAACAGCCGTGCCCCCTGCAGTCGGAATCAACCAGATGTCTGCGGCCGTATCAGTATAAGGCGGAACTGGCGCGAATGCAGGCGTCCCATCAGGAAACGGCCGGGTCGAAAGAAACAGAATCCATTTTCCATCGGGAGAAAGCTGCAGCCCAAACGCATCCGGCTCCCCCGCTTCCAGCGCCCGCGGCTCCTGTCCCTGATCCACACGCCAGAGAGACCGCTTCAGCGAACGCGTTTTGGGATCGACGCGCTGTCGCACGTAAACGACACTTTTGCCCTCATCAAGCGTGATCGGCTCCAGCGCCACATCAGTCAGATACAGATCTCCCACCTGAGGCGGAATCAGCTCCTCGGCAACAGCAGCCTGAACCATCACCAGCAAGCAGAGAAAAACGATTCCAGATAAACGAACCATAACGAGTCTCCCAGGAAGGCATCAGTAAAAACAGAGTGCACTTTCCATGCTATCCAGCCCGAATTCGAATCACAACAGAAACCACACACTCAAAGAAAACAACAATAGAACATGAACGCTCCGACTTGCCTCCTAACGAGAAATCCGCGAGGTGGTGAGAAAATCGAAGAATGATCACGGAAATCGAAAATCAAACATGGTAGAATTCAAGTGATGGCACATCTGAAAAATATAACGCTTACATCGTCCGGTCAGTGAGGCAATCCATGTTCGCAAAAATCATGCACATGAATTTCGGTCCCGAGGTTTTCAGCAAAGTCATCGTCTGTCTGTTGTTGTTTTGCCTGACAAAACCAGCTCCCGCGATCGAAGCGCAGAAACCGGAAATCAGTCTGGCTGACCGAATCCAACAGGAAAACAAAATTCACCGTGAAGAGTTTTACGGCGATGTCAAATTACTGCATGCGCCTTATCCAATTGATGTCCAGTTTTCTGCTGATGGTTCTGTTCTGTTTTCCTTAGCAGAAACGGTACGGCTTTGGCGAAGTGATACAGGAGCGTATTTAGGAAGTATCGCTGGCCCTGTCCGATTCGATGATTTTGCGCAACTCAACAATTCTCGCTGGATTGTCACACTTGATGATTCAGAAAATGTTTGGGAACGCGGTTTGTATTCTGGAATTCCTCAATATCTCCCCAGACTAAGAATCTGGGACGTGATCACTGGAGCCTGTCTGGGAGTCCGTAAACTAGAATTTCCAGGGGATGCCAAGACATTATCAATTTCAACGATAGAAACCGCAGAGCAGTCTCAGACGACTTACCTCTTGTTAGAAACTCATTTGGAGCGCTCTAAGTCCGATGAAGGCCGGCAGTGGGGCTGGACTCGCTGTCAATTACTGGGCTTTCAGGGCCCAAGCCTGATTCCCTCATGCCAGCTTGAATTAGAAGACTTTCAGATCAGATTAGAATCCCCGAAAGATTCCTTAACTTGGGATCCCCACACCAGACAGCTTTACATCTTCGGAGAGTACCATATATCGTGTTTTGATCCAGTATCCAAGACAATCTTAAGAACGATCGTTCTTAAAGATTTTATGAATCAAAAGAAATCCATTGATGAACTGTTCGTTATCGATCAGCCATTTCATGGCAATACAGGCTTACCTGGAAAGAATCAACCTACTAGTACGATCCTTGTGACATTTGATCCCAGTCGAGAAGAGAATCTTCAAGGTCGAGAAAAATCGACATTACCGCAATGGGCATTAATCGATTCTCTTTCAGGTAAGTTAATTAAAAGTGGGGTCGTTAACACCCATTTAAAACCGATCAACAAGCAGCTGAAAAATAATAAAGAAGAACTCATTCACTGGCTTTATGACGACCGTCATTATTCTATTAAAGCCATCAATCTGCTCAAGAACCAGACTCTACTGAGAATCCCTTGGATCATAGACGATTTTGCTACCAGATCACGATACCAATTAACGTATGATGATTGGCATTTAAACCGGGATGATTCCAGAGACATTAATCAAAAAATCGCATACAGCCAGTCGGCCAATCGTGTTTGTATCATTGGAGGTGTGTTGGAAGAAATCTTTCTCTACGACTCACAAACCGGGAAACGAGTCACACCAGAAACTGGCATGGTGAATGACCTCTCACCAATTTCGGCAAATAAATTTTCTGGCTCTTTCGACTATCACGACGCATCCGTGTTTCAATTGAAAGCGCGTGATCAGATTCGTCGTACTTTTAATACGGAAGTGCCTGAGAATTCTTGTGTAGCGATTTCTGCGGATGCAAAACGAATAGTCGTAGGCGAAACTTCTGGAAAAGCGACAGTATGGAACCTTTCCAATCACAAAAAACTCTTCACACTGACAGGTGTGTCAAACGAACTGCTGTGTATTGCGGCAGACACGTCTCAAAATCGAATCGTTGCTGGTGATAGTAATGGAGTCTTCTGGCGATGGAATTACCCCACTCCATTAAAGGCAACTCCTGAAAAAGTTCAACGGCTCATCGCAGAACGAAATGGGAAACAAACGAAATCACATTTTCCGGAAAAACGATCAAAAGAAAAATTAACGAACTCGCTTTGTGCACTCTCTCCCGATGGTTTATGTTCTTTGTGCTTTCAACCAATAGAGGAAAAAATGGCTTCCCCACTATTTTCCCAAGATGGAGAGAATTTACTCCCAGTTCCAGGTATCGCTTTAGTTGTAAAGCTACAGAATGAACAGAAATTTGGAGAAGTGATTGCGACAGAAAACGCAAAAAAGCAAACCATACTGACGCCTGCGGTCCATACGAAGTCGGTATTGATACAGATTAAAAACTCAACAAGCGGTCGCTTCGCTTTATTTGTGTTTAATACAGGGCAAGTAACGATTGTCGACTCACAAACAGGAATCCTCGAGTCCATCATCCAGACCGGCAATCGCGAAATTGTCGACGTCGACTTTCACCCTGACCAGAAAACGCTTTTAGTCGCCTCGTATCGAGGGGCCGTTAAAGCCTGGAATACAGATACTTATTTGAAAACCGGCTCGCTGCAACTGTATGACGCGCGGTTGAATCAGATAAGTTCATGTGTTGCCGAACAAGGTTTTGATCTGGTAATAGGAACACGGGATACCGGCCTGATCGTCAAACGAGGCGTCTTTCCAAAGTCAGCACAACAACCAGAGCGACCGGCGGCACTCAACCTGCCCTTTGGTGGCCCGCTTCCGGAAGATTGAATTAGCTTCCGTTTGAGAAGAAGATACGATGATGTAAAACCACTTTTCCGTCTTTGTTACATTGTCCTCAAAGATCGGAACGAGCTTGGTGTACTTTCCGTGTCGATTTAGAGCTCTGTTTCTGGTAACGTAATTAGTGCGCTTTTTAACCAGAAATGAAAGACAATGACGCTCCTCTATTCTGATCCCATTTTTCTGAAATATGAAACGGGTCACCAGCCTGAGAATCCGGCGCGGATTCTTCCCGCCGTGCATCGGGTGAATCAGATCGCCATGCATGCCGGTTGTCCTCGGAGATCGTGGAACGAGGTGACAGATTCGCGTCTGGAGCGCGTTCATGCGCGTGAGTACATCGACTTCGTTAAAACGTTTTCTCTCAAAGGGGGCGGCTTCATTGCCGATGATACGGTGGTTGGTCCCCAATCGTATCACGTTGCCCGCATGGCTGTGGGTGCTGTCTGTGATGCGGTAGAGCAGGTGATTCAAGGCATTGATGAGCGGGCCTTCTGTCTGGTGCGGCCGCCCGGCCATCATGCGACCGCCGATGCGGCGCTGGGATTCTGCCTGTTTAATAACGTGGCCGTGGGCGCGCGACTGGCGATTGAAGAGCTGGGGCTGGAGCGCGTTATGATTGTCGACTGGGATGTCCATCATGGAGACGGGACGCAGGAGATCTTCTGGGAAGACGGGCAGGTTGGTTTCTTGTCGATTCATCGTGCGTCGTTTTGTGATGAAACGGGAACCGCCGCCGAAACGGGGGCGGGCGCGGGGCTGGGAACGACCGTCAATGTACCGGTGGAATTCGGTACGTCCCGGGAAGACTATCTTGCGATGTTCAAATCTGCCGTGGAAGGATTGGCAGAGAAGATCAGGCCACAACTGGTTTTGATCAGTGCCGGCTTTGACAGTCATAAAGATGACCCGATCGGTTCGCTCGGGTTGGAGAGCGAAGATTTCGGGTGTCTGACCCGGATTGTGCTGGATGTCGCAGCCGTGCATGCCGGCGGTCGTGTGGTCAGCGCGCTGGAAGGGGGATATAATCCTCTTGCGCTGGCTGAGAGTATCGAACATCATTTACTGGAGCTGACGGCGGCTTGAATCGGCCGAGAGGGCCGGAGCTGGAACTCCGATCAGAGGCGAATCAACATGCCCATTCGAAACCTCGAAAAAATATTTCACCCCCGGAAGATCGCAGTCATCGGTGCCAGTTCGCGTCCGCTGAGTGTGGGACAGACCGTTTTTCAGAATCTGCTCTTAGGCGGGTTTGAGGGTGCCGTCTATCCCGTGAATCCCAAGTATGACAGGCTGGACGAACACGTCTGTTATCCCCGTGTGACGGACGTGCCGGAAACCGTCGACCTGGCGGTGATTTGTACCCCCGCGCGCACGATTCCCGAAATCATGCAACAATGCGGCGCAGCAGGCATCCGGGGAATTGTGATCTTGTCGGCCGGTTTTCGTGAATCTGGTTCGGCAGGCAAAGAGTTGGAACAGCAGGTACTGAAGATCGCCAGAACGTTCCCCGGTCTGCGGATTGTCGGGCCAAACTGTCTGGGGGTGATGGCCCCGTATGCTAAATTGAACGCCAGCTTTGCCTCGGATATGCCGTTGTCAGGGAATATTGCCTTTATCTCTCAGTCGGGTGCGCTGTGCACTTCGGTGCTGGATTGGTCGCTGCAGGAAAAGATTGGCTTTTCGCACTTTGTTTCGGTGGGGAATATGCTCGATGTGGGCATTGCCGACCTGATCGACTACTTCGCGCTGGATCATCACACGACGGCCATCATTCTGTATGTCGAGTCGATCACGGAAGCACGGCAATTCATGTCGGCAGCGCGGGCCTTCACAAAAAAGAAACCAATCATCGCGTACAAGGCGGGTCGCTTTACGGAATCTGCCAAAGCGGCTGCTTCACATACAGGGGCCATGGCGGGAGTCGACGCCGTGTATGAAGCGGCGTTTGCACGGGCGGGTGTGGTACGCGTCTTTGAGCTTGATGATTTATTTGAATGTGCCGAGTTGCTCGCGCGGCAGAAATGTCCCAAAGGTGATCGTCTGGCGATTGTAACCAACGCCGGCGGTCCGGGCGTGATGGCCACCGATGCGTTGCTGGCCCGGCAGGGTGTGCTGGCCGCGTTTTCTGAGGAGACGATTGAGAAACTGAACGCCGTACTGCCCAGTGCGTGGTCGCATGGAAATCCGCTGGATCTTCTGGGAGATGCCCCACCAGAGCGGTTTGGCAAAGCGGTTGAGATTGTGCTCGCCGATCCGCAAGTGGATGGCCTGCTTGTGATCCTGTCGCCGCAGGCAATGACCGATCCACCTGGGGCCGCCACGGCGGTGATCGAAGCGGCTCGTTCGACACAAAAGCCCGTGCTCACAGCCTGGATGGGAGGCGAGAAAGTCCGTGCGGGAATTGAACGTTTTAACAACGCCGGCATCCCCACTTATACCTCACCAGAGCAAGCCGTCCGCGCGTTTATGTATCTGGTTTCCTACGCGCGGAATCGGGAGTTCCTTTATGAAACCCCGCACCCCATGCCCGTTGATGATTCCATTGATCGTGCCGGGATACGCGCCCTGTTTGATGCGGCGCTCACAGAGGGGCAGGAGATCCTGCCTGAGAGCACATCCAAAAAAATGCTGGCAGCGTATGGAATTCCCATCACAAAAACAGAGGTCGCACGCACCGCCGACGCAGCGGTGGCTTTCGCGCAGGAGATGGGGCAACCCGTTGTGCTCAAAGTCTATTCAGAGCAGATCACGCACAAGACAGACGTGGGTGGCGTCGAGCTGGACCTTACGAATGAAACAGAAATTCGCGCTGCCTTCGAGCGGATTTTGAGTCGTGTTAAAGAAAAACGTCCTGATGCGCAGGTCGAAGGCGTGACCGTACAACCGATGGTATCAGACTCAGAAGGCCACGAGCTGATCGTCGGGGCGAAACGGGATCCCGTGTTTGGGATGGTCCTGCTGGTGGGGGCAGGGGGGACTGCTGCGGAATTATATCAGGACCGTGCACTGGTGTTGCCACCCCTCAATGAACGGCAGGCACGCGGGGCTCTGGAGTCGCTGCGTTCCTGGCCCCTCTTAGAGGGATACCGAGGCCATCCTGCTGTCAAAATTGAGCAACTGATCGAATTCCTGATTCGGCTCTCGTATTTTGTTTCTGATTTTCCCGAGATTGTCGAACTGGATGTCAATCCGCTGCTCGCCACGCCTGAGAAGGTGATTGCCCTGGATGCCCGGATTGTGATCGATCAGGCAAATTCGAAACAACCGCTGCGTCCGTATTCGCATCTGGCGATTCGCCCGTATCCGGAAGAATTTATTAAAAGCGTGACGCTCAAAGACGGGACCGCGGTACTGCTGCGCCCGATCAAACCCGAAGACGAATTGATGTGGCATGATCTGTTGGGAAAATGTTCGTCGGCATCCATTCACGCGCGGTTTCGTTACTCATTTCAGGCAACCACCCACGACATGGCAACGCGGTTCTGTTTTGTCGATTATGACCGCGAGATTGCGATTGTCGCAGAAATCACAAAACAGGATCAGCGTCAGCTGATCGGCGTGGGAAGACTCGTTGCCGACGTCGACCATCGCGAAGCCGAGTATGCGGTTCTGGTGGCAGATCAATGGCATGGCTTCGGGCTGGGCACGTTCCTGACGGATCACTGTCTGGAGGTCTGCCGCGAGTGGGGCATCCAGCGCGTCGTTGCAGAAACGGCACCGGATAACCATATCATGCTGGACATGTTCCGAAAGCGGAAATTCCAAAAAGACGCCTCAGCTCAGACGGATAGTGTGCTGCTGGTAAAGGAACTGACAAAATAAAAAGCGCAATCACTCTCTTGATTGCAATCACAGTATGCAGGATTTCAGATGATCTTCCGACTCTCACATACATTGAACCAGAAAATTAAAACCGGCAAGCTTACGGCATTGCCGTTGCATCAGAGCCCTTTTGGTGATTGGTCTTGCCATCTTTTTTATGGCAATCGTAGTCCGTACATTCTTCTTTGTAACTCAAAATCGCTTTACTCCTGTGTGATGCCCGGCAACTAGCGTTTCGAAAATTCATCGCCCCTGAAAGAAACTCGGTTCAGTTTGCGAAAACCTTGAATCGTTCCGTGACGGGTTGTATGAATCAGCAGGAGAATCCACTAACTGGTTTGTCTACATCCTTCGATGTGTCGATGGTTCGTTCTACACAGGTATCACAACAGACTTGGTCCGAAGATGTGAGCAGCACAACGCGGGAACAGGAGCACGCTATACGCGCAGTCGGCTTCTTGTTAGCATTGTGTATCACGAAATGCAGACTACCCGCAGTTCAGCATTAAAACTTGAATTGGCGATAAAGGCACTGTTGCGAACAGAAAAAGAAACGCTCATCGAATCGATAATTTGAATTAGCACATCGCCACAAAAATCGTTAACATTGAGTCATATTCAAATTTCCCAAAGGGTTTTTCTTTCACAGAATCAACCAGGAGTCGAACCATGAAGTGGACTTGCACCGTTGCTTTGCTTGCGCTGATGACATCCATCAGTTTTGCTGTGGATCATACTAAAGATTCTCCTGCGATGATTAAAATGAATATCGAAAGCAAAAAGGCCGTTCTTGTGGATGTCAGAGAACAAAGCGAATGGAATAATGGACATATCAAAGGGGCCATTTTTCTGCCGTTAAGCAGCTTGCGGGATGGTGTCTCGAAAGCAGAACAAAAGCAGTTGCCTAAAGGGAAAATTATTTATCTTCACTGTGCTGCCGGCTTTCGGGCAAAAGTCGCCGCAGATCTGCTAAAAAAACACAACGACAAAATTCAACCCGTCAAACAAGGATACGATGAACTGCTTGATGCCGGTTTTCAAAAAGCAAAATGATCTCCTGGCATCAGAATTTTATTTTCGCGATGTCGCAAATAGAGAGCTGTTACATGACAACGAAAATAAAAATTATTGCAATTTTGACTTCTGCTCTGCTCTGTCTCGTTGTGCTATTTCCGCCGCGAATTATCGGTACGACAATGATAAGATCCGTTTCGCGCGGATTTTTATTGGGTGATGTATACCACACCAAGATTCCGAGTGGATATCGATCAAACGGTAAGGGCCATCATGTCACGACTTTTTCCATCTCTTCTTGTCGGATCGACGTGACCCGAATGATTATGGAAATGATCGTCGTAATTTCGGCAGCCACGGCGTTTGCGTTGTGTTTGAATCTGCGTTCGGGCAAACCGTCGGAGAATAGTGAAGGATCCGAATAGCGACCTCAATTCAAGGTCTTCACTTAATAAAAAACCTTTCTGGAAACAGCAATGTCTATCAAATTCCAATGCAAAAAATGCGGCAAAAATTATAAAGTCAGCGATGACAAAGCGGGTAAAAAAATCAAGTGTCGTGAATGCGCTGCGCCCGTGAAGATACCAGAGTTAGAGGTAGATGACTTTAACGAAGATTGGGAGGAAGAGGACGAAGATACTCCGCCACCGCCACGGCGTCGTGCCAAGAGTGTGAGTAAAAAGAAGTCTAAATCGAAAGCCAGGAAAAAATCATCATCTGGTTCGAATCAGGGTTTATTGATTGTGGGTTGCGTTGTTGGTGTCATGATTATGGGAGGAGTAGGTTATTTTCTGTTCTCTTCTGGTAAACCGGGAGGAGGGTTGGCAAAGTCCATCGCCGACAAAGTAGACTCTGTGACAAATTCTACTGGTCAGGCTGAGACGGTTTCGGATGTCGAGAATATGAAAAAGATAGGCCGGGCCTTTCATGATTTTCATGATTCCTTCACGCGTTTTCCTCCTGCAGACGCGCATCTTGTAGATGGAAAACCGCTCTTAAGCTGGCGCGTCCATATGCTGCCCTTTCTTGGTCAGGCGGAACTTTACAAAGAATTCAACTTGCAAGAACCCTGGGACAGCCCGCAGAACAAAGCACTACTCGAGAAGATGCCTGCTGTTTTCAAGTGTGAAGGAGTCAGTCAGCCTGGCTCTACTTCGATCATGACCTTTTCCGGTGATGGGACTCCTTTTAAAGGCGGCCAAGGTCCCCGATTGCGGAAATTCACAGACGGCTCATCCAACACGATTCTCGTTGTTTTAGCAGGTCCCGACAAAGCGGTTCCCTGGACTCAACCGATTGATATTCCCTTGAATGCTTCCAACCCAATCAGTGCATTAGGACAAGCTCCTAGAGGCGCCTTTCTCTGTACGATGGCAGATGGTTCGCTTAAAAAAATCTCCGTGGGAATTTCCCCGCAAATACTCAAAAATGCCATCCAGATGGATGATGGAAATCCATCACCTCTATAACCAGTTCAAAAAAGTAGAAAAAACGCCGTACCTCTGTTAAAAGAAATCTGGTACACGTACGACAAAGCAGAAGCGGCCTTAATCAATGACCACGTTTCAGATCAATTCGGTAATCAATTCCCGGCGTTCCAGAATATAACGGGGTCTGCCGCTATGATCCGGGAACGTTGTGGCAGGGTCGATGCCCAGATGGCGATACAGCATTGCCAGCACATTTTCGGGACGATAGGGGGCGTCTGCCGGCGTGCCACCCTGGTCATCGGAAGCCCCAATCACCTGACCGGTTTTGATTCCGCCCCCCGCCAGGGCGACGCTCATCACGCGTCCCCAATGGTCGCGACCGGCAGTCCGATTGAATTTCGGTGTCCGGCCAAATTCGCCCATCGCTACGACCATCACTTGTTTGTCGAGACCACGTTCATGCAGGTCTTCCACGAGCGCCGCAAACGCACGGTCATAAGGGATGCCCTTGTCCCGCATGCGTTTGACCAGATCGCGATGATCGTCCCAACTGGGTCCGGTCACGCGCACGGAAGCCACAGTCACACCATGTTCCACCAGCCTGCGTGCGAGCAGGATATTCTGGCCAAAGGCAGTCCTTCCATAGCGATCGCGCGTTTTCGGATCTTCCTGGGAGAGATCAAAGGCATTGCGGGCAGAATCACCCGACACCATCTCGAACGCTTCTTTCGTGTATTGATCGATGGCGTCGCCGATGCCGTTGTTGTCTATAATTTCGCGAGTCGCATCAAAGCCCTTCAGCAGAGCCTTGCGGTCCTGCAGACGCTCTGCTGTCAGTCCGCGTAACAGAGTAAGGTTGGGAACCGTAAAGTTTTTGGCATCCGCATCGCGGGCGGTGATGAAGGGATTATACCCCTTACCCAGCCAGGCGGCTCGACCATAACGCATATCGCGTGGCAAAGAGACATACGCGGGAATGCCGTCTGCATTACTCCCACGGACTTTGGATGTAATACAGCCGATGCTCGGCATCTCGTTTTCTCTGTTCTGGCGATCGCGCAGGTAATATCCGGTTTGGGTCAAGTGGCTGCTGGTGCCATGGCTGCCGGAATCGTGATGAATCGAACGAATGATCGCCATTTTATCGAGCACCCGCGCCTGCTCTTTCATGAACTCGCTAAACTGCACTCCCGGGACGGCGGTGCTGATCGGACTGAGCGGCCCCCGGTATTCGGAAGGCGCGTGCGGTTTCGGATCATAAGTTTCATGCTGTGCCGGCCCACCCGCCAGTTCCAGAAAGATAATGGCCGTGTCCTGCTTGGAACGTCCCCCTTCCGCAGCGTGTGCCTTCAGGCGGAGAATCTCGGGGAGAGAGAGGCCCATTAAGCCGGTCAGACCCGCTTTCACAACGGACCGTCGGGAGATGCCATCACAAAATTCTGCAGTGTGTCGAGACATTCCTGCTCCTTTCCCTGGGGAGTGTGGCGGGATTGATTCGGGGTCAGCAATCAGTGCCTGTCGGTGGGAGAATTATAGATCTATGTTTATCAATATATCGAAATCGGGACTTCATATCAACACTTGTTAATATATCTAAGGCGGGATTGCCTGTCTAAATTGAGCCAGAAACCGCTACAGGCCTGAATAGTTCGTTATTTTAACATCACTGAACACGTTGATTACCCGACGATGATTCTCCATTTTTACTCCGTCTGATGCTGGGATGAGGAACGAGTACTACAATAATCCGAATAAGAATTCGACAATCTATAAGACGCTGATAATCAGCAGGTGAACAGAGTCAGGCATAAAACTGATCGACCTGATAAATCCTTAGCGTGACTTCGGAATCCCGTTTCCATTTCGTGGAACGCGAGTAATACGCGATCAATGCTTCATCGCCGACGAAGGTTAGCGACGGATAGGCGGCATCCACTGTTGTACGGTTTTCGATATCTTTGAAATGGGTCCAGGTCGCTCCTTCGTCTTTTGAGATCGCCGCCGTCAAAGGCGTGCGCGGCCAGTTGGTGGGAGAGGCCACGTTATTCCACAACAGGAGTAGATCGCCCGTTTGCGGAATGCGCTTGACGATGGCCGGGGATTCGGGTGCCGGCAGCTTGGTCGGTTCGGGCGTACTCCAATGTGCGCCGCCGTCTTGGGAAATACTTTGATAAATCCGCTCGTTCGTGTTCCGCAACAGGCAGAGCAGCCGACCATCTTTCAATTCAACAATCGTTGGTTCATGACAGCCGCGCCCTTTGGCCGTCATGCTGTTCGCACTCCGTTTCCAGGTGCGGAAGCCGTCGTCTGAATAAAAAACGAAGGAATGCAACGCGCCCCCCTTGTACGCGGTGCCCCCAATATACTGTTTCGCATACGGTCCGTGTGCCGGCAGGATGATGCGGCCCGTGCTCAGTCGCAGCGCCCGATCGGCGTTGCAGCAATACCAGCCCGGCTCGGAAACCTGCCGCTGTTCCCCCCACGTCAGGCCGTTATCCGTCGAACGCCTGAGGTAGACGTTTCGCTGCCTCTGATCGTCCCAGCCGACGTAAAAGAACAGAATTTCTTTGTCGGAAAGCCGCACCAGATTGGGATGCTTCACATTCTGCTTCCATTCATTCGGCTGAAGTACCCGCCGGTTGCCCCACGTTCGTCCCCGATCGCTGGAAATCATCGACGTGATCTGGCAGGCGACATGATCGCCGATACCCGAGTGTCCTTTCTTCTGAGCCGGCTGCTTTGACTGACTGTAATATTCCGACCAGACCAGCATCAGCCGATTCTCGTCCAGCGGAAGAATCAATTGATGATCATGGCGCGGATGCTGCGGAGACCAGGGACAGACGATCTGATCATGCACCGGTTTCAACAAAGGACGCTTTCCGCCAATGGATTCCCCTTTGGCCAGCAGTAATGAAGCTGGGGACATCCCACTCAGCGAGAGTGCCAGTGAGGACTTTAAAAACGAGCGACGTGGAAGTTGCATGGTGATAAAACCTTTTTTGAAATAATTGTGTCGCTACTTCAACCCCTCCGGCTCGCCCAGGACTTGAATACTCAGCAGGTGATGCGAGGGCATTTTGGTGCCGCGTTCGACGACGGAGGTTTTGCCGTTTTTCTCAAGGTCGGCTTTGGTTAACGTCCAGAGTATTTTTTTGTCGCGGGTGATTTCGAACGCCTGTACGTCGTTGTTCATGCCTTTCCGATGGTGATAGTCGGAATTGATCACGACCAGATTTCCGTTTTTGCGGACCTGCACGCCAACGGGGTAGAGGAGTTCGAAACCCAGGTCGTCGCTCTTGTCGAGTTCCCAGGTAATCTTGCCGTCCGGGTCGACTTCAATGATGCGGTACGATGTGATGCAGGGGATCAGCGTGCGGCCGTTCGCCAGGCGAATCGCGGTGAAGGGGCGGTCGTTTTCGTTCAGTTTAAACCGCCAGACTTCCTTGCCGTCGGCATTCAGTTCGAGAATGACTTTGTTATCGCGATACGAAATCAGATACGTCCCCTGCGGCGTTTTGCGGGCCTGCATATAGCGGTTGTGCGGGTTCTTGCCGCCATCGGGCAGATCAATCGACAGTGTCACCTGCTTGTCGCGGTTGACCTCCAGCAGCTTTTGGTTGCCGCAATCCAGAATCAGCACCTTGCCGTCCGCCAGTGGTTGGCAGGAGTTGATTTCCTGCTTTCCCTTTTCGTGAGGCACGTTGAAATCCCAGACGGTTTCTTTCGCCGGGTTCACTTCCCGCACGCCAAACCGGTGACAAAACAGCACGTTCCCGTTCTCCAATTTCCAGGCATCATAAACCGTTTCAATGTCCGGCTGCTGATAGTGCCAGACGATGTCGTTCTTTTCATCCAGCTCCATCACTCCTTCACCATAGCCGATCAACAGGCGATGCCCGGCTGTTTGGTTTGGTGTCTCTGCGCCGGCGACCGTGCCCCCTTGCAGCAGGACGCAGGCCAGTAAGGTGATCCAGAGGGAGTTGTGAAATTTCATGGTGCGCTTTCTATTTTTCGTTGTCTGTGAATCAGGTTGAAACAGAAATCTCAGGTGGAAGACACGGGAACCAGCTTGACCGGGTACGTATTTCCCGAAGCAAACTGCGGCACATAAATCGCGCCGTCGGCAGCCACGACCAGATCGTGCGGATGGCGGAAGAAGCCCCCCTGCTGGTGCATCGGTTGCAGCTTTCCGTCGACATATTGAGGCGCGGTGCCGCCAATGTTCGAGACGATTCGGTAATCGCGATCGAGGACCGAGATATAGCCTTTACTCTGTCGGTCTTTGGGCCAGTTATCCGCCAGATGCGGCACGAACATATACTCGCCGACAATCTGAATCATGCGTGGATTTGAGCCAGGCAGCGAAATTTCCTGAATCAGTTTGCCGTCCAAAGTCAGGCGTTTGATCGTCTGCTGGTCGCTCATCGCGATGACCAGTTCGGGTTCGCCGGGACCGCGTGTATCAATGATTCCTCCATGCGGCCCCCAGTGTGCGATGCCCCCTTCCGGGCCGCCGAAGTAGTGCAGCAGCTTGCCTTCCCTGTTATAGCGCATGATGTAATCTTTGCCGTAGCCGTCCAGCACAAAGAAATCGCCGTTGGGCAGGTGCAGTGTCCAGGCGGGACGATACTCTTTCTCGCTGGCGTACTTGCCCGTCGATTCGGGATAAGTCAACTCCATCAGAATTTCGCCGTCCAGCGTCGTTTTGAAGACCCGATTCAAATTGAGATCGGTAATAAACAACACCTCCCGATGGCCTTCGTTCACAATCTCCAGACCATGCGCGCCGGGAAAACGCGTGCCCCACTTCTTCAGCAGTTGCCCCTCTTTGTTGTAGATGATGACATTGTTCGTCGTCTCATCCGTCAGCAGAAAGATGCGCCCTTTCGAATCAACGACCATCGCACTGCAGTTCTTCACCGGCGTTTTTTCATCGAGCACACCCCAGCCGGCAACGGGCCGATACCGAAACTTCCCCTGACCTAAAACAGGCAGCTTCTCTTCACTCGCCATCAGTTGACCGGCTCCCAGAGCGCAGGCTCCCGTGAACATGGTCTGATATAAAAAATCGCGTCGATGCAGCCAGTGGTCGGACATGGTCTACTCCTGTGGAGTTGTTGAGAGTGGTATCAGGTCTGTTATTGTTTACTCGGTTTGTTATGCTGAAGTATTTCGCTCATTTAAAAATTCCATAATAAACGAATACCTGTCGAGGACCAGTCTATTTGAATGATTCGCCATGAGATGAAGAAGTTCATCGCAATCTTCCGGATCAACCAGACTTGACCATAAGAGTTGATCTACAATACCCGCAGCCCAGCTTTGTACTCCTTCATCAGGATCTTCTAAGAAACCTCTGATCCATGGCAAGACCCTTCTGTCAGCTACAACTCGCAGAAGTTCGATTGCCTCGCGTCGCACGTCAGGATCTTCTTCGTTCTGGTAGATCTCATAGCACCGCTCCATCGCAGACCACGGACGGAGCAGCCAGAGAACATGGCGAACCAGTTCGGCCCCTTTCTTTTGAGTAACGTAATGGTCAACGGCAGCACGCAAATGCGTTGGTCCTATAATCATCGCAACGGCTTCACGTGCATCAATACTACTACCGTGTTCGCGTCCGTCGTCATCCAGTGCTCCAAGAGTTCGGGCAATCTCCGTCCAATCGATTTCTCCCTCGTTCATTTTCTCTGGCGGTACCATTCAGGCAGGCTCCCTTCTATTTACTTCCCTGCAGCGTGCCAGCGTTTCATCTGCTTAATATTCGCTTCCAGAATCGCGGCGGCTGTGGGATCTCGCTTACGGGACTTGTCCAGGTACGGTTTCATATCGCTGTCGTACATCGCCTCCGATTCGGGGAAGCGGCCGCGGTCGTCTGTTTCGAGCTCCCAGTTGGTAAGCAATCCTCGAAATTCTCTGAGTTGCTTCTGGCGGGCAGGGTCGTCAGCCAGGTTGTGAATCTCCCAGGGATCGCTGGTTAAGTCATACAGTTCCTCTTCAGGCCGCGTCTCGGCGAGATGCAGTGACTGGGCGGCGTTCAATTTACCGGCGGCGTATAATTCGCGCAATACAGGCATGAACGGTTTACCATCCTTGTACTTGCAGGGCTGCAGATAGGGGCGCTGGGGCAGGTAATTGCGAATGTATTTGAAATTACCCTTGCGGACGCTGCGAATATGATCGACGGTTTCATCACAGCGATCGCGGGCCGACACCACATAGGTGCGCGGCTTGGCTGCAGGCCCGAACAGGGGACGTCCCTGCATCGTCTTCGGAATCTCAATGCCTGCGAGAGCCAGGCTGGTTGCGGCGAGGTCGATGTGGGCAATCAGTTCATCGCGTACCGATTTTGATCCGATGAACCTGGGTCCCCAGACGACGAACGGAATCTTCAACCCCTCTTCATAGAGAAACTGTTTACCGCGTGCGTGACTGATGCCGTGATCGGTCAGAAAAAAAACGATGGTATTGTCTAGCACGTTTTCTTTTTTCAGTTTGTCGAGGATACGACCGACCTGCAGATCGGTATAAGAGACGGAATTCAAATAGGCGGCCCAGTCTTCGCGTATGACCGGATGATCCGGGTAATACGGGGGCAGCGTTACTTCCTCCGCGGTGATCAAAGTCTCCAAACCGGTTTTCACTTCATCATACCAGCGACCGACGTTGCGCAGTTTTCCGCCCTGCAGTTGATATTGCGCAAAGAAGGGTTGGCCTTTCGCGCGCTTTGTCCAGTCCACGCCGTCATAGAGATCGGACTTTTGATAGACGAAGTTGTAATCTTCTTTACCGGGCCGTGTCTCTTCGGGGTTTGCGTTCGTCGTATAATAGCCGGCGTTCCGAAAGAGTTCGGGAACGGTCTGTACTCCTTTGGGCAAGTGAATCTTCAACGCACCGCGCCCGCTGCGATGATGGTGGGCGCCGATGGTGGTCTGATACATGCCCGTGATCAGAGCCGAGCGAAACGTGGAGCAGACCGGCGCCGTCGCGTACGCGTGATTGAATACGGTGCCTTCCCGTGCAAGTTGATCGACGTGAGGCGTTTTGACCAGGGGCTCTCCCTGATAGCCGAAGTGACACGACATATCGTCGACCAGAATCCAGACAATGTTCGGTCGCTCTGCGTTTGCGGGTGTCTCTGCTGCTGCGCTTCGAGCGGACAGATTCAGTGTCAGGACCAGCAGGAGTATTGAGAGTTTGAGCGACTTCAGTTTCACGGTGGCTACTTTCGGATTGTGTGTGCGAAGCACAGCTTAGTCATTGGGATTCACGATATTTTTCCAGTTGGGATAAACGGGGCGCGTATTGGAATCTTTCCCCCCTTGTATCGGCGGAGCAGGGGGAACGGTAGAAAGTGTCTGCTGCAACATCCGCCGAATCTGTTCTCCCTGGTCGCTCGCCTGACCGGTGGTCAGATTCTGACTCTCTTTGAGATCCTGAGGCACGTTGAAGAAGCGGCCATCGCGATAGAGTTTGAATTGCCCGTCACGAACATATTGGCTCCCCTGGAAGCGGCCCCAGTAGGGTTGATAGTGACACAGCACCCAGTCGCGGGGCTGGCCCGGTTGCCCGTTCAATTGCGGTAGGAAACTGCGACCGTCGATGGGGTCGTTCTTCCCAAGTTGCACGCCCGCCATGGCGGCGAATGTGGTATAGAAATCGGTGAAGTCGATCAGGTCATCCAGCACCTTGCCCTTCGGCGTGTGCCCTTTCCAGTAGGCGACCAGAGGCACATGTGTGCCCATGTCGGTGGTGGAACCTTTGCCGCCGTGGATGGTCTGGCCGTTCCACTGGGAGGTAATTTGCACGTTCGTCCCGTTGTCAGCCGTGAAGAGAATGAGCGTGTTCTCCAGTTGTCCGACCTCTTCCACTTTGTCGACCAGCTTGCCCACGATTTTATCGAGGTAGTTGACCATCGCCACGAAGTTCGCTTTGCGGGCCTTTTTGCCTTTGGGCTGTTTGTTCGCGGCTTGTGTGCGCGGTGCGTCGCCAATCGTATCGGGCGTCGGCACAAACGGATTGTGAACCAGCACCGAGGGATAATAGACAAAGAACGGTTCATCTTTATTGCGCTGGATAAAGTCACACAGAAAGTCCGACATGATGTCGGGGCCGTATTTCCCCTGATTGTCTTTGACCGACAGATACTTGCCGTTCTGTTCCAGCGGCGGGCTCCAGAAACGCTCGCCGCCTCCTGATTTGCGATCGTGTACCGTCCGGGTCACCTGCCACAGACAATATTCATCAAAGCCCGCTTTGAAGGGCCGCGTGTTGTCGGCGTGGCCTTCCGCACCGTGATAGAGTCCGTTGAGCTGCCACTTGCCGGCGATGGCGGTTTTATAACCGGCGGCCTGCAGCATCTGTCCGAACGTCTTTTCTTTGGGATTGAGATAACCAAAATGCGTGTAGTTACGGAAATTATATTTCCCCGTCATCAGCTTGACCCGCGACGGCGTGCAGAGGGGCGTGGAATAACAGTTGGAAAATCGAATGCCCTGTTTCGCCAGCGCATCGATGTGCGGCGTTTTGTAATCCTCCGCGCCGTACGAGCCGAAACACTCCCAACTCACATCATCGGCCATGATCAGAATGATATTGGGTTTGCGCATTTCCTTTGATGCGGCGTCCGCTTCAAGCAGACCTGCCGAGAAAACGAATATCAGGATGAATGCGAGCTGCTTCATTATTTTCCCCTTGGTTTTTTTCTGCCACTTATGAAGAGCGGTCTGAATCAGAAATCAGTGTCAGCAATCCATGTTCCTTGTTCTTTTCGAACGATTCCTGAGATACCATCATAAGTGACCCAGATACAAAAATCGTTCGTTTCTGAACAACGCACCTGAGTCATGTTAGCCTTTGAACCTCGATTTAAAAAGGAGCTGCAGTCGACTAAGGATACTTGGAATCCGGCGTCTGCTTTTTCGACGAGATTCAGAGTCTGCTGGTCTGTCATGTAAACCACAAAGAATGAGCCATCGTCTGTGCTGTGAATTCTGGCCATTTCTACCATGCTGAACGGTTGGATGTTGGGAAGATCAATCAGATGTTTTCGTACTGGTTCTGCCTTGTCAGCCGAGAACATCACGAGAAAACAGGAACCTGCCTGATCCACTACGAGCACTTGTTCATTTTTCAGAGCACAGAGGCAGGCAACCCCCTTTTGAACGGAAACAGCCTGACTACTATTGTCTGCCATACTATAAATACGAAAGAAATCATCTTCAATCGCATACATGTTCGCAACAGCGATGATTTTACCGTCAGGGGCAATGGAATAACGGGACCCTGGCAGATGAACTTCAGGAGTCGCTTCCAGAGCCCCCGTCGCTTTTCCATGACTCCATTCCCCTTTTGTGTCTACAGCAAAGACTTCACCATTGACCATTTTGGCATCGGCAATGACACCATCAGCAATGGTATCTATTTTTCGAGACACATTTCCCTTCAAATCGAATCCAATATAAGTTCCTTCAACGAGAACAATGCCAGGTGAATCTTCCGAAAAAAACAAAGGTAGTTTGCCTGGTTTAGCCAAGTCACTGGAAGTCCAGAGTGTTCGCTGTTGCCTGAGATCATATAACGATACTTTGTTGCAGAAACGGGCCCCAAAGTTGATACCCTTCTGATGCGTCATAAGTAAGTGAGTCCCTACAGGAGAGATAGCGACTCCTAAAGTACTATAACGCCAGTTTTTCATGTAACTCTGGTAAATGATGACTGGACAGAGTATGAGAGCGACTGGGAATAATAATAACAGATACTTGGGATTCAGTTTCATTTCTGCTTTCTTTTGTTTTTCTTACCGCCACCTCTGGTGTGTTGGTCGGCTTCGAGTTCGGTCTGTTGGCCTTTATCGCCGCAGTGTTTCATCCAGGCGTCCAGTTCTGCTTTCAGCGTGGCCTGCACCGACGCGTATTCCGGTTTGCCGGCCAGATTATGCCACTCGGTTGGATCTTTGGTGATATCGTAGAGTTCAATCGCGGGACGATTTTTATAGCGACGGACTTTTTCGGCGGCGTCCGCATCACCGGCGGCGGCTTTCCTTTCCCAGCTCTCGAATTCAGGCGATTTCATACAGATGTTGCGAAATTCGATTTCCGGCGTGAAATTCCAGATGTATTTGAATTTGTCCGACCGCACGGAACGGATGCCGAACGTCTCGGAGCCGTTGAGAATGCCCCGTGTCGTCATTTCACCGAACACATATTTCTTATGCTCCTGTTTCCCGGCAAAAACGGGCAGCAGGCTCTTGCCGTCCAGTGCCGGGTCGGGTGTACCTCCCGCGGCTGTGACATACGTGGGAACCAGATCAACATATTCGACCATCGCGTGGTTGATGCTTCCGGGTTGGATCTTGCCGGGCCAACGGGCAATCAACGCGGATTGCAGGCCGGAATCGTAACAGGTCCATTTGGCAAACGGCATGCTGCTGCCCTGTTCGCTGACGACGATCACCAGCGTGTTGTCGCGAAGCCCGTGTTTGTCGAGTTCCCCGAGGATGCCTCCTACCTCACCGTCGAAATAGGTAATTTCCGCCAGATAGCGCGTCATGGCTTCGCGCGTTTCGGGAGTATCGACGAAGTAGGGCGGTAGCTTCAGTTTGCTGGCCTCGTAGCGCGACGGATCGCCTTTGTCCCAGGGCGTGTGCGGTTCTTTGGAACAAAAGAAGATACAGAACGAATCGTTGCCCTGTTCGCAGTCTGAAAAAAAGTTTCCGGCTGCTTCCACAAGGTCCGCACCCTTTGGATTTTCGAAAGGAAAGACCGACCGGGGGCCGATATGTTTCTTTCCGCTGAGCGCCACCCGATAGCCGAGCGGCTTCAGATAGTGCACGATACTTTTGACGCCGGGGTTGGCACTGGTGTGATTGGGATACGCCCCGATTTTGACCGGATATTGGCCGGTATAAATATTATGCCGCGTGGGTGAGCACATCGGCGCCGCCTGAAAGCAACGCGTAAAACGCATTCCCTCTGTCGCCAGTCGATCGATATGCGGCGTATGTGCCTGTCCGCCGTAACAGCCGATGTCGCGGAAGGTACAGTCGTCTGCCATGATAAACACAAAGTTAGGCTGTTTCGCTTCCGCCTGAACCGAGAACACGCAGCAGACCAGTGCCGTCAGGGTTTGAACCCAGTTTCGCATACGCATAAATTTCACTTTCTTGATGAGCGTCTTAGAGGTCAGACCACGATCCACAGTCAGTACTTTTAAAGCCAGGTTCGCTTGTAACGGCTCCCAGGATCTCGAAACCAAATTGGGCAAGAAGTTCGGCAGGCCTGCACTCATCATGCTACCTTGTAAAGCAGGTTGCGAACAAGGTATTTCGTGGAATTCGTGAGGTTCGTGGTGAGTAATCCGGATGAAATTGCCCGTAAGCAAGATTTATTCGCAATCCAGAAAGATGATTTCGCTCATCAGGTCTCGAACTGAGTTCCAGCGTTGCCAGTGCTCTCCGATTTTGGACTGACACAATATGGCTTCATGTTCAAACTGAAGAATCGGGCAGTCGCGTTGTGCCGTCATGGCGTTCAAATCAAAGCAGATCGGATCATAGTTGATTGACGAACGGGCAAAGGGAATAAAGCCGGCCGGAATCAGAGTGTCTGCCATGATTTGATCCGGAAAGATTTCCATAGTCAGGCCAGTGAAATCAGGGCCAGGGGGATTGGCGAATAATCGGATGAGTTTTAAGTCCACTTCCAGCCAGCGAAATGAGAGGACAAGCCGCTCATACAAAAGCGGAAAGACACCTCCCATTCGCGAATAGAGGGGTGTCAATGTTTCGAGGCTTGTCTCAAACTGTTGGGGCCGCCATGGTTTCAGATCAGCCTGCCAATGATCCCACTCATCCACATCCTGTTCGACGAGGAGTTCCGGAGGTGCTCCGTCAGGCGCGATCAGATCATCGAGCCGCTGAAATGATGCTACAAATTGCTGGAGAAGTTGCTGGTCAGACATAAGGCCATGATACTAAACGATTGAAGTCCGAATCAAAATAAATCAGGTTCAATCGGCTTCGACACGCGAGCCTCAAAATGGTTCGTCAACCAGAAAGACCGTCAGTGAGCGGGCGCCGTGGGCGCCGATGACCAGGGATTGTTCGATGTCGGCGGTTTTGGAGGGGCCGGACATGAAGGTGCCGAAGCTGGGGGTTTCGAACGAGAGACGTTCGTAGGCGGCATGCATGTGTGTCACGATTTCGCTAGCGGGAACCAAAAGTGACACGTGTTGTGAGAGGAAATAGAGGGTGCGGGCGGGGCCGCCGTCGTTGGTGATCCAGACGGCGCCGTTTTCGGCAACCGCGAATTCGCCGGGAAGAATTGCGAAGTCGATGTCTTCGAAATCATGCGGGTCGGTGATGTTGCTGATCTCGACGTTCGGCGTACCACAGTTTGTAACCTGCGAACAGATTTTTTTCGCTTCCTGATACGCGGGGATTTCGCTTAACTTCTGATTGACCTCGTCTACGTTTTTGACGCGGGCGCAGACTCCGCCGACTGATGCCAGCATGGTGGCAAACTGCTCCGCGGGATCATCGTAGCTGATCCACTGCTGTGTCAACTCGGGCGCAGAGAGATCGGGG
Source organism: Gimesia alba (assembly GCF_007744675.1). Taxonomy (NCBI): domain Bacteria; kingdom Pseudomonadati; phylum Planctomycetota; class Planctomycetia; order Planctomycetales; family Planctomycetaceae; genus Gimesia; species Gimesia alba. The sequence continues at coordinate 44,411 of NZ_CP036269.1, forward strand.
CGCTCTGTTTTGGGAACAGACTGGCTGCGGAGCCGATTCAAAATCTCATCTCTACTTGTTGTCATGATTTTTTTTCATCCACTCGCGAAAACTCTGTTTGGGGAAGTCAGGCAGCTCCCGTTGTTTGCCCCAGGCATTGAAGCGATTGTAAAGTAAAAAGCGGGGCAGCCGTGGCACAATGGCCCGGGCGCACTTGCCGACGAAGCGATACAGCCGCGGGGCCTGCATCATCCAGCCCATCATTTTCATCGAGATCCGTTTGGAAAACGGCAACAGCCCGCGCACGCGAATCTCTTTCCGCCAGGTGAGTAACTGATGATGCAGGTCGATCTTGACTGGACAGACATCGGTGCAGGAACCACACAGGCTGCAGGCGAACGGCAGGCTGGAATACTTTTTCGCATCCTTTGAAGGACTTAATGTTGACCCGATGGGGCCGGGCACGGTTGCTTCGTAACTGTAACCGCCGCTGCGCCGATAGACGGGGCAAGTATTCATGCAGGCGGCACAACGGATGCAGTTCAGCGAGCGACGAAATTCATCGCTGCCCGAAATCTCGCTACGGCCGTTATCCAGCAGCACCACGTGCATCTCGGCTCTGGGAGCCGGGCCATGAAAGTGAGAGGAATAAGTGGTAATCGGTTGCCCGGTTGCCGAACGTGCCAACAGTCGCAGGAAGACGCTCAAGTCGTTGGCGCGGGGAATCAGTTTCTCGATACCCATGCAGGCGATGTGCAGTTTGTTCAACGAGGTTCCGAGGTCAGCGTTGCCTTCATTGGTGCAGACGACAAAGCCACCCGTTTCGGCGATTGCGAAGTTCACGCCCGTGATGCCGGCTTCGGCGCCGATGAATTTCTGTCGTAAGTGTTGTCGGGCGGCTTCCGTTAAGTATTGCGGATCGGTGGCCCCTTTTTCGGTGCCCAGTTTTTCGTGGAAGAGTTCGCCGATTTCTTCTTTCTTGATATGAATGGCGGGCATCACCAGATGGCTCGGCGGTTTGTTCTGCAGCTGCACGATGCGTTCGCCGAGGTCAGTGTCGATGACTTCAATACCGTGCCGTTCGAGGTAGGGATTGAGATGACACTCTTCGGTGAGCATCGATTTGCTCTTCACCACCTTTGTGACTTCGTGCTGTTTCAGAATGCCATGCACAATTTCATTGTGCTCTTTCGCGTCGCGGGCCCAGTGAACGTGGACCCCTTTGGCGGTCGCGTTCTTTTCGAAATCTTCGAGCAGGTCGGGCAGATGCGAGACGGTATACGATTTGATTTTCGAAGCCTGCTCGCGGAGTAGTTCCCATTCGGGAATCTGTTGGCTCGCGGCGTCGCGTTTGGAACGCACAAACCAGAGCGACTGATCGTGCCAGTGCGCACGCTCTTTATTCTTGACGAATTCGGTTGCTAATTTTGGATGTGCTGGCATGTTATAAAGACTCGGCAAAAATTTCTGAGATATGCATCACACGGATCGGCTTCTGCTGGCGGCGAATGATGCCGCTCATGTGCATCAGGCAGGACATGTCGAGGGCCGTCAGGACTTCGGTGCCCGCTTGCTCATGATCACTCACGCGGTCTTCGCCCATCATACAGGAGACGGCTTCTTCGGCGACGGCAAACGTGCCCCCAAAACCGCAGCATTCATCGGGCCGTTTGAGCGTGGTGACTTCGACGCCGTCGATGCTTTCGAGCAGCGCCCGCGCGGGGCCGAACGGTTCGATTCGGAGTTCGCTGGCGCTGGCCAGCCTGAGTTCGCGTAAGCCGTGACAACTCTGATGCAGGCCGACTTTGTGGGGAAATCGTCCCGCCAGTTTATCGATGCCCAGTACGTTGGTCAGATACTCGCAGAACTCAAAGGTTTTCGCTTTGAGGGCCTCGTATTCCGGGTTATCGGTGAAATATTCATCGTAATGATGTTTGACCATCGAGACACAACTGCCGGAGGGACAGACGACGGCATCGTACGATTTGAAGATATCCAGAAAGCGTTTGGCCAGTGGGCCAACGTCGTTTGTGCAGCCGGTGTTCGCCATGGGCTGGCCGCAACAGGTCTGGCTTTCGGGATATTCGACGTCGCACCCGAAATGTTCCAGTGTTTTCAGCGTCGCAATTCCCACCTGTGGGTACAACTGATCAATATAACAGGGAATAAACAAGCCGACTTTGGGCGCCATAGTGCAGGACTCAAACAGGATGCCAGAGAATAAACGGTAAAAACAATCTTGATCTTCATCTCCTTTATAGTCCCCTTCATGCCGATTGCCAAGCCGACGAAGGGGGAAGAAAGTTCAGACTGTGCTGCAGGGATTCCACAGATTACGTAACGTTCTTGCGGAATCGGTGCGGTTTTTGAGTCCGTTCAACGCACTAAGCGGCTGGTGAGATCGCAACCGCGGCGGCGGTTTCCCAGTTGGTCCGGATGTGATCCAGATTTAATCCGCCGACCACGAGATTACTGACGCCGGGATTGCGCAGCACGAATGAAATCGCATCTGCGGCGGGAAGATGACCCGAGGCGAGCCCTTTTTTCACGATCACACCAATGCCCTGTTCCGCGGCAGTCTGAATGACGGCTGCGTGCGAACAATCTTCCAGATGATATTCGAGCATCAGGATATCAGCCCAGTCAAGTGCCGCCGTGGCACCGGCGGGCGTCTTACCGGAAAGTCCGATCCAGCGAATCTGGCCCGCCTGTTGACAGGACTGCAGAATTTCGACGGCGTCGGTCTGGTTCAGGATCGCTTCATCGTTGCCGTTCGAATGAATCAGCACGATATCGAGTACATCGGTTTTCAATCGTTGTAGACTGCGCTCGATGCTGGCCTGCAAACTGTCGCGAGAAAAGTCGTACGTGGATGTTCCATTTTCAAAAGTCTCGCCGATTTTGGTAGAGAGCAGAAACTCAGAGCGGCGGTGCGCAATGAACTGGCCGATTCGCTCTTCACTGATGCCATAAGCGGGCGCAGTATCAATATGATTGATGCCCAGATCGACAACTGCATTCAGCAGACGTTCGGTCGTCGCATCGTCGGGAAGATCATATGTCTTGCTGTATTTGATCTGCTGGTTGCGGCCGATTTTAAACGCGCCAAATCCCAGCGCGCTAATCGAAGCACCGGTGTTTCCTAAAGGGCGGTATTGCATAGTTCCGTTTCCAAAAAGCCGTTCAGGCTGCTTCTTCATTCGATTGAATCTCATTGAGCGTGACCCAGTTCTCTGCGGTTTCCCACGGCGGCTGTGCCACCTCGGGTGTGGGAAGTGAAGAAAACACATCCAACCAGGATGTATCGACGGCGGTCGGCACGACGTTCATCAGAGACAAATTCTGGCAGACCTCTTCGGCCAGTCGGGGTGCCAATGCCAGTTTCGCCGGCCACGCGGTCAGCAGGTTGCCTTCTTTGAGGATCTGGGGAGTTTCCGGTCGGAGTCCCGATTTGGTGACGCCTTCAGCGCGATCGACGGCGTACGTATTCCATTCGAGTCCCGTCAGATCAATGCCGGGAACACAGGCGGCGAGTTCACTAGCGGCATGCGTGATCAATTCGCGTCGCGTTAAATTCACGCCGACTTCCGCAACCTGGCCTCCCAGCTGCCAGACGGTGCGCCCTGTTGAATCGGTGTCTGATGTGATCGTGACTCTGGTTTTGGCGCCATCCACACAATGCCCGCTGAACGCAGGTAGGTCGCCTCGAACCAGTGCCATGTGCAACGGCCGGGTTTGCATGCAGGGACTGCTGTTAGAATCCGCTTGTCGTCGCGCCTGTATTCGTAGCCTTTCGTTGCCGCGTCCTGCGGTCAGCAGGACCGCCTCGGTTTCGATGCTGAGTGGTTCTCCGGATGCATTTTGTATCTGGACCGCTGTGATGTTTCCGTTGGAATCGAGTTGAAATTTCAACTGCTCCGGATCGTATTTGAAAATCTGGTTCCGAATTGAATCGGCAAAATTGGAGATCAGGCTATATGGAGAGATCACCTGTTCTTCCATCACGCCGATCGAGCCGGGGCAATTTGCCAGTACTTCGGGTGCGTCTTCCGGCGCGAGGTTCTGGGGCACGACTTGCAGACCCATTTTGGCGCCGAACATACCCAGCCGTGAGGACAGCGATTCTGTGCGCCAGAGATAACAGTGGTGAGAACGGATTTCGGTCTGTGACAGATCGGGACGTTGTTCGCCGGCCAGCGACTTTCTCCAGATCAGCGGCATTTCGCGGATGCGGCGTGCGGAGCCGGTCATCATACCCTGCAGTGTGTACTTCAAACCGCCGTGGATAATGCCTTGTGAAGCGATCGTCTGACCGCTGCCCAGCGTGAATGCTTCGAGCAGGACAGCGCGATATCCCAGCCGGCTGGCTTCGCTGAGTGTCCAGAGACCAGCGATGCCTCCTCCAAAAATGATCAAATCAGCGCTTGGCACACCGAGAATCCTTTCTCCGTTTAATACCAGAGTGGCCTTCTATTAACACAATAGAGGCGGTTTCAAACCGCCTCTATTTTTACAGGTCTGCCTGGATTCGAAAAGACAAATCAGCGTGAATGCACTGACCAAACAGTCAGTTTTATGGAAAAAGCAGCGGAAGTCTGCCAATCCAGTCTGTTGCGTAAGAAATTACGTTCAGAGCGATCATTCTTTGATTTGCACAATGGCTTCGACTTCGACGGTGATATTGCCGGGGAGAGAGCCCATGCCAACGGCACTGCGGGCGGCCCGTCCATTTTCTCCAAAGATTTGCACGAGCAGTTCGCTGAAGCCATTAATGACCTGGGGGTGACGTTTAAAATCGGGGGCCGCATTCACCATGCCCAGCACTTTCACGAAACGTTCGATCCGATCGAGATCGCCCAGATATTGTTTGAGCGTTGCCAGCATGGTCAGGCCAACGGCGCGAGCGGCTTCAACCCCTTGTTCTTCGGTTAAATCGTCACCAACGCGACCGGTGTGCATGCTGCCATCCAGCTTGACGGGGCCATGACCGGAGACATACAGCAGATCATCCACCTGAACCACAGGATTATAAATTCCGCCCGGTTTCGGAGCTTCGGGGAGCTCCAGTTTCAGTTCCTGAATTTTTGCTTCAATACTCATGGTGGGTTCCTGTTTTGATTCGTGGTTGATGTCAATCGCCTGGGAGGTGACCTTGCGCGATGTCCTCGCCGAAAAAAGCCCCATTCTTAGTGATTCATGCCCCCCTCAATGTGGGATGGTCTTGGTCTGGCCTATTTCTTAAGTTTGTTACTTCCCAGAATAAATACCCGAAAACAGATTTCCAATCGTAGGAAGGGCACTCTTTTGAAAAACAGAATGATCCAAAACGATGAAATTTGCGTTTTACTGAATGATCTACAATGAAATTTACAAAAACGGGGTAAAAAATACTTTTTGTTTTTACTCTGAGACAGTTATGATGTTTGAGAGACGCTGGTCTCAAAACCAATTACTTATCAGGGAGTTAAGCAGACTATGGACGATCTATGGCCTATTTTGGTAGTTGTGGTTGTCGGCATTGGTGTCCTCATTGGTATCGTCTTCGTGGCATTATTTGCCCGTTACTTCAAATTGTGGATTCAGGCGTTTAGTTCCCGAGCGAAAATCGGCCCACTTGCTCTGGTCATTATGTCTCTCCAAAAAGTAAAGCCCTCGGTAATTGTTGATACCAAGATCATGGCCGTACAGGCGGGATTAACCGATATTCCAACCTATGCCTATGTCGCACATTATCTGGCAGGCGGCAACGTGCATCGAGTGGTGCATGCCTTGATTGTGGCCCATCGTGCTCGAATTGATCTGGACTGGGATACGGCCGCAGCGATTGATCTGGCTGGCCGAAACATCATTTCCGCTGTAGAAACCAGTGTAGACCCGAAAGTCATTGATTGTCCTGATCCCAAGAAAAGCGGCCGACCGACTCTGGATGGCGTGGCCAAAGATGGCATTCAATTGAAAGCCCGTGCTCGCGTCACCGTGCGTACCAACTTGAAACAGTTGGTCGGGGGAGCAACTGAGGACACTGTCATTGCCCGCGTGGGTGAAGGAATTGTGTCAGCCATCGGTTCGTGTGAAAGTCATAAGGAAGTGCTGGCCAATCCATCAGTGATTGCCCGAAACGTATTGGCTCGTGGATTGGACTCCCAGACGGCGTTTTCGATAGTCTCAATCGATATCGCTGATATTGATGTTGGTGACAACATCGGTGCTCGTTTGAGAGCAGATCAGGCAGACGCCGACGTGCGCGTGGCCCAGGCCCGCGCAGAAGAGCGTCGTGCCGAAGCGGTCGCTTCCGAACAGGAAATGTTAGCGCGGACTCAGGAAAACCAGGCCAAAGTGGTTCTGGCGGAAGCCGAGATTCCTCTGGCGATGGCAGAAGCCTTCTCGGAAGGTAACCTGAGAGCAGTTTAAACAGTGTACATATAGATGCTTGTTGGAAAAAATGTCGATCGATTCAATCAGTCCGTCTGTGAGGGATTCAACAGCACGGGAAATGGTTTCAAAGCAAACTTCACTGATGAGTCGATAGATAAAAAAGGCCAGACAGGATGTGTTTTTGGAAAAACTGGTTGAAATTTTGTTTGGTGATTGACTAATATTATGTCAGTAACAGCAGCAGGAGGTTGTTGTGGACTGAATTCTCCGGATCACCTCGAGAGACTTCGTTTACCTATGACTGATTTAGCAACAATAAATATTACGGAAAAACAACTGGACCTCCTGTTGTCAGGTTTACGCTACGTAAAAAGTGCGGAAAAGCTGCGTGTGGAAGAGCCGACTCCCGAATACGTTCGGTCTCGTTCAGAGAAGCTGGAAGAGATTAAAACTCTGGAGAACACTCTGAACTCTTCACCCCGCAATCAAAGTGCTGCTCAGATTTGAGATTTATCAGCGCTTAGGTTGAGTTTACTTCCCAGATTCAATTCAATAGGACGTCCTTCTTGCGCGCAGGCCACCTGATGTCTTTGCGCAGTGATGTTGTCTATTTGATCTGCCTGTTGAAATGGGAATTCTAAACCGCTTATGCGTTATGAGCATGTTTGCGTCGAAGCCGTTAGTTGTACTCTACCTCCCCACGTTGTGACTTCCGATGAAATCGAAGCACAACTGGCGCCCGTTTATGAACGGTTAGGCCTGCCTGCAGGCAGGCTGGAGCTGATGACGGGGATCCAGGAGCGTCGATTTTTCGAGCGAGGGACTCTGCCAGGTACGATTAGCGCGCAAACCGTCAATCAGCTGATTGATCAGGCGGGCTTTGATCGCAAGTATGTCGGTGCGTTGATTCATGGTTCTGTCTGCCGCGATCAACTGGAACCGGCGACCGCCAGCGGCGTACATCATGCGGCAGGTTTATCACAAAATGCCCTGGTGCTCGATATCAGTAATGCCTGTCTCGGTTTGCTGAACGGGATGGTCTTTCTGGCGAACATGATTGAAATGGGCCAGATTCGTGCAGGCGTGGTTGTAGGAACGGAAGTCGGCCGCGATCTGGTTGAAGGCACGATCGAAGACCTGCTGAATGATGATACCCTGACCCGCAAATCCATTAAAAACGATTTTGCTTCACTTACGATTGGTAGCGGCTCGGCTGCAATTCTGTTGTGTGATCGTCGTCTTAGTCGAACCGGACACCGATTACTGGGGGGGAGTTTTCAAACCGATACTTCCAGCCATGAACTCTGTGCCGGAGGGGTCGAGGCACAAAAACACGGCGATCACCGTCCCCGAATGCAGACGGATTCCGAATCGTTGCTGGTGGCAGGCGTCAATCTGGCAATCCCCACTTGGGAACAGACAAAACGCACACTCAGCTGGCAGAATGCAGACGTCACTCGTGTCTTCACGCATCAGGTAGGAAAAGCACACCGCAAGTTACTGCTCGAAAAACTGGGACTCGATCCGGGCCTGGATTATCCGACGGTAGAAACGCTCGGTAATACCGGAGCCGCCGCCTTGCCGATGGCCTGGGCACTGGGCATTCAGAATCAGGCACTCAAAGCAGACGATCGCGTGGCATTATTGGGGATCGGCAGCGGTCTCAATTCTCTCATGCTGGGTGTCCAATGGTAATGGTGCCACACATCGGCGTTGGCTGACACAAATTTGTTGGCGTACCCGGAATAGTTTCTTTCAGTTCTCTTTCATACCCTAGTTAACATATTCCCGGATCAACGATCTTACATATGTTAAGCTTTGCTGGTTATGCGACCTGGCGAGGGCTGTCTGGTTGTAGTGCTGGTTTGGGTTTTGACTGAATTAGCCCCGGATCATTTCTAAGTTCTGTTTATTACTGCAAATCCGGCTGAACGCTATGATTGGCTTGAGCGTTACGATCCGATCCAGCTTAAAGGAGATCGATTGTGATCATCATATAGAGGAGTGAGGCGCGCTTGTCTCATGATTTCTCAGATTGTTCAAGCGAACGATGCGAGAGGTTCGAAGTTCCTCATCCAGGTACGTATCAGCAAGGAATGTCAAATGCGTCTGCTCGTTCTCTTTTCTCTAGGGCTTGTTACTTCGTCAATGACAGCGGCGCATGTCAGTGCGGAAACAGAACTGACAGCCATTCCTCCAGCACCTGCCGCTCAAGCTGACTACGACGGAACCGGTTCCGAACTCACGGAAGTCAACGAGGTCTTCCAGCCAGCCCCTGAGCAGTCGACAGAGCAGTCTGCCGATCAGCCGATGACGGATCAGGTTCCCGGAATTGACGGAGAAGAAACAGAAGACGAGATTATCTTTGATGATCCCACACCGGCAAAACCAGCTCCTAACCCATACAAAGGGCTCTTTTTTGATAATACCTTCGGCGCTTATCTGAGTAATCCCAACAGCCCCTGGTTGCTGGGCGAGCGTTTCAAGATGATGCCTCTGGGAGATGAATGCTCTCCTTATACATTGTCCGCCGGTGGTGAGTTGCGTCATCGTTATATGCACGAACAAAACCGGCTCCGCCCTGGTGGTCCGATCAATACCGATTATAATTTGTGGCGCTGGCGTCAGTACTTTGATTTGCAGATCAGCGATGTGGCACGCGTCTATTTCGAAATGCTGGATGGCTCGATTTTTGATAATGAACTGGCACCCCTGGCAATCGATATCAACCGCTGGAATGTTCAAAACGCATTTGTGGATGTCAAACTGCACGAGTGGGACGGTGCTCCCGGCTGGTTCCGATATGGTCGACAGGAAATGCTCTACGGGGCACAGCGTCTGGTATCACCTTTAGACTGGTCGAATACCCGACGGAACTTTGAAGGCTTCAAATATTTCCATCATTCCGATTCGGTCCACATTGATGCCTTCATTACGAACCCGGTGAATGCAGCCGCGGGGAATACACCGCTCAGTTATTATGATAATGGAGCCGATAAACCGGATACCTCTGTGACGTTCAGCGGGATCTATATGACGTTTCTGTCAGACGAGCCGCATGTCCTGGACCTGTATTACCTCTGGTTGCGGGATGAAACCGTCACGCCAAATCGTCCCGATGGTTCACGCCATACGATCGGTAGCCGCTTCAAAACCACGTCGGAAGTACAGGATGCCTGCTGTGAAGTCACGGGAATCTGGGACTTCGAAACCGAAGGCGCCTATCAGTTTGGTAACGATAACGGACAGCGGGTTTCTGCCGGCTTCTTTACTTCTGTCTTAGGACATACCTGGACCAAGCTGCCCTGGAGTCCTCGTTTAAGCGGTCTGTTTTATTACGGTTCGGGTAACCATGATCCGAACGGCAGCACCAACAATACGTTCAACACACTCTATCCTTTGGGGCACGCTTACTGGGGGATTATCGATAACCTGACGGGGCAGAACCTATACGATTACAGCCTGCAGTTGAACGCGAAACCATCGAAAAAAGTCGGTCTGGTGGGTGCGTTCCACTGGTTCGAAAAAGCCACCGCCAACGACTATCTGTATAACGTCGCCGGTGCTCCGATCGGCACCACGGGCGGCAGCCGGGACATTGGTCAGGAACTCGACCTGATCGGCACTTACACCTTCAACCCGAACTTCAATATTCAGGCCGGCTATTCCTGGTTCTGGTATGGTTCATTCGTCGGCACGAATATTCCGCCTCGCAACACAGCGACACAGTTCTATGTGCAAACCACAATTCGATACTAAATTGCGACGAGATAAATGTCTCAATTTTACAGGACGGTTATCCGATAACCGTCCTGTTTTTTATGTATTCAGAGTATCACACGGGAACCCAATGTGTGTTGTAGGGGTCGGTCTATGTGCCGACCCGCCTGGAGAGAGACCATTTGTTAATACCGTGCAAACGGAACACGTAAAATTATTCGCACGACTAACACAGAAGCAACCCGAACCCAGCATTCGGACACATGAGTAACACCTCTGACCAGAGAAGAGAATGGGTAAGCCCGAATGTAATTCGGGCCGAGCGCAGCGAGCAGGAAACTGACGGTGTCACCAATCGAACAAGAAAAACCGTAGATACACATCTCGTTTCGATCTGCCAGGTCATCTCATGCTGATTTGGATGAATGAACTGTCTGTTTCCTGTTGTTTCCAACAACCCCGAGTGCAATTCGGGTCTACCTGTTCAATATTGCGGTGCGGCAACATCAGCCCAATAAATGATTTTATCTGACTTCTGTACTTTTACAAACATAATTGGAACACCTTCTTCTTCCACTTCCTTATACGGTCGTGGAAAGCCACATAGCTGAAACAGGTATGTAATGGATTTGGGACGATAGATGATTTGCTGTGCTGCATCGAGCAACCCTTGATAGTCAGTGGCTTTGGAACCCGTCAGCGAGCCGTCCAGAAGGTGATCGTATAATTGGCGCGTTTTTGCCGGCAGGGCATCGACGTCGATCTGATCCTTATAAGAGTCACGTGTGGCAAGTGTGGGTTGAATTTCATACGGTTGGTCACAGCCCACAAATGTAGTCACGGCAACCAACATAATTATTTTTCCCATGTTTAGCGATTGTAGTCGCATGTGTTCATTCCTGTTGAGATTCGCTTCCTGTTTTCAACTGCCCGTCAATCCAGTCCGCCATCTTTTCGACTTCTTCATGAATGGTCGGCCAGGGATGTCCGCCCCCTTCTTTGATGATGAACTTCACGGGGACGTCAGCTTTCTGCAGGGCAGCGACCATCGTGCGCGACTGTTGAATCGGCACCATGAAATCGGCCGTTCCATGGATGATTAGAAACGGGGGCAGGCCCGGCTTCACCAGTCGTGCGGGGGAGAAGGCGGTTCGTAATTCATCCAGTTTTTCTGCGTCGATTGTTTCGGCACCTTGGGGGGTGATCAGCCTGCGAATCGACTGGGCCAGTCGATCTTCGCCGCTGATGTCGATTTTGAAACCACCGTAATTCATCAGATCGGTGGGCGGAAAAAAGACGGCCACTGCTTTCATGCGCGTTTTCGATTGCGGGTCGGCTGCAGACACCGCCGCCATACAGGCCAGGTGCCCGCCCGCAGACGCGCCCAACAGCGCCAGCCGATCGGGGTCGATCTGGTATTCTTTCGCGTGCTGCTTAACCCAGAGGATACCCCGATTTACATTTTCCAGCATTTCGGGGCCGTTAAATTTGGCAATTGAACCCGGACGAATCGCGAATACGGTATAGCCGCGACTGCAGAAGATATCGAACATTTGGGCCCGCTTGTGATCCCGGATTTTTCCCCGATCCGAGTGGTAGGCACCTGAAGCGACATCAACGATGCCGAGTCCGTTCGGCTGACCCGCAGGCGTGAAAATATCCAGCAAGAGCCCGACGCCATGCACTTCCGCATAGACCACGTTTTTTTGCTGATGATAGGGGAGCGTCGGTTTTTCTGCGGCTGTAACCGGTTGCAGGAACAGGAGTAAACAAAAGCAGCAAGACAGTGGGGTACATCGGGAAAGAGCAGCCATCAACATAAAATCAGACCTGAATGCAGTGAAATAATGAATGAAATCAATCGAATTGAGAATTCGTTAAATAAAACAGTCTCGTTGCCCGTATCTTAACAAAAGAGCCTTCTCAATCGAAACAAAAAGTGGCGAAAGACACGCAGCGGAACGGACTCTGACCAGAGATTCTTACCAGAAAAGGCTCGCAATTGTTTCAAAAATCCGTCTAAAATAGAGTGAAAACCACATTTTCCAGAGGATGTTCGTCATGAGGAACGCAAACCAGATTCGAAACCGGGGACTTTCCCGCCGCGATTTTATGCGGCTCTCCGCGATGGGAGTACTGGGTACGGGAATGTCCGGCTGGTTACGTCGTCTGGCTGCCGAGACCGCGAATAATCCAGAGCGCAAACGCACCTGCATTCTGCTCTGGATGTCGGGCGGTCCCAGTCAGTGTGATACGTTCGACTTGAAACCCGAGCACGAAAACGGCGGCCCCTTCAAACCGATCGATACCGATGTCGCCGGCATTCAGATTTCAGAGCATCTGCCCAAGCTGGCCAGCGTGATGAAGCATCTGGCTCCCATTCGTTCGATGAGTACGAAAGAAGGCGACCATACACGGGCCACGTATTTACTCCGCACCGGATATCTGCCAACCGGGCCGCTGACCTATCCCACGATGGGGTCGTTATTCAGCAAAGAACTGGGAAACACAGATTCGGAACTTCCCAATTTTGTCAGTATCTCGCCGAACCGCACGCTTAGCCCGAACGCCTACGGTCCCGGTTTTCTGGGGCCGCAATTTGCACCCCTGGTGGTGGGTGAAGGAGCCGGCTTTGTCCAGATGGACGATCAAAATGTCGACGCCGCCTTGAAGGTCAAAAACCTGGAACTGCCGCAAGGCATCACCCGCAAGCAGGCAGATAACCGGCTGTCGATCTTGAAAGATCTTGAGAACGACTTTTCCGCCACGCATCCGGGCGTTCCCACCAACAGTCATCGCACAGCCTACGAAGCCGCAGTGCGGATGATGCGTTCGAAAGCCATTGAAGCCTTTCAACTCGATCAGGAGCCGGACACTCTGCGCGATGCTTACGGCCGCAATCGATTCGGGCAAGGTTGTTTACTCGCACGACGTTTGATCGAGCAGGGCGTGCCCTTCGTGGAAGTCTCTTTGAACGGCGTTCAAGGTTCGAACTCGTTTGGCTGGGATACCCATCAACAAAACTTCGAAGCGGTCCAGAGTTTGAGTGAAGTCCTCGATCCTGCCTGGGGAACGTTGATGACTGACCTCGAACAGCGGGGACTGTTAGATTCGACGCTCGTTATCTGGATGGGAGAATTTGGCCGTACGCCCAAGATCAACCAGAATACGGGCCGCGACCATTTTCCCACAGCCTGGACCACTGTACTGGGCGGTGGCGGCATTCGCGGCGGACAGGTCGTCGGAAAAACGAGCGACGACGGTATGAAAGTCACCGATCAACCCATTGCCGTTCCCGATCTCCTGGCAACGATCTGCAAAGCACTGGGTCTCGACCCGGAAAAACAGAACATGTCCAACATCGGCCGCCCGATTCCCCTCGCCGACCACGGTGCCAAACCGATCGAAACGATTTTAAAGAGCTAATAACAAGTTTATCCCGTTCCCGTGTGCCACTGTCGGCTTGCCCGACAGTGCTGCTAAGACTTCCAAATAAGATGACCGGAACGTTTTAAGAGCACGGAAAATGACGCATTAAAATCTACCAACCCAGTTCGCCAGCCATCAGTGCCACTCAACGCGGAGAGAGTGTGGTTAAATCCATGTTGTTAGAAAACAAAATTACGACGTCTGAGAAACGGTCTCTCCGCGTGCTTTTCTCTATCAGCTTTGTTTTCGGATGCTGCATCACCACGGTTCACAGCGAAGAGGCCGAAAATTCTCAACAACTCCAGCTCGACGAGGTGATTAAGAACATTCAAAGCACGAAAGAGAAATTATTGCGGGATCCTCGTGGCATCGCGATGGAATATACTTTCAGTGCCTTTAAAGATCCGACAGGCGATTTTGGATTCCAGGGTGATCACAGGGTCAAGAATGTCATCAAGTGGCCTCAATTATATATTGATGCAACGGGCGTGAACGTAGAAGATGGCAGTCTGTTTCATCGAACTTCTGTTTATGATTTTATGCGTCACAGGACTATAGCATTAGATCGGCCGCAGCAAAAAGCCGTCATCTATCCCGCACGATTTCTATTTTCTTCAGCCCATTCAATCTATTATAAAAATCTTCACTACGCTGAAGGTCATCAGTTGTATCGTTTCGGACTACCATTCTCGCAAGTGCCAACCATACCCGAGTGCTTTTCCAGTGGAAATTATCAAGTAGTGGGAATCGAAGACGTCGACGGAGAAACGTGTATTCATATTCAACATGCAGGCTTTGATGATATCTGGATTTCAAAGGAGCATGGGTTTCACGTACATCAAAGAGTGGTGACGTATGGCCCAGATCAGCCCCGTCAATTTGAGACGCTCGTGCTTAGTTATCAACTCATCGATCAAAAAAAGAATTTATGGGTTCCGATGAAAATCCAGCGAAAGGAATATTTTGGAATTGATAGTGAAGCAGAGTTACATAATCAGGTAAGACTGGGACTGGAAATCAACGTCACCAAAATTTCAATCGGTAACATTGATGAATCGGTATTCGCGTTACATATTCCCAACGGTTTTCATGTCTCTGATTTACTGGTTGAAGAGAAATATTACGTTAAGAACCCTCCTTTTGACGGTGCTGTGGGCATGTCAACCTGGATCGCGTTCGGGCTGATCTTCGTGGGCTTCATTGTTGTTTTTCTGGTAATCAGTTTGTCACTCTTTAAAAGAAACCGAACAAAACTCTAAGTGTATCATATGCTGCTGCAACGTTCTTATTCTGTTAAATGTCGGGCGGGACCCATGTGTCCGCCCGTGTGGTTTGATTCGTTTGTGTTTTGACTAACGAATGATTCTTACGGATCCAGTGGAACGACTATACCAGTCTGGATCTCTCCAGGCGGGTCGGCACATAGACCGACCCCTACGACTGTTCGGGTTTCCCGCAACATTCAGAAAACACTATAAATCACGATCTGAATCGCCAGCGCCAGACAGGCCCAGATTTTCAGATTCTGATACCAGGGAGCGGTTTCGGAGGGTGTGGCGTTTTCTTTAGGCAGCCGTACGACCCAGATCAGAACGGCGATCAGCGTTCCCAGAAACAGGCCGCGCACACACCACAGCGGAATCGGAACCACCAGCTCACGAATGAAATTGCCAATGTGATGTAGCGGCGTCATGCTTGCCCCCTGTTTGGTTTGAGGCTGAAGACCAGGCCTTCAATTTTTTCGGCCGGCTCTGGTTTAGTAAGAAAACTGATGATGACAATCAACGAGAACGAGACCACAAAAGCCCAGATCGAAAAGTACAGAAACGGTTCGGAAATCTGGAACAGCGGATCGATTCCCAGCGCGGTATAAACGGGTTCCTGATTCAATGTAAACAGAGAAATCGAAAAACAGACGCCCACAATGAAGCCGATGAAAGCGGCAATGCCGGTGGCCCGTTTCCATAACAGTCCCGTTAATAAAATTGCAAACGCGGGTCCCTGGAAGAACGCCATCAAGGTCTGGAAGATCGTATAAATACCTTCGCTGCGCGTCATCAGGAAAAACGAAAACCCAATCGCCCAGATCACTAGCAGAAACGTGACACCACGTCCAATTTTCAATAACGATTCATCTGTCGCATCTCGGCGATAAAAGCGTTTGTAAAAATCATTCGTGACAATAGTCGATGCCGAGTTCAGATAGGAGTCGATGCTCGACATCAGCGCCGCTAGAAACGCCGCCAGGAACAGGCCTTTCAAACCGACGGGCAGCAGGTGCGAAATCAACTCGGGAAACGCCTGATCGCCGTCAGTCAATTCCGGGAATTTCACAAACGCGATCAAGCCGGGTACAGCTACGATGACGGGAATCAGATTCTTCAATAACGCCCCCCAGACGTAGGCGGCTTTCGCGTCGAACTCACTCTTTGCCCCCAGCGAGCGTTGGACAATCGCCTGATTACCAATCCAGTAGGCGGGGCTCAAAATCAAAGCCA
The DNA here is from genome assembly GCF_007744675.1 of Gimesia alba. Classification (NCBI taxonomy): domain Bacteria; kingdom Pseudomonadati; phylum Planctomycetota; class Planctomycetia; order Planctomycetales; family Planctomycetaceae; genus Gimesia; species Gimesia alba. The sequence continues at coordinate 60,412 of NZ_CP036269.1, forward strand.
GGCCGAAGAAGATCCCCGTCCAGGGGAACGGCGTATCCGCATCCGCGGGCAAGATGAGTGAAGTATGCGAGACCTGCTCCGCCTCTCCGTTCTCCGCGAGTTCTTTCTGTTGCTGTATCTGTTCCTGCTGTTCGATGGCCGCCTGAAATTCTTTGACGCCTCCCAGGTCAATGATGCCCAACACCAGGACCAGCAGACAGCCGCCAATCATGATCACGCATTGAATCATGTCGGTATACACGACGGCCGCGAGTCCCCCGGAAATCGTGTAGACGCCCACCAGAAACGCGGTCAGATAAATGCAGGCATTGACGGTCATTCCCAGATGCACGTGCATCATTTTAGCCGACGCCAGCAGCATGATGCCCAGGTTACACGCCATGAAGATGATCCAGCAGATTGCGAGCGCCGAACGCACGGCGACGTTAAAGCGGCGTTCCATATATTCGGGAATCGTCGTCACCCCACTCCGCCAGAAAAAGGGGATGAAAACAAACGCGGCGATGATCATCGCGGGCACGCAACCGATCCATTCAAAATTCGCAACCGCCAGGCCATGCTGATGGGCGGCACCACCAGTTCCCACAATATCGACGGCACCAATGTCGGTCGCCACCAGCGACATGCCGATGGCCCACCAGGGGAGACGTCGCCCGGCCAGAAAGTAATCCGAGCCGGTTTTGATTTTGGAACCGATATAAAGTCCCAGTGCTAATGTTCCAATCAGATATGCAGCGATGACGGCAAAATCAAGGAACGACAGGGTCTGCATGGTGAATGAACCTTTAAAGACATTCCGGTTTAAGGGAAAGAATGAGATTTCACAGACAGAGAGTACGAGCGACTTCGATCCCACCATACAGCGCACGTCAGAAAAAATCGACTCTGCCTGCGAAAAACAAAACACGGCCGATGCAGGCGTTCATTTTTTCTGAGTCGAGAGGACCTGCTTGATCTGGGGCATCAACAGATCGGCCACCATTCGCTGCCCCTTGGTATTGGGGTGAATGCCATCCAGTAACAGATCATGGGCCGACTGACCGGGTTGTTTCGCATACGTTTCAAAGGCGGCGTAGATATCGACCAGGGGCACGTTGGTTTCTTTGGCGATCTGTCGCACCGTTTCGGCATACGCCTTCAAAAACAGATTGAAGCCGTCCGGATCATCGGGGTCATAAGGCGGTTTGCCATACAGTTTTTGAATGCGGGGAATCCATCGCAGAGAATTTGGCGTCATCAGAACCATTGCGATCTGTTTCTCTTTGAGTTGTTTGATCAACGAACGCAGATTGGCCTCGTATTGATCTTTCGACACGCGTGATTTCGTAGCCGGCGGATCTTTCCAGACATCGACGGCGGAATCGTTAATACCATATTGAATCACCACCAGATCTGGTTCATGCTGCAGCACATCTTTTTCAAAGCGGGTGACTGCCTGCCGCGTGTTGTTGCCACCAATGCCCGCGTTGATCACTTTGACCGGGATTCCCTGCTGCGGCAATTCTTTCTCCAGAATCATCGAATACACCACCAGCGGTCCCCTTGTCGCCGTGGTCGAGTCGCCGAACGTGACGATGGTGAATGGTTCTGCCGATTCTTTTTCCGCAGCAGAGAGAGATGTGTCGAGCAAACTGCCTGTTAACAGTGAGCAACAGAAGAGGAAAAACGCAACACGGTGAACCATGGAAATAACCTTGTCTGTGATGCCGAATCAATGAAGAAAGCTGAGTGCTATCGAACTAGTTTAGACTAAACGATGACAGCCGGGCTCGCAATTGTGATTCCGCAGGTAAATCAGGGGGATGCTGAATATGATTGGGAGACACACTGTCCGGTAAGCAGCACCTCAGTTGATTCCGTCGATAACCGAAAGGTTCAGGTATGGACATAGCACCAGACTGCTGTTACAAATGATTTTTCCAGACAAACATAAAACCCTGTTTCAACCACCGATATTTCCATTGAAAAAGCGATCAAACCAGATGGAATTCCAGTACGTTCTTTTTGCCCGGAAATTCGATGCTTGACCAAAATCCCCCAGAGCCGTCTCAATTAGAGAACCGGTGCCTGCAGAATGTGGGGCGGGGTTTACTGGGCCTGTCTGTCGTCAGCTGGTTCGTACTGATGTGGCCCATGTGGTCAGGTGGTCCGCTCGTAATGGATGAGCATGGTTCATACTGGATCATCGATTCCGGCTTGCCCGGTACCTCTCTGATGCGCAGCCTGGACTACGCTGCCATTCCACCTCTTTCCAGTTGGATTCAACAGGTGTTTCTGACGGTGTTGGGGAAATCGGAATTCACGTTTCGTCTTTCCTCCGCCCTTTGCGCACTGGGGGCCATCTTCGTCAGTTATCTGGCTGGTAAGGAGCTGGGGTCTCCACTGACCGGGGGCTTGGCTGCGCTCCTGGTTGCCTGGCACCCGGAAGCGATGGATGAGGTGCGCATTGCCCGTTGTTATGGACTGGTGTTATTGCTGGGTGCAACTGTGATTTGGGCAACAATTCGCTGGCATCGCACTCCGGGTTCGCTGCGGGTGGCGCTGTTCTGGAGCCTGGCCTCGGCTGCTTTACTGTGGACGCATTATACCTCGGCTTTGCTGGTGATTCTTTCTGGTCTGTCGGTCGCGGTTTCCTCTTTTGTCCGTCGTGATCTCAGTCGTGCGACTCTTTCCCGGCTGTTGGTTGCCGCCTTACTCGTCAGCGTGTTGTGCGTACCTTTAATACCCTCCATTTTCCGTCTCAAGGAATGGGGGCCGATCTTGAATTTCAGCGACAGCAGCACTTCCATCTGGAACGTAATTGGTCCGTTCTGGTGGGTCGGATTACCGGTGGGAGTTGTCGCGGTGATCGCGTTGGCGCGCAGTCGTCCTCAGCAGGAAATCTCACGATCGGGACTGTGGATCACCGGCGCCTGTTCGCTGCTGCCGCTATTGATTTTAGCCGCGCTGGCTTCGAGTGACATGTCGAGCCTGGCGAACCCCCGCTATCGGGTGGCCTATGCACCGGCAGGTGCCTGCTTTCTGGCGCTACTGCTGACATCTTCCCGGTACTGGAAAGTTTCTATCGGTGCAGCGCTCGTGGTGTTAGTTGCCTCCTGGTCACTCACTCCACTGGGACCCTGGGAACTGGGCAGGCTCGGGTCTGCTACGGAACAGGAGTGGCGGGAACTCAATGCCTACGTTGCGGATAACGCGAAACCCGGCGAACCGATTCTCGTGCAAAGTGGTTTAACAGAGAGTTATCTGGTTCCGTTTTATACGGAGGATCGGGTCTTTCTGGAATATGTGGCTTGCCGCGTGAGTCGGTTTTATGTGGAAACAGCGCATCCGCGTTACGCCCTGCCTTATGTCTGGAATCCGCAAACGGGCGTGATCGACTTCTTTCGCGAGCTGTTACAGAGCTGGCATTCCGATCCCGGTTCGTTCTGGGTCGCCTGTGCCACCGATACGGACCTGAATCAAAGTTCTCTGAATGGAATCCAGGCCATTGCACGGGAGACCGGCTTCGTTCCGCTGGAAACGCAAACGTGGCCCAGTGCGACGCTCATCCATTTTCAGCGACAACCAGGAAGCAGCAAATGAGCGAGTTTTCAATGATTCAAAAACAGCATGTGGAATCACTCTATTCGCAGAAAGTGATTCGAGCCTGTGCGGACCCTCATCCCGTAGAACCATTCCAGTGTGAAGTTTGTGGAGCAAACGTTGCGCAACCCGTTTTCCTGCTTCCTGGAACGACATACCGCATCGTACATTGCACTGAATGCGGCCTGGGAACTCTCTATCCCCCTCCCACACTGTCAGAGATCAGTGCGTTCTATCCGTCTCCCTATTATGGAAGCGGTGGTAAAAAGTTCTCAGGACTAGTGGAAGCAGTTGTCAGAATGGTGGGAGCCAGACTCTCTCGATTTCTGGTGAAACAGATTCCGTCCCAGGGACGGGTGTTAGATGTCGGGTGTGGGCGCGGAGTGACTCTGAAAACACTGGCGAATGCCGGGTTGGAGGCCCACGGTTTTGAAGTGAATCGTGACGCCATCAAAGGGCTGGATTCACGGATCCAGGCAAAAATTGCTCCCTCTCTTGTCGAAGCAAATTATGATGCTGAATATTTTGATGCGATCATTATCTGGCATGTTCTGGAACATGTATCGGAACCTCGAAAGACATTAGCAGAGGCCTGTCGCATTCTTCGGCCAGGGGGTGTGCTGGTTGTTGCCGTTCCCAACGCTTCGAGTTGGCAGGCAAAGATCACAGGGCCGGCGTGGTTCCACCTGGATCCGCCGCGTCACCTGTTCCACTTTCCGCTTCCCGCGTTAAAACAATTGCTGACATCGGTGGGATTTCAATGCCAGCGCACGCATCATTTCAGCCTCAGGCAGAATCCCTTCGGGTGGATTCAGAGTATCCTGAATTTTATCCCGTGGCTGCCGCGCAATGGATTGTACAGCCTGCTCCATCGTCACGGTGAACGATCAGGTTTTGCGATGCCATTTTCCCGAGGGATGCGCATTCAGATGTATGCACTGTTTGTCTTGCTTGCGCCTCCCGCATTAATGCTAAGTGTTGCAGCCGCTCTTTTCCGGCGCGGTGCCACCGTGCATGTTGTCTGCAGACGAGAGCCGAATGCTGACGAAGAATGATTCGGTTTGCCATTCTGGTTCAGTCTGTTCCAGGAACGGCATCAGCTCCCGTCTCGCAGGCTGTGGTGACAGTACTTTAAAACAGTGCAGCGATGCCACGTTCACGTCGACAACTGGAGAGCTGCGCAAGATGAAAGCCGACATGGCTCGTCAGAATATGCGCCAGCAGTTGCCCGTTCGTTTCAATGGCGGTGCCGTGCAACAGCTCAATCGGATGCGGTTGTGCCATCGCTGCCGCATCCGCGTTGGCGGCCAATGCTCTGAGCGTTTCGTAGGCACTCGTATTCGCCGCGATCAGTGCCTCGCGCGTCAAACTTGCATCCGGCTGAACTTCGTCGCTCGACCCGGGACCAAACAGGGGAACCCATTCAGGATGCGACACGCTGCCTCCCAGAAACGTCTGTCCCATCTCACCCACAATCCCGAGGTGACCGAGAATCCAGACCGGCGGATGCCCGTGCCCCGATCCCCGTGTGAAGAGACAATCCTCAGGTAGATCCGCCATGATGGTTTCGAGCTGCTCCAACAAGAACTGGTTGAGTGTGATTTCGTTTTCGAACATAGCGATGCTCCATTTTTTCGATGATTGATATCTCTGCTAGAATACGGTAGCCAGGAGAGAATAGGCTGTCAATAATGAGAAAAGGAAGGTTCACTATCGGAGTGGCTTTGTTTCAAGAAATGCCTTGTCTCTTTCATCTTTCGATTTTAGTCCCAAGGATGATCTGAATGCTGATCTATCTTGTTGTGTGTCTGTTTTTTGTGGGGGTGTTGCTCAGTACGCTGTTCCTGGTGATGGTATTTCTCCAACTCTGTCTGGCTCACTACCGGATAAAACCCTGCATCGTCGCAGTGACAACTGCAATCATGACCGGCGCACTGCTTGAATTTTCTGGCTACTCACTAGTATTTGACCTTCGCTGGATCTTTTTGCCGCTGATCTCTGCTGCGCTGGTGACGGCTGTTTCGCTTACGAAGGATGAATGGAAGCTGATGGGTGCTGCCCCGATGCCGGACCAGTTACCTGTTTCCCGCTGGCGAGATATTGTGCTGGTTGTAGGGGGAGTGGCTGGCGCTGCTGTAGGCGTGGCAACGGGCGCCGGTAAATCGATCTTGCTCTCACTGAATTATGATGTTTTAGGGAACACTGTCGAAGAACTCAGGGAAGTCTACATTGCTGGCGCACTCTTTGGTTTTCTAGTTGGTGCGTTTCTGTCGCTCTTCTTTTGGATCATCGGTGTGCGTTATTTTCGGAGATTTTGAAGGGGTGGGCACCAAAATCAGTAACTGTTTTCTAATCACGAACGGTAAGAAATGAACGAAAATATTTCAAAAGAAGTCGCTGATCGATGCAACAACTGGTCTGTCTGGCGGCAGGGGGATGATGGGAATCGATTTCTGATCGAGGAGGAATTGTCCGAAGGAGCCGCCCGACAGATGGTGGCCGAGTTCGAGGCACGTGGGCATAAACAGCTTTACTGGGCAACAAGGAAGACGTAGCGGGCTGCTGTTGTGCAGTCAGTCTTGTTGCTAAGTACCTGGGCCGCAGAAAAGTCTCATTAGCCGAAGGGCGTTAGCCCCGGTTAGGCATCGCACTGCTGAACGCGTCCGAAGAAAACGGCGGCTAGCGCCGTGCCGCTCAGGGTCGGGGATTCCACAAGATCTTCGCGCATGAAAAAAGGGTTGGAAGCCCAAACTTCCAACCCTTGTCGTACGTAGTACTCCTGTTTGTGTAACACTTACAATCTGGTCACAATTCGCAGCCGACTACTCAGACGCGAGCGCCTGTCTTGGGTTCATCAGTTGTGACTTGCTTCCAGTGTCATTGTTATACACGCATACTTCGGCAGTGATGCTGCGAGAACTTGAACTCTCAAAACAAAAACTTTTTCAGAAACCGCGTGCCGGAAATTTAACCGTCAGGACTTTACTGAATGGTAAAATTGTTCCATTCGCACTGCCGACGTTTGAACATACTTCGATGCGTTTCGTTTTCGTTGTGAGTGTTTAATGTGCTTAAATCTGATTAAAGTTCCGGAATCGGATCATCGGCTTTGATGTCGACTTCTTCCCAGTTTGCCTGACCGTTTTCGTAACGCAAAATGCGATGCTTGCTGCCGGGCGCCGGTTTTTCGTTGATGGTCGGCAGCCAGGCGCGGTGCTCTTCGATCAGCTTGGCGAAATTCGGGTCATTGCTCAGGTTTTTCCATTCGGCTGGATCCTGTTTCATGTCGTAGAATTCTTCCGAGCCGTCGGCATAGTGAATATAACGATAGTTCTCCGTGCGAACCGTCGTGTTATTTCGATTATGCGACGTGATCGCGGGCCACTTGCGGGGCGTGTTGGCATCTTTCAACTGCGGGACCAGCGAATGCCCTTCCAGATCCATGCGGGGAGGCAAGCCGCAAAGTTCCACCAGCGTGGGATAGATGTCCAGCAGTTCGGCGGGTTTGCTGCAGACGGCGCCTTCCGTAATTCCCGGGCCGGCAAAAATCAGCGGGACACGGGTCGAACGTTCCCAGAGTGTATTCTTGCCCGTAATCAGTTTCTCGCCCAGGTGCCAGCCATGATCGGACCAGATCACGATGATCGTATTCTCGTCCAGATTATTTTTCTCCAGTGCTTCCGTCACGCGTCCAACCTGACTGTCGACAAAACTGGTACACGCCAGATACGAGCGGACCAGGTTTTTCCATTGGTTGGCTTCTTTCAAAAATTTGAACCGTGGTTCAGGCAGCTTCCAGTGCAGATACCAGGAAAAGCGGGGCGTGTCGTCGCGGTCGGTTTCCAGGAGCGGGGGGAGTTGCAGCGTCTCTTCCGGATAGAGGTCAAACCACTGTTGCGTCGCGTAGCAGGGAACGTGCGGCAGGAAAAAGCCGACCGACAGGAAAAAGGGTTCCTGCGGTTTTTTGTTCAATTGATCGACGGCCCAGCTGGCGACTTTCCAGTCTCCCTTGTCTTCATCTTTATGAGGAAACGTGCCCCAGTCCACCAGCGGATGCGGGTTGGGAGTTTCGACCAGCTTCTTCGGAGGCTTCACACCCACGCCAGCGGGGGGGCCGAGTTCGTTAAATTCCTTGTCGTTTTTCTTACGCCCGTAACCGCCATGGTAGATCTTGCCGGTGCTGTAAGTTTTATAACCGTTCTGTTCCAGATACTGTGGCAGCGTGACACGATCCTTGAAGCGATCGACGGTGCGGAACCAGGGGGCCAGTCCATAAATGCCGGTCGTTGTCGGCCGCAAGCCCGTCATCAGACTGGTCCGCGACGGATTGCAGAGCGGTGACTGACAGTGTGCGTTTGAGAATAGTGTGCCCCGCGCAGCGACCTTGTCGATATGCGGCGTTTTGATCTGGGGATGTCCGTTCAGACAGCCGATCCAGTCGTTCTGGTCATCAATGGCGATAAACAGAATATTCGGCTGTTTCGCAGCCTGCAGTGGAGAAGAAAGAGAGCAGAGTAAAACGATCAACATCAGCCAGCGCATCTGAAGTTCCTTTCGACGAATCTTCGCATGATGAATAAGAATGGTAGCTCTTCATCATACACACGCGCCGGAAGGAAAGAAAATGCCTGATACTGATATTTCCTCACCGATTGAGGCTCTGACGATCTTCTAAATCGATCTAATGTTCTTTTCTATAGATAAATCACAACACAGCCGGTTATTCCTCAACCACAATTTCCACCCCGGACAGCAGTGTACGGCCCTTGATCGGCGTCAGCTCTACCTTCAGGTTGTTCGATGCGGGAATGCCTTTGAATTCTCGCACGATCGCGCGGTTTGCACCCTCAGCAGCGTTGACCACATCCAGACCTTGCAGCACAGGTTTGCCCTGCAGGCTGACATCGAACAGGCGCTCTCCCGGCTTTGTTTCGTCCGGCTCTAAAAAGTGCAGGCGGACGGTATAGCGACGTTTTTTTGTTTCAACGGAAGAAAGCGTGACGGTTAAAACAGAAGCACCTTCCACGCCTGAAGCAGCGACCCATTTCTGGTTACCAGTTTCCACGAATGCCGAGTGTTTGTGAAAGTAACGCAGGTCTTTGCCTTCCAGTTTGAGGGAGACGACAGGCGAAGAACCTCCCACGTTGGGATAGTCCAGCCAGAGCGTGCCGTTCTCTGCCTGACGGTCGCCGGGCGCACCCAGGTTGACGCCCAGTTTTTGCACCTGATCGGTTTTGGCATTCAGCGCCAGTGCACTGTAGCTCCAGACTTCCGATTCCGGCACATGTGTCAGCGCTAATGAGGTAAACAACGAATAACCGCAACTGCATCCGTGAGCCATGTTGGGTGAGTTGAGTACGCCGTTCGCGGGCACCAGACTGTTGCGGCAGCCGGTGCGGAAGCCTTCCAGCCGCGAGGTGTTCGTACTGTCGATATCACAGAAGCCGGCTGAGCTGGCGCGAAACGTCATCAGGTGCGGGCTGGCAATGGCGTAGTTACAGTGGTGACCATCCTTGGTAAATTCCCAGGGAATCGGTTTTCCGGTGATCGGGTTCGTACGCAGAATCGGTTCGCCGGTTTCGAGATCATAAGATTTTCCAGGCCCGCGTTGATCGAGAATGCGGTCGTTCCAGATGATGACTTTGTCCCACAGCGTTTCGGGATGTCCGCGAAATCCCTGGCCAGTGGAATATTTCTTCCAGAGTTCAGAACCATCTTTCCCACGGAAGGCTGAGATGCCGTTGCGGTTGGTGACCAGCATCACATCTTTTTTGTCACTATACGATAACCAGGTCCCCACGACATCGGTCTGATGTTCCCAGAGCAATTTACCGGTCTGGACGTCGATGGCCTTGATAAAACGTTCGGCCAGTGCATTGGGAATTTTTCCCCGGCGTTTCCAGTCGCCATAAAAGTTTTCCAGTGCGCCGTCGTAAACATAGATCCGGTCTCCGCTCAGCGAAACGACGGGGAAACTCATCTGTGCTTTGTGCGTCCAGATGACTTCGCCGGTGTGACGGTTGAGGGCCACCAGTTCCAGCGGCAGTAAGCCGTACTTCTTGCCGATTTTGGGAGAAATCCGAAACACCGACGTCAGCAAGAGATCGCCTTGAATGCGAATGCGTCCCCAGCGATCTTCGGGGTGGGGCAGTTTCATTGTCGCCAATGTTTTTCCCGTTGCCGGATCGAGTCGCAGGCATTCGTTATCACTGGTGACGAGATAGATGCTGTCTTCAATGGCGATAAAATGAAATCCGACCAGTTTGCCATCGTAGCTTTGGCCGCGGCGTCCCGGGCTGTCTTCCGGTGTTTCTTTCAGAGGAATCTGCCAGAGAATCCGGCCCGTATAAACGTCAACGGCGGTCAGCTTTCCGGGACCCTGCAGAAACATGCGGCCTTCGATGACCGCCATACTGGGACCCCAGTCGTGACGATTGTAAAATAGATCGCCGTGACCGGCGGGACCGCCAAACCAGAGCACGCCCAGCGGCGCTTTAACGAGTTCATCGCGTGACATCAGAGTATTGGAGGCGTCGCCGTACTCGTGGGTCCAGTCGGCAGAGCCGGGCAGTGAGCCCACACGTGACAGCAGCGTGAATCCGTCGACCTGTTTGAGAGCGGCGCGCGGCAGTTGCTTGCCGGCGACGGCGTTTTCCAGCGTCTTGAATTCGGCGTCCGTCAGTTCCAGACACGCCTTGCCACCGTAGGGTCGCAACGACTTATAAATGGTATGCCAGTCTTCCGCAGCCAGTGATTTACCGAGCGCGGTGAGATCTTCTGAAACGATCAATTCGGCCATGTAGGCTGGCAGTTCGAACGTCCGCGGATTCCCTTGATGGACGACCACCCGCGATCCATACAGACCGGCGGCATCGAACTTCGTACGCAGTGTCTCGACCTTTGCTTTGTCTGGTTCTACGGCGATGAGCGTCAGCTGGGATTGTTGAATTAATTCTTCCAGTAGACGCCCACTGCCGGTTCCCAGCACGAGACCATAACCGTTGCCGGGTTTTGTCAGCTGCAGCATTGTTTGGGTTTTGCTCGTCCAGTCATCCTGCTGCTTCGCCAGTTCGCGTTTCTCTTCAGGAAATGTTTGTGGCTTGGTCTGATTCTCACCAAAGCAGAGCAGGTCTCCCTCTTGTGTCACGACAACGAGTGCACCATTGGCAGCAATCATCGTGGCGGGCGTGCCATCAATGGTTTGAGTCCAACTAACGTCAGCACCTTTTCCATCTTCCTTGAGATCCAGTGCGAAGATCATATTGGCCTGATGGCCGTACAAGCGATTGCCGGCTTTCAGATCGAGTTGCACCGGATGCGCTTTGACCCAGGCGTCATATTCTGCTTTCGGCATGTTTTGCTTCGGGGGTAGCGGCAGGCTCCAGAGCTGGTTGAGCAGCGTTTTGGTGACTTCTTTGCCGCGATGGTCTGTTTCTTTCACGATCTTTAATTTTTTGAGATCGTAGGCGACGACATTTCCTCCCTCGCCAAAGTAGACGACATTTTCTGCCAGTACCGGATTGCGAGCAGAAACCGCGTACTCCTGTTTGGCATCCATCTGGAACGTGGAGCCGCCGTGAAAGATGTAGGGGCCAATCGAAGAGACGTGATAATTGGTCGCCCGGTTGCCATATTTATGTGTGATGAATTGATCGGTCTTGAGGTCGAGGCAGGCGGCGACCGAGCGTCCGCAGGGGATCAATAGTCGATCGCCATTCTTGACGAGATAACCTTGGGGCGTGATATCCTTGAGCGTTTTGATTTCGTATTTCGGCGGTGCGAGTGAGGTGCCGGTTTCGGCATCCAGCGTATAGAGAAATGTGCCTTCGAACGGCCAGACGCCACAGGTGAAATAGATCTTTTCTTCAGAGAGCACCGCGCCACCTCGAATAGGCCAGACCGAAGCCAGCCGTTCGTTCGCCAGCGCTTTGCGATGATTGGGAGCGGCCTGAAATTTCCAGCGCAAACTGCCGTTGTCTGCATCGAGGCAGTAAAAATAACCATCGTCGGCCGAGAAATAAATGTTCTTGCCAGAAACCAGGGGCGCGAATCGAACGGGGCCGTTCGCATGAAACCGCCACTTTTCTTTTCCGCTGGAAAGATCTAAAGCGGTGATGCTATCATTGCGGGAAGAGCCGACGTACAAGGTTTGCCCGGCAACAACCGGTTCATAGTGTGCGTCGAATTGAATTCGGGGGTCTTCAGGCCAGGCCGGCTTGAGTGGCCCCAGTTGTCGTGTCCATTGTAAATGCAACGTGCTTGGGAGTTGCTCGTCAGTGACGGCGGTGCGCTGGGCATTGTTCCGCCAGGTGGGCCAGTCGGCAGCGGAGGCAGAACAAACAAGTAAGAGCAGACTCAAAACAGAGAAGCTGAACGAACCAGCCACACGCACAACGGGGGAAGACATGCAAAAACTCCCTGAACGAACTATGAAATGTCTGACGGTAGACGATCAATCAATCATCTCTGATCTATTAAACTAACGGAGTGAGAATCGTTTTAACAGGCACGTTTGTTTGCTTCACGATAAATTCACGCGCGTTTCATCTGGTCATCTCGTTTATTTCAGAGCGATTCAGTACTGCAGAAGCCCTTTCAAAACCATGATTTATCGCAATCTCCTCTTTTCTCTGGATAGCATAAACAATTATTGATATATTGGTCGATAATCAAAGCAGGCGATTTCCATTGGCTCAGGTAAAATCATGCTTTCTTTCTGCGAACACAACGGTATTTCTGGACGACGTGAATTTCTCCGCGTGGGAGGTCTGGCGTTAGGTGGCTTAACGCTGCCCGGATTACTGTCAGCGAAAGCGCAGGCCGCCGGTTCGGGGAGACTGCTGAAAAATAAGTCGGTCATCTTTCTGTTTATGCACGGCGGCCCGAGCCAGATTGAAACCTTCGATCCCAAAATGGACGCCCCTGCCGGCATTCGCAGTGCGACCGGTGAAGTGACTACCAGGATTCCCGGCGTGACCTTTGGTGGCACATTTCAGAAACTGGCACCGCTGGCAGATCGGATGTCGATCGTGCGTTCCTACCGGACAGGCGACAGTCGGCACGATATCAAGCCGATTGTGCACAAGGACACGCTCGATGCGAATCTCGGTTCACTCTATTCGCGCGTCGTCGGTTCGAATCATCCCGAGAATGGCATGCCGACGAATGCGGTCCTATTTCCGCAGGCCATTGACGACAAAATGATGCCCGCCATTACGAAGTTCGGCAAGTTCGATTCGCACGGCTTAATGGGCAGCGCGTATGCACCGTTTGTGCCTGGTGCGGGCGGCGACATGCAGTCGAACATGACGCTGTCAATTCCCCAGAATCGGCTCGATGATCGCCGGCTGTTATTATCGAATCTCGATCGTGCCCGCTGGGCGGCTGATAAAAGTGAAACATTTGCTGCATCGTCGCATCTACAGCAACAGGCCTTCGATGTGATTCTGGGCGGCGTTTCAGAAGCCTTTGATTTATCAAAAGAAGATCCCAACGTCGTAGCGCGTTACGATACAGCACCATTAGTCAAGCCGGAACAGATCAGCACACGCTGGAAGAACTACAAGCGGTATATCGACAACGCACAGTCACTGGGCAAGCTGTTGTTGATGGCCCGCCGTCTCTGCGAAGCCGGCTGTGGTTTTGTGACCATCACGACCAACTTTGTGTGGGACATGCACGCGGACAAAAACAATGCCGGCGTTGAAGAGGGCATGGACTACATGGGGGTTCCCTTCGACCATGCGGTTTCCGCGTTTATGGAAGACGTACGGGACCGCGGACTCAGCGATGACATTCTGCTGGTCTGTTCGGGGGAAATGGGCCGTACCCCGAAAATGAATACGCGCGGCGGCCGCGATCACTGGGGCAATTTATCGCCGTTGATGCTCACCGGCGGCGGCTTGAATATGGGGCAGGTCATCGGCCAGTCCACGCGCCACGCCAGCGAACCACAGACCGAACCCATCGAACGCAAAGATTTGGTTACCAGCATCATGCACACGCTGTTTGATCTGGGAGAACTTCGCATCACCCGCGGTGTGCCTAACGAAATCGTCCAGGTCGCCACCGCCGGTAACATCATACCCGGCCTGTTCTAAAACGGTTTTCAGTACCCGCCCCTTTCAGTCTTTTCTCGATCAGCAAAATATGCCTTGACTTACATACTATGTCACACATAGCATATAGGTAACTGAGTCGTGCCATGGTCCAATCGATTGAAAGGAACCGACATGCGAGTCGAACGCGAATTGATGCGCGGCGCCGGTCCGGTGGCTGTATTGAAGCTGCTGGAAGAGGGTGCCAAGTATGGTTACGAACTGGTGGAAGCGCTCTCCACACAGACGGGGGGCGTGCTGGACATGGGACAGTCAACGCTGTATCCCTTACTTTATAACCTGCAATCGCAGGGACTCATTCGACCGAGCTGGCAAGAATCGGAAAGCGGCCGTAAACGAAAATATTATTCGTTGACTGCGAAAGGGAAAAAACGGCTGGCGAGCGACACGGCTCAGTGGCTGGCGGTGGCAACCGCGATGCAGAGCCTGGGAATCCTGCCGGAGGCACTGCCCCAGTTAAGAGGGGGTGAGGCATGAACGCTCCTTCAACTGACAATCAACGTTGGCGTAAAATTTTGCAGACCCCCGTTTCGCAACTGCTGCGCGGTCAGATTACCGGACCACAATCACCGCTGGAGCAACTTGATACTGCGTCGTTACCTGACGCTGTGGTAGAATCCATTCGCGCGATCACAGATCGATTGAGCGGACGCTTTCAATTCAAAGCCGCCCGGCAGCTTGTGAAGTCGAGCAAGGCCGTTTTGCAGGAAGGCTGTGCGGAATCACAATTGGTTGAACAATTGAGTGAACCCGAAAGTATTGCGGCACTAATTCAAGTGACGGGAAAAACCGACTGGATTCTGCAGACACCGTTACCCGCTCGCATGTGGCCGACGGTTAGTGCGCTCGTCGGTCAAAAACATGTTCGCAAATCGGCTGCGCGCAAAGTGCTGAGCCATGTCTGTCGAAGTTTTCAATGGCAGCTGGATGCAGGACGAACTCCCGAAGCCTTGATCGAAGCCAACGGTGATGCCATTTCCCTGGGCGGCTTGCTGTATGAGACGAAATCAGTGGCGCCGCTGTTGGACTTTAGTCTACCTGAAAGTCTCAGTTCTGTCGTACTCGACGTGGTACGACAAACGCGGCTCTGGCCCGAGGAAAAGCTGGATACCGCGCGCGAGCTTTGTGCCCATTTTGCCGATGGTCTGGAGCAGGGGGAAACGGAGGATGCGCTGATCAAGTCGTTTGGTTCTCCCAAAACGACGGCGCGGTTGATTCGCAGAGCACGCCTCCGAAACCGTCCTTTCGCCTGGCGCGCGCGGCGAAGAACGTGGCAGACGATGGTAATACTGATGATTGCCGTCCTCGTGCCCTGGTCTGTATTAACAGTTCGGTTTCTGGTCGCGAAACCGACGATTACCTTTGATTTGATTCAGGAAGCCGATGATCTGAGTCGTGCAGTCCCCCGGCAAGAACGTGCGTGGCCCCTTTATCTGCAAGGATTCTCAAAGTACACCAAAGACGATCAGGCCCAGTTTGGCAAGCTCCGCCTTACCGGGTTGATGGAAGGTCCTGCCAGTGAGGATTGGCCTGATGCGAAGGAATTTCTAAAAAAATATGTTGCTGTGGTGGAACTATATCTTCAAGCAACTCGCCGACCCAAACTGGGATTCATCAACCGGCCGAATGTCAACGACCTGGGAAAATATCGAGAATTGAACCGGCCGTTTGAAGTGAACGCGGTGGATAAGGAAGAAATCTATATTTTATTGCCGCAAACCCAGGAACTGAGTTTTAAAGTGGTTCCCCTGCTCAACGGCGCCATTTATCTGGCAGCAGAAGAGGGGGACGGAGAGCGTTGTCTACAACTGCTGCGCGCACGAATCAATGTGGCATCGCATTATCGTCAAACCGGTCCCTATGTTATCTGTCAGATCGGTGCCAATGGGTTGATAGGCAGTGCAGCACAACTTGCGCAGCAAATCGTTGTGAGATACCCTGACCTGTTTACGGACAAGCAGCTGACGACCCTCTTTCAGAAAATAAAAGACACGCCGATCAAACCGCTCGATTTTGAACCTTCCAAGCGTTGGATCGAAAATTTAATCCAGAATTCCTACACCGATGACGGAAACGGCAATGGTCGATTTACCCTGCGTGGTTTCCAGATTCTCAGCGATCTGGCTGATGGCTCACCAGAAAAACAAAAGTGGTTGCAATCTGTGATTCCGGCTTTGTTGAAACAAAACACTTCACAAGATCCCGCAAGTTCGTCGCTCTTCCAGGCGATTGCTGGTCCTCTGGCAACACGGATTGCGGATCGAAAAGAGATGCAGCGGGAACTCTTATATTTGAATCAATTACTCTGGGAAGCGCGAATCGAACAGAGCGATGCTGCAAAGACAGCCTACATGTCAGAGTACCTGCGGTTGCTCGAATCACCACAATCTCGACTCAAATATATCTACGCACTGATGATTCTACCCTATTCGGAATCGACAGATTATTGGACGTCCACAGATCAAGCGTCTCTCGAGAGAGTGGCTGCTCTCACCATCATCGCAGCCGAACAATACCGCAGAGAACACGGACAGTTTCCACAAACGATTGAAGCACTGGTTCCCCAGTACTTTGCTCAGGTTCCCCTCGATCCCTTTACTCACAAACCACTCCCGTACGCCGTTAAAGACGAACGTCCGGTGATTGAGTCCGCCAGGCTGAAGAATTCGGGAGAGGAGTAAACTGTTCCATTTTTGACGAACCTTCAGACGTTTAGGTGGGTTAATAGAGAGCCTGTCGCCGGTCGGCACAGCAGTGTTGGTACAAATACCAATGTCATGAAAGACCGGTAGATCAACGCGAAGGCAATCCAAGATGGCGGCTCAAGATTTTCTCGTTAACTCCTTGTGGAAAAAGTGCTTAGCGGTCGTGGCTGGTGTCGTGATTTTTGCTGGCCCGTTCACAATCGTTTCAGGTCGCGATGCGTATGCAGGCACTCCCAATGTGAAAACAATCATTCGGGCATGGGAAGCGGCAGCGAATTCCGTGCGTTCGCTCCACATCCGGATGGAAGGCATCGATTCCCAACGCACTCTGGAGTTGGAGGGGAGAGTCTCAGTAGCAGGCAGCCAGCAAATGATCGACATGCCGCGCGAGATTGAGTATTGGTTGCACGCTAATGACAACAGGGAACGATATCATAAAATCTATATCGGCCCCTCTTCAGACGGTTTGATCCCGTTGGAGTTCACGGTCGTGAATACCAAACGGGAACAGAGAGAACTTAATCCAGGTGGGGTTGGGTTGAATCCGTACGACGAACTCAAAATCAATCCGCCGGCGGGTGTGCAGGATTACGAGGTCAATGCACTACGGATTCTTCTCAATCGAAGTGTCTCCGGCCAATCTTACTTTTCTCAAAGCAAGTTTGTTCTTTTGAAAGAGACAACTCAGGAAATCAACGGCGTCAGACATCGGGCTCTCGAATGTTCTGAGAAACGCGGGATACGAATCTGGTTTCAGGCAGCCGCACCGTTTCGCATCTCCCGGGTCGAGTTGGGACTGAGCGACCGCAAACGTTATGGACATACTGAGTACCGTTACGAATATCAGGACGCCAGTCAGCAGGCAACCGGTTCCCCCTTCCCCACACTGAAGGCGATTGAGGTCAGCGGCTATGATCCCACTGGCAAACTTCATCAACATTTACGGTCGACTGTTACCAAGTGGAATGTGAATCCGGAAATCAGCGAAAAGCAGTTTCAAATCGCGCCCGGCACAGGCGCGATCATCGCCGATTATACGGCAACGCCTGCTAAGCACTTTATCCGTCTGGCCGACGGCACTCACCGGCGGCTGGAACGCCACGAATTACGCCGTGACGCATTTCTGAAACTTTCTGCTGAAGTGAAGCGGAGTCCGATTAAAGCAG
The DNA here is from genome assembly GCF_007744675.1 of Gimesia alba. NCBI lineage: Bacteria > Pseudomonadati > Planctomycetota > Planctomycetia > Planctomycetales > Planctomycetaceae > Gimesia > Gimesia alba. Next base: position 77,983 of record NZ_CP036269.1, read on the forward strand.
AAAATCCCGTGGAAAAAGAAAAGTTCCCGCCACCCGCAGTAAGTTCATCTTACTGGAAGTACATCGTCCTGGTCATGAGTCTGTTGCTGTGCTTATTTCTCTTCTGGCGTCGCCGCGGCGCCAATCGATGTCAGCACTAGCAAACGACTCCTGCACGGTGCTATTGCGTCCTCAGCAGTCCTGCATTACTATTGCCCCACCATTTTTACCCATCATCCATTTCTATAGAGGATTCATGAACCATGATCACAGTCGGCATGAACTATCACGTGCTTGAAGGCAAACAGCAATCATTCGAAGACAAATTTGCCGCCGTGATTGACGCACTTAACGCTGCCGAAGGGCATGAGAATTCGAACTTATGGAAAGACGTCAGCGACGGCGCTTCGTACATGATCACCAGCGAATGGTCCGATGAAGAGGCTTTCAAAAGCTTCATTCAGAGCGACGCCTTCCGCGACGTGACCAACTGGGGCAAAGAAGAGATCCTCTCCGACCGACCCCGTCACAAAATTTACAAGCACTAAAGCGAAGACAGCGATTCACTCATCGAGTTGGACTTCAATCTCACCCATGTCGAACCGTTCTCCCGGCTGGAGGATGAATTCATGGGTGACTTTGGGCAGGCCATCGACAACCGTCGTGCTTCGATACGAGGCCCCGGGAATCAGTGCGGGAAAATTCAATTGACCTTTGTCATTGGTAGTACATGTAGTGCGCAGTTGATAATTGTGCCGGTCGATATTTGCCACGAGATCTTCGTCCGCTAATGTTTCTCCCCGTTGAACTGCCAGAAACTCATACTTAGGTTGACCGGGAGTGACGACCAGATACAGACTGCCCAGCATTTTTCCCACGATGGGTTTTCCCTTGGGATCAATGTATCGCGCGCTCGCAGAGCCACAGTGTTTGAGCACAATTTTGGGTTCTTGTGTCTTCGTGCTGATTTTCGCAGCCGCGCCCAACTGGTTCTTTGGATCGAGAAAATAGACGGGGTATTCGACGCCTTCACGTAGTCCGTGAAGTTCGAATGTTCCGTTGTTGACTTCATCGGGAAAGCCCCGCCAGTCGGGCGAGGATGGTTGTATCTTTAGTCGTGAGATCATTAGCGCGTGCTGGATCGGTTGTCCCTGTTCATCAACAATCGTCCCAGAGATCGTTTTTCCCGGCTGCAGTTCAATCTTCATTGGTTTCAGAGTTTCGTCTTTTGCCGGGTTGATCTTCTGGAAGGCATGTGCATACATGCGTGTGCCTCCCGGTTTTCCGCTGTAGAGTTGTTGTGAGTCCCGTTCCTGCAGGATGTAGTCTTTCTCTGCGGCATGGAAGAGCAATGTTCCCGGACCGGGTAAGACAGGAATCGAGAACTTCCCCGCAGCATCTGTTTTCTGAATACCCTGCCAGCCGGTTATGATCTCATCGGATGTATTTTTATTATTAGTACTTTCGGGATAATATTGCACGGAAGCACCACTGAGTGGCTGACCGGTAACTGCGTCAAAAACGGTTCCTTGTGCGAGTGCGACTTTACCAAGTTTGATTTCAATATTTTGCGAGGTTGCCCCTGGACTCCAGCGAAGATCTTCCAGCTGTCGAATCTGGTACGGGCTGCCTTTCGGCGGATAAGCGATGATACCAAATCGAACCCCTGGTTGCGGATTCAAACGAAAACGCCCGGCATCGTCTGTTTTCCCTTCGACGGAAACCATTGAACCATATTGTTCCTGCTGGCTGGCCCAGATGGTGATGCGTGCGTTTGCGGCAGGCTTGCCGCTTTCACCAAGCAGGACTCTCCCCGCAAAGAACTGCGCCGGGGACAGCACGATAGTCGCGTCTTCACCCGGTTTGATATTCTTGAAGATGGCACGATATGTACCATCATTTTCACCACGTTCTTCAGGTAAACCTGAATTGAGAATCAATGACTGCGGTGCGAATTCTTCAGTGCCAGAAATTTTCAAAAACAGACCATCCCCAGCCGCAATGTTTTTCAGAGTCAGCAAGCCCTGTGCATCGGTTTGGAGCGATGTGGGCCAGATCTTCGATTTTGAAGTCGGACCGGCAATTCCCAAAGCGGGTTCAAGATGCATCTGATCTTTACTCGTGGGAAAAATACTCGTCAGTTCAACCGGCAATTGAGCCGCGGGACGCCCTTCCGGATTCACAAACCGAACTTGAACCAGTTGCTCTGGCGGTAGTTTCAAATCAGCCTGGGTTGGATTGCTGGTCAGATCCACCGTTCGCCAGGCGAATCCCGACTGGTTCGTCCGAGCGATGAGACTGGGAAGCGAATGGATTTTCGAAGAATAATTCTTCAATGACAGTTCAAAATAACCTGCGGTATCAGTGACACCCTCTCCCAGCAGTTCTCGCGTCAATGGCCAGCCGTCATTTTTTTTCGATGCCACGACTGCCACCAGCGCGCCGGCGGCAGGTTTTTCATCGGGGCCGGTAATCGTGCCGCGAACAATGAGCGGCTGTTTTTGTGGAGTCGTGTTTTGTTTGCCTGGCGTTTGCTTATTGGTGGAATTCATTTTTGTTTGTGCTACGGTAATGGTCCCCCCGGCAATGCCGACGATCATGATCAGTGTCAGGGCGATCAAGGACAGAATTTTGTTCTTTGACAGTCGCGTCAAGCGACTTCGTTTTTCATCAAGCAGGCCGGCGATGCGGTCTTCGAGTTTCCAGCGCGAAGTAAATAACCCGACCGTACCTGGCAGAAACCGATCCGGTTCACTCAGCCTGGCGAGTGCCAGCAACGTCCGGCTATAACAGGACGCCGCCGTTGTCGCTAACACATAATTATCGCAGACTTCTTCGCGGGCCTGGGCGAGCCGGCGGTTCAATACATTCACAAGCGGATGTAACCAGAAGAGTGCCGACACCAGATTTTGAATCAACAGGATCACCTGATCGCGTCTCGCCAGATGCGCCATTTCATGAATGAAGATCTCCCGCAACGATTCAGGATCGATCTGGCCCACGATTTGTGCCGGCAGGACGACCCGTGGCCGCAGGAATCCTGTTGAAACTGGACCTGCAACATGTTGCGAGAGAACTAGTTCTGGCAGACGTGTTCCCGGAAACAATCGTCCCGCCAGTTCAAGTACTTCTGCGAGCAGCGGATTCGTATTGGGTTTTGCCGACCGTAAAATGAACGCCAGACGGCACCAGCCAAACACGAGTCTGACCAATAACAGTATCGTTCCTGAAAGCCAGATCAACAACAGCCCCGGCATGATGGCGCGCAGCAGGGAACCAACCCGGGTACCCGTCGATGGTGCGGTTTGCGAAGCAGCGGCCGCCTCCTGTTGTGCTTTCGATAATTTGATCAGAGACCCTGACTGCAGCGTTTCCGCCACTGGTTTCTGTTCTGTCTGGTTCAGTACGTCAATGATTGTGGGTTGCTGTCGGTGAGTGGTCTCTTTAGAGGCATTGGGTTGCAATAAGGCCGCTGAAGAGGGCATTTCCTCGGAGGATCTTGCCAGAGAGGAACGGGCGACGGAATTTGTGTTTTCCTCCAACAGTGAAACCGTCAACAGACTGTTCCCCGCAGACTGCATGCAGAACGTGATTGCCGGACTGAGCAAGACCAGAATTAACGCTGTGCCCAACACGCCACACCGAACCGCAGGATTACGGCGGAGGCAAGTGGCAAACAATAAACTCACCGCAGTGACAAACGTGATTTGCAACAGCACATTGATGCCCCCAATCAGGAGCTGATCACCGGGATTTCCGAAATGAATTAGCATCATGACGATTCCTTTCGTCGTTGAGAAGAATGTTTCTGGTTTGTTTCTGCTGCTTCAATCATGGTGCGAATCCGTTCGGCTTCTTCGGAGGAAAGCCCCCGGTATTCCAGGAGTGCGGTGACCATCTCTTCCGCGGAACCGGCAAAAAAACGGTCCACCATCTGGGAAACCTTGGCACCCAGTGAGACCGTGCGCGGTCGTTTCGCAGAATAGACGAAGGTGCGTCCCTCCTGGCGGTGTTTCAGCCAGCCTTTTTCCTCCAGCCGCACGATCATGGTCTGCACGGTATTGCGCGCCAGCTCACGTCGTTGGGCCAGTGCATCGCGGGCTTCACTGACAGTGATTTCCCCGCGATCCCACACGAGTTCCATAATCTCCCGCTGCGCATCGGTCAGCGGCGCCGCATCTGCTTTGGCCATTTCAAGCTCCTGAAATCTAATGCCTACAAGTTGTAGGCTATTAATACCTACATCGTGTAGGTGTGTCAAGAAGAAATCGCAAAAAGAAATCAATCTGACCAGCCTGTGATTAAGCAACTACCGCTGAATCGAAAATCGGGTAGTCAGATTTCCCAGGATTGAAATTCCATTCCGGAAAAATCATTCAGGTCAATGTAAGCAGGTAAATCGCCAATCAGGGGGCTCACTTCCGCAAGCGAAATATGTTTTCCATAACTGCCTCGTTCCGCGGGAACGGGAATTTCCATCCAGATCGTATCGCCGGTCCTTGCAAACTGCAGCGTGGTGCCGGATTCGTCAATCAATCCGAAAAAGTCATCAGCTCCCTGTAAAAAATCGAGCGCCCGCTCCTGTGCCAGTGCCAGGTCCATTTCACAGGCATCCTCCGGGCTGACATATTCATTGGTCTGCTCGCAATAGTAAAAGGCTTGATATACCATGTTTTTGATACTCAGGTTATGGTTCGCACTGTTGAGACAAATTCGCATCCGCTGCACACGGTTTCAATCGTACCGTACTCAAACAGTCTGTCAATTGGAGACTGGAATTCCGCATCAACAATCCTTCAGGTCAGTTTAATGCCAAGATTGCTTCCGAAACTCACTGCGGACTTCCTCCAGTACATGCCGATGGAACAAGTAACCGAAGCCGGCTTTTTCAAAACGGAAAATCAGTTCGTTTCTGGTACAGGTCAGTTTCTCTGCGCAAGCATCGAGAGACCAGTTGCTGTCAGCCAGCTGCATCAATAGATACGCACGTCGGCACTGTGCTGCAGACAGACGATATGTTTTCAAATATTCCAGCGTTCCATTTTTCCTGACTATCGATTCGCCAATATGGTTTTCTGTTTTCGGATTCAATTCTGTCATAAAACGTTGCAAATGGAACGGCCCCATCCGGTAAACCATCTCGTAGCGGACCGGGCAGCCCAGCAGATTGTCTGACATCAGAGTATGCAGTTGCGACCAGTCGGACCGCACGCGGGCGACTTCGGTGCGCAGATCTTTCATTGACTGAACGCGATCGGCGTCGATCTCATCCGGGTTCAGACCGTTTTCCTGTGCGTACAGTCCATAGTAGTAGAGCAATTCACCATAGTCATCCGTCAATAACGTCTCGTGCAGCGCACGATAATCATCGGGATGAGATACGATGAACGCCGAGGCCAGCGCATCGCCAACGAAGACCAGCGAACCGACCTGATTTGTATGAATCTCAAACACGCGTAACGCGTCTTCCAGCCCTTTGATCCAGCGGCCTGGAATCGTCGTTTCAGAGCGCGGACTCAACCCATCGCGGATTGCTTTCCGGGAATACTCTTCCCAGATAATGTCGGGGCCGCCAAAATGCAGCGCGAGAAAACCTTCCATGGAAACATCCATCGGCAAAAACCGCAGGCGGTTCCGGTCTTCGCGAGCCCGCATTTTTTTCATGACGCGTGCCGTCATGAATCCCAGGTCATGGGCTGTCCCATCACTGGTTTTCGTCGATTTATTGGATCGAATTTGCGTACCGTAGGCGACCGCTGGTGAACCATCGTTCGTCCAGTCCGCGATGAAGGCATGCGGAATGTAAGAATAGTAGGCTGTTTTATTGTCAATCTGGACGGCGGCGATGTCCTCATAATAGGGGCGTTTCGTAAGACGCAAATCTTCGCGCACCTGTTTGCGCAGCACAGGAACCAGCCGCACGCCTCCCAATACCTGAGAGGGTGCGAGTGTCAGACCTTTCAGAGAAATCGTCTCCAGACAATCGGTTGTTTTGGGTTGTTTACGTTCCATCAGAGTTGAGCATCCTGTTCACACGCAATGCCAGATACTGTTCGAGTTCGTCCAGCGTTGCGGTCCCGGCGGTAAATTTGGCAAATCCCAGTATGATGGGAATGTCTTCCGCATCGCGCAGTCCCACCGTCGGGATTGTCGCTCCCAGGCGATGGGGCGCGTAATGATCGGCGTCGAATACCGGATTCATGTGGACGATTTCGGGTGTCTCTGTCTTACCAATCGCATCCCGGTACACGCGGGCCACCTGATCGACGAGTTGAGGCGGATCGTTTTCGTAACCGTCGGACACAATCACGATCAGATCGGGCCGCCATTCCAGTGCATCGAGCAGTGGTTCCGCGAGCGCTGTCTGTCCTGCTGCATGCGTCAGGAATTCAAACGAATTCTCTCCCCATGCGGGTGTCCAGAAAGCCCGGTATTCGGTCGCCGCACGGCGCAGCAGAGAACTGGCGGCCAGAGCGACCGCCAGGGGCCGATTGCGTTTTTCACGGCTGCCGGTTGCGGAGCGACTACGATCCAGAATCGTCGCCACGCGCCCCAATGAGAGTGGCGCGCGAGTCAATGCTTTGTCTGCCGCCGCTTTCAGAGCAGCCTGCAGTTCATCCGCTCGCGCTGCGCGTTGGCTCTGCTTTAAAGAGAGAATGTAGAGCGCCAGCTTGGTCAGGCCAGCCCGACTCAGGTCGAACTCAATTTCAACACCCTTTGTACGCGCAGCAGTTGACTGAAGACGCAGCTTCTCGGCGGCTGTCATTTTCGGTTCGATCTTTTTCAAAAACACATCACGGGGAATCTGATGCTTCTGAGCCAGCGATTCGGCTACGGTAAACGGCAACTCATAAATGGCAGCCGCACTGTATTGCGCCTGGCGATACTGGTTCAATAACGGCGTCGTGAACGACTTCTGACTGGACCGCTCAAACAGGAAAAGCCCCAGTTCCTCATCCAGTCGGGAATGAATGTGTGCCGCCGCAGCCCGATATTTGTTACGATACTTAATCGCGTCGAATTCGGGCTCGCGCCGCCAGGCCAGGTACGATTTGATTACAGCACGGGTCCGGCGGTTATTCACTCGATTTTGCTGCAGTCGCACAAACAAAGCATACACCCGGTTGGCAGGCAATTTCCGTAGCGCTGTGGCAATCAGCGCACCTTCTTCAGTACGCTGCTTTGTATCAGCGGGCGCACCTGCCTCCAGCAGGTTAAAAATAATCTGTTGCTGATTGAAATGATTAATGCCCGCCGCCAGCGTGCGCGCATAGAGTAGCCGATAGTTGATCAACACATAGCGGTGCAGGAATTCAATCGAAACGGACGTGCGATACAGATCGGTGTAATACTCGTTCTGGCGCGTGGCTGCGAAACAGGAATTGATAAACATGATCACGTCTTCCCGTTCGCACCGCTCGCGCAGTTGCTCTCGCTCCGTAGGTTGAACTTTCCCGTCCGTCACGGCTCCATTTTCCTGAAAAAGAAAAAAGTCCGTTCGGGGAAGATAAGTAGCGACGGGCTAAAAAGCTCTAAAGGCTAACGCGGAAGTCACTCCCAAGTCCCACGAACGGATATCTGAGTATCCCGCACCAGGGCGGGTAAGACAAGCTTAGAAGAAATGACATATATGAAGGAAACAAAGTTCGCTAGATAGTTGTATTTAATCGTTTTGAGTGTGATTCTCAAACATGCGATTTTTACCGAGATTTGTAAGTACTGAGGCTAACACCGTGCGGCTGATCTTGTTTGCGGTAATTTACCAGCCAGCGTTCCTTATTAGCCGAAGGGCGTTAGCCCCGGTTCCTCCCCATTTACAAAGACCAATTCGAATGATGAAACACTACCTGGTCGAATCTATTTTCATTTGATTAGGAAGACTCAGACAGATTTACAAGACTCCCTTTGGCCTTTTGGGAAACAGTGGCTCGTTCTCAGCTAAGGTAAGATCTTTTGGATGGTGCCAGTTTGATTCCTGGCAGAGATCTTTGTATTTTTTAAGATAATTTGACCCAAAGTATTCCTTGAGCGAGGGCTCGAGTTCGAGCGCCTGTCTTGTTACCACTAAATGGCATAATTGCATAAACAAGTAACGGTCATGCTTGGCAATTTCTCCGATCTCTTTGAATCCATCAACATAAAATAATGTTAAAATTACGATTGCATCGATATCGGTCAATTTATCTGAAAGGTGAGACCAGTCAGGCGTGTTATCATCACCCATTACTGCGACATAATCTCCAACCCATCGTCCATTCGCATAATTTAACATCAAATGAAATGCGCGACTGGCAAGAGTTCTTCCCAATGCCCTGTGACGCAGATTTCCGCCCAGGGCGTCGATGCAAAATTTCTCTTTCTTCGTCAGATTGACATAGTAGTAATAGACACCCATCAATAGCTCGCGTTTTATTATTGTAGTGATTATGTAATTGATTTGACGATCGGTTTAATGTAATCCTATTGTTGATCAAGAACACGTTCTTTAGAGAAAATAGTTTGTCATCCGGTTCTCACAAAGATCAATATTTTGTTGATCCTGGGGATTTAATTCTCTATCTTAATGAATGTGTCTCCCAAACTCCTGCCTGCTCAGCTTACCTTAACAAGGAACCCACCCGATGAAAATCGCAAACGTTGATCGTCTGCTGTTGTTATCCTGTCTCATATTGAGCGTTGTGACGGCGCAGGCCGCTGATCCACCCAGTCAGGGAGATTCAAAACAGATTGACCTGGGCGGTGATGTTTCTCTTGATGTCGTTTATATTCCGCCGGGCAAATTCATGATGGGCAGCACGCCCGAAGAGAAAGCCTGGGCGACCGGCATTGAAGGGGGGGCGACGCCGGGCACCACGCGGGAATCGTATGAAGGGGAAATGCCCCGGCCGATGCAGGTCAGGGACGGGTTCTGGATGGGCCGCACCGAAGTCAGCGTGGGGCAGTTCAAACGCTTTGTCGAAGAGACCGGCTATGTGACCGATGCCGAGAAACCGGGCGGTGAGACGCAGGTGTTCGATCCCGAATGGAAAATCACTGCCAAAGCGCCGCCGCATCCCTGGATCTCGATGAAAGGCAAGAGCTGGCGCGATCCGAATTTCGGCTTTCCCCTGCGAAACAGTTATCCGGTCGTCTGCGTCAGTTGGAATGACGGCCGCGCGTTTTGTAAATGGCTTACCGAGCGCGAACGCAAAGCCGGTCGACTGCCGAAAGGACTGGAATATCGGCTGCCGACTGAAGCCGAGTGGGCCTATGCCTGTCGAGGGGGCAGCCAGGAGAGCCATTATTTCTGGTGGGGTAATGACCTGCGCGACGGCGAAGGCCGCTTGAATATTTCCGCCGTCGACTTTCTGCCCGGCCGCAACAAAATCTGGCCGCTGGCGAATGCGCCCTGGAGCGACGGCTTCGCCTTTGTCTCACCCGTAGACCAATATGGCGAAAAAGGCCGCAACGGTTTCGGAATGGCCGACATGTGTGGCGGCGTGTGGGAGATTGTCCTCGATCACTTCGATCCCAAAGGGGGGCACGAAGAACTCTATTTCGTCAAAGAAAATCCGCGGCCCGTCTGTCGTGGCGGCAACTACTTCGACGTCCCCGGCAACGCCCGCTGCGCCGTCCGTCTGGGACTGAAGAGTGAGAGCTACTCCGACTCCCGCGACGGCTTTCGAATTTGTCTGGGTGTACCCCGCGGGTGAGAACCCTTACTTCGGCACCTCCAGCCATTGCAGGTCGTCCGTCTTGAGATCCAGCATCGCCACCGTAAACACCTTGGCGCGGAACAGGGCACCCGGATTGATGCGGCGGGTGGTGCCTTCATGGAAATCATGTTGCTGATGCGAGTGGCCGGTCAGCAGGTAGTCGGGCTGCGCTTCCAGCAGGGGCTTTAAGTCGCGGGTAATATGTCCGTGGACGAGGGCGATTTGTTTTTCGGCCAGCGTGACTTCGCCGCCCCAGTGCAGGCAGTGGGCTCCCTGTTCTTCGGCCGACTGTTCGAGAATCCGCACCATATCGGAATCGTGATTTCCGAATGTGAAATAGAAGGGCAGCACCGCACAGGAGTTGACAATCTCCGGACTCGCCAGGTCGCCACAATGAAACAGCGCCTCGGCGCCTGCACCGCGCAACAGTTCGACAGCCCGCTCGGTGCGCTGCAGGTGATTGTGAGTGTCTGAAAGGATGCCGATCCGCACTGGTGCTCCTGATTCATAGAAGTAACGATCTGTAGTTCATTCTAGATTCAACGCACACGAAGACAACGAGATTCCCTGTCTGGCAGCTTCTCTCGTGCGATGCGGTATCTGGAACGATCAAGAGTTTAACAGCACCTGTTTCGTCATAATTACAATAAATAGCGAAAATGAAGTAAAATAAACTTTACAATATGTCGTGTGAGCATTACATTTAGTTGATGTTCGTTTTGGATCATCATCTATTAACAAAGAGGGGAGGTGCCATGACAGCGACACAGAAATTTGCCTGGTTTAATCTGCTGGTGGTTTTGGGCGTATTGTTGATCGTCGGTTGTCTGTACCCTTTTTTTGGCTGGAAAGCCCATGGTGCTCTGGGATTGACGGCCCTGCTGGCTCTCAGTCCCATATTCTATCGCAAACGCGAAAATGAAGTTATCACGGATGAGCGAGACGCTCTCATTCAAAGGCGCGCTGCCTTGATCGGCGCTTCGGTCTTCTGGCTCGTTTATGTGCTGGCCTCCAGTCTGCTGACTCCCCTGGTCTACGGTCAGGAAGGCTGCGTTCCCGTGGAGGTCGTGCAGGTGAGCGTCTTTTATGCGCTGGTGCTGTTTATTGGTGTCGTGTCTGTCGCGACGCTGATCCTGAACAGCAGGGGATAATCAATGGCGCCAAAAGAACGAGCAGACCTCACTAATCAGATTCGGCGTTTCCGCTTTGAACACGATGAGATGACGCAGCAGATGCTGGCAGACCACGTCGGTGTGACCCGGCAGACGATCATTGCATTGGAATCCGGTAAATATGCGCCCTCTCTGGCCCTCGCTCTGCGGATCGCCAGAACGTTCGATGTACCCGTCGAGGAGGTGTTTCAGCTGGTTGATGAGGAATAAGACTTTCCGCCTCAGTCATTACGAAAGTACAGCCGACAATTGGTCTCTGTTTTCTGAGGAGTTTGATTTGGAAATTGAATTCGAATGGTTCATCACACATAATAAAATCTGTTGCTTGCCCCACCCGCTTGAACCTCACTTACCCGGACAGGACTGCTCAGATGCACTTAAGCCGACCTTCTTCCTTACCGACACTGTTATCGTTCCTCATTCTGGGCGTCGCGCTGCTGTCAGCGAATCCTTCTGCCCAGGCCGAGCATGAGGGGAAAATTCAAATCCTCTTATTGGGAGACAGCACGACCGAAGGCAGCATTCCGCGTCGGCTCAAACCGGAAGGCCCGCATCTGGAAAAAGTACTCGAACAACTGCTGGCGGCGGAAGGGGATCTGCCCCCCTGTCATGTGATCAACTCCAGCCTGAGTGGCGAATACATTAAGCGCCTGTTCGATTCGGGTCGCTACGATCGTGACGCCGCCAAGCTGCCGGGCGTCGATTATGTCTTCATCCGTTACGGCTTGAATGATCGGGCGAAGCGCGAGAACTTCACCGAGAATTTTCCGAAAGACTTTCACGAACTGCTCGCGCGATTGAGGAAAGATCACCCTAATGCCGTCCTGGTTCCAATGACGGTAATCCCGTTTGCGAATGAAGAGGTCAGCAAGGAAATCAACGATCTGGTGTTTCAGGTGGCGAAAGAGGAAAATCTGGAAGTATTTGACATCTATCCCCGTTATGCCGCTGAGTTGAAAAAGGGATTCAACATGCTCAACTACCGCCGGTATCCGGTGGAGAAAGTGCCCGAGAAATATCAGGACCTGGTAAAACCATTCATCATGGGAGGTCGAGTGGTGGTGATGGCCAACGAACTCGATCCGATTCTGGGAGATCTGCCGGGCTGGTATTCTGATCGGCATCCGAATCTGGCGGGTTACAACGTGATCGCTGACGAAACCGCGAAATACCTCGCGAATAAAATGCGGAAACAAAAGACGGCTCAATAACGGGTCTCAGTAGAACAGGCAGGAGACAGGAACATGACAGGTGGTTTTCGAAATACATGTCTGATGTTGTCAGTATTGGCACTGCTCTGTTTTCCTGCAGAAGGGGAATGCGGCCTGTCTGCGGGCGCCGCGACGGTGGATATTTCACCCCCTACGCTGCCGGCGATTCAGAACGGTTATTTTGTGGAGCGGAACCAGAATAAGGTACTGGATCGCCTCCACGCCCGCTGTTTTGTGTTGAAGTCGGAAGAGACGACTGTTGCCATCATGGTCGTCGATTCCTGTATGATTCCGCGCGACATTTGTGATCGCGCCAAGATTCTTGCCAGCAGACAGACAGGCATCCCCGTCAACCGGATGTTGATCGCCTCCACGCACACGCACACCGCGCCGAGTGTGATGAATCTCTGTCTGGGGACGCGCAGCGATCCGAACTACGAACGGTTCCTGCCCCCGAAATTGGCCGAAGGAATCGCACGCGCGTATCAGAATCTCGAACCGGCGCGCATCGGTTTCACCGTTGTCGATGCGCCCCATCACACGCACTGCCGTCGCTGGTTGCGACAGCCGGACAAATACGCGGCCGACCCCTTTGGCGAGAACACGGTGCGGGCCATCATGCATCCCGGTTATCAGAATCCCGATTTCATCGGCCCCGCCGGCCCTGCGGATACGGGGCTCTCACTGCTCAGCATTCAGTCGGCGGACGGTAAACGGCCCCTTGGTCTGCTCGCCAATTATTCAATGCACTACTTCGGCACCGGCGGCGGATTTTCAGCCGACTATTACGGCAAGTTTTCTGCGCTGATGGAACAGAAAATCGCCGGCAAGCAGAACCCGCAGTTCGTCGCCGCCATGTCGCAGGGAACGTCCGGCGATCTGCAATGGATGGACTACTCCCAACCACGACGGGCCGATTATAGTATCGACGAGTACGCGGGCGGACTGGCCGATCTCGCCTTTGAGGCATACAAGAAGATCGACTACACGACTGGCGATCCGAAACTGGCGATGGCGGAAACCCGGTTGACACTGGACCGTCGCTTGCCAAGCCCCGCGCGACTGGCCTGGGCAAAGGAACTCAATACCAGTCGCGGCGACCGCCGACCGAAATCGAAACCGGAAGTCTACGCCGAGCAGGCAACGTGGATCGACGCACATCCGGAAGAAGAGATCGTGCTGCAGACGATCGGCATAAGCGACCTGGCGATCACCGCGATTCCCAACGAAGTCTACGGCATCACCGGCTTGAAGCTCAAAGCACAGAGTCCGTTCAAGCTGACCTTCAACATGGGCCTGGCCAACGGCGCCGCCGGCTACATCCCGCCCCCCGAACAACATTACCTCGGCGGCTACACCACCTGGCCCGCCCGCACCGCGGGTTTGGAAGTCAACGCCGAACCGCAAATCGTGGAGACACTGCTCGGCCTGTTGGAATCCCTCTCCGGCCAGAAACGCAAACCGCTCACGACCGACTTCTACAACAACCAGCAACGCACGGCGATTGAGAAAGCGAAAGCGGATGAGAATAACCGAGTGAATCGCGGGGTGGGGGAGTGAGGTTGTTAGGATTTCATTCTTGAGCTACAACGATCCAGAATCGTATTTCTCGAAGTAGTCATCAATCTCTCGGTCTTCGGCTTTCCAGTTTTGCCCACGAAGTTGGCGCATCGAGATGAGCCCCAGGAGTTCCAGATGGCTTGGGGCGAGAAATCGAAATTCAGAATTTTCTGCGACCCAAAACTCCATATCTGAAAGAATGTTTTCCTCTTCAACTCTGGAAATCTCAAATCCCAGAGACCTGATCGCCAGATAACAGGGGATTTCGGTATTCCCGGCAGCAGCGATGGATTCAACAGGTTTCTGATTCATAATGTATTCGTTCTGATGATTACTGATTTTGATATCTGGAATTCTTAAGTTTCATTTTATGTTATTTTCCCAGCTGAAAACATCCCCTTCGGGCAGTGGTTGAACGCCTGAGAGCCTCAGCATATAGAGCACCTGGGCGCGGTGGTGCATGCTGTGGGTGACAATGTGGGCCAGGGCGGTGCCGAAGGTTTTTTCGCGGGGCGGATCGTCGAGGTGGTCGATCCAGATATCATCCCAGCCGTTTGTTGCCTGGACTTTAACGGCGATGGACTGCAATCGTTTTTCGGCGACGGATAAACGCTCGCGCATGCCGTTGATTGCTTGATATGTTTGTCGTTCGATGGGATCACCGGCCATCAATGCCGACCAGATTTCCATGTTACCGATGATGTGATGCAGCGTTGCGCGGAGCGTATGGTGACCGATCTCGAACTCATGATTGAGTTGTTCATCGGGAAGCGTGGCACAGATCTCAAGCAGTTGGCGTGTGGTCCAGGCATCGTGGGCTAAGAGCCGATCAAGCAAGTCCATGGTTATTCTGATTTGTCAGTGGAAGAAACAGTGTAGGACTCGCCTTTAATGGCATCGACGATTTTCATCCCCTCTGTGAACTGTATGGCTAAATCCGCTGGTTTGACGGTTCCGTGTTCGATACGTGTGACCTCTATTTCCTGTGTGGAGAGAATCTCAGGCGCGGATGAACTCATAATTTCTTCACGCAGTTTCACCGGCATCCAGACATCACCCACGAGTTTACTTTCGAAGACGAAAAATCGCTCAATGCGCCACATCGGTTGGCCACCATCAACACGGAGTTCATTCCATCGGGAGTGGCCATTGATGGGAAGAAACCCCTTTTTCGGATCGAGGATGAAAATTCGTTTTCCCCCTGGTTTGTTGGTCCAGTGAGGTTGAAAGTTCACGGTGAGTTGCACCTTGCCATCGTCCACGGGCGCCTCGATCTCAAATTCCGCTTTGTGATCGATCAGATACTGAAACAGGTATTTGGATTTGTGTGGGTACACGCCGCGCAACCAGAAAATGTATTTATTATCGCTGATAATCGAATCATGGATTCTGTCGATCCGGCCAGAACTGCGTTTTTTATCAGTAAATGTAGCTTTTGAGATCCTCTGTTTGGCATCATATCCGTCAGAGATCCATTGGCAGGCTTGTTTTTCAGTAGGGCGAAACATATCCGAGTCCATACGGTAGGAATCTCCAAGCAGCCAGTGTCGACATCTTCTCAACATCGCAGCTTCCCGCAGTTTGCCGGGTAGTTCGTTCTGGTTCTCGTAAATGAGCCAGTTTAGATCAACCTCATAATAGAGATTCTTTGCATGTTCCAGCCGGCGCTGAAAGGCTTTGAGTAATAGCCCTTTTTGCTCAGACTCGTTCAACTGTGTGAATTGATCGATTGGAATTGAGATCGGCTTCTGATCCGCTGCCTGAGTGAGTGATCCACAGAGTAAGCAAACGACAATTGAATGTATGAATGGAAATCGTTGCTGACGCATTTCGAAACCTCGTAGAACTTCTGGGATCAAAGTAGGATCATAGAGTATTCCTGTGTTCAGTTTATCATAAGCGGGTTAAACTGAAAGTCTGAATTTCAAAATCGAGCTTGATTCTAAAAAGAGGTACAGAAGCCGTTGCTGTATCTGAGATGTTAAATCGGTTCATCAAAGGCCTTCGCGATGGAGCTGGCAAGCTGTTCCAGTGAGTAAAATTTTGTGGCGACGTCGCGGATGTGGGCGACGGTGGCGGATTTGATGAACATCATTTTGGCTAAATGACGCGAATCGCTTTGGGTGCTTTCGACGCGATGCTTGCGGCGTTTGACGTAGAGCGACAGGGCGTGTTCCAGGAACTCTGTGTTCGTGCGGGAAAGTTCATCGGCCAGCACGGCGGCGGACTCCATCGCCATCGACGCGCCGATGCCCGCGGTGGGCAGGAAGCCGGCGGCGGCATCGCCCAGCAGCACGACACGGCCGCGAGTCCACTCTTTCGAACGAACGTCGGAGAGTTTCCAGAAGAACAGGTCTTCGCTGTCGTCGGGCAGAGCGGCAAGGCAGGTGTCGACGAGTTCTCCCATGCCGGCGAATTGTTCGCGGAGGCGTTGTCGTCGGCCTGGTCCCGGCTGATCGAAGTTGCCTTCTACGGGCGCGCCCGCATAAACGCCCGCCCCCTCCTGTGTGGGATAGATGCCGAAGAAGCGGCCGGCGCCCCAGTGTTCCACGAAGGTCTCTTTTGGCACCTGATCGACGTCGACCCACCAGACCCAGCCACCCCAGTTCGTGTGGTAGTAGGGCTGTTCGCCGAACACAAGCTGGCGGACTTTCGAATGTAGTCCATCAGCACCGACGACAAGGTCGAAGGTCTCGCTCGTGCCGTCGTTGAAGGTGGCAGTAACAGCGTCTCCGGTATCGTTCAGTGATTCAATGGCGGTGTTGAAACGCAGGTCGGCGCCTTCGAGGGCTGAGTGCAGCAGCTTGATGAGTTGCGGTCGCGTGCAGCTCAGGTTGGGGCCGAAGCGGTCGGAGATGGGGGCCATCGACCAGTGTTTGACGAGTTCGCCGTGATTATCGCGGACTTCGTAGTGTTTGCATTCAATCGACTCGGCGGCGAACTGTTCATAGAGACCCAGGCCATGAAAGACCCGATAGCCGAGCGGCCAGAGTCCCAGCATATAACCCGCGTGGTCAAAGTTGGGGGCGCGTTCGATGAGTGTGGGTTCAAAGCCGCGCTGTTTGAGTAAGGCGGCGAGCGTCATACCCCCAATGCCGGCACCGACGATCAGAATGCGCATGGTTCCTTTTCTCCATAAAAGGGAATGTGATTTGTCCGAGGAACACACTTTAGCAAATCGGAACGTCTTAATGCGAGATGAAAGGCAAAAATGAATCGACGCGGTTTATTTTTCTACCACGAAAGACACGAAAAGCACGAAATGAAAGTAGAGCTCAAGTGGTGTGCGGACTCTGGAACGATTATTTCAGCGGCAGTGTGCCCAGATCGACGGGTTCTGTTTCGCCGTTCTTTTCTGCAGGCGGTACTGAGAAAATGTGATCAATTAGAGGACCAGGGTTCTGATTACCCTCGTAGAAATAAACGGACATCGAGTATGTTCCCGGTGGGGTATTATCGATGCGGAAGGAGCCGTCGCGATCCATGGTGGCGACCAGGTGAGGCGTCTCGGCCCTGAGCTTTTCATTGGCCCGCTGGTATTCCTCAATCGCCGCTTTTTCCTCGGCGTATTTCGGTGACTGTTTCCAGTTATCGAACCAGGTCTGGTATTGGACAGGGTCGTTCTGGAGTGTGTTCATCAGTGATACGATGGCAGGGGGCTCCATGTAGCGGTATGCTCGCAACGTGGCGAAGGGCCAGATGACTTTTCCCTGAAACGTTTCAGGGGGGACGAGTTTACCGATGACCGGCCGGCCTGAACGGCCTAGGTCCAGGGTGATGGTTTTTCCGGCCTCAAACTGCTGAGGAATCTGGATCGCCGAAGTCACTTCCGTTGCTCCCTCGTTGACCATGAATGTGATGTTGCGTCCAACGTAGCCGTTGCCAGGAAAGACGCGTTCAAAAACGTAGCGTCCGTTTTGATCGGTTTTGACTTGATTCCGAGTGTAGATGTGGGGATTATCCTCTTCGTAGACATTGATCCCGTTGCCTTGAATTGAGAGGGTGACATTGGGAGCGATCTGATTTGCTACACGGAATGTGCCTTCGAGCCGCGCCCAGGCAGTGAGTTTGATCGGGTTGGGTAGCTTCCCATTCTCGGACGAGAGATACGCGAAACCGGTGGGGTGAGTGATGACCAGTTGAAATGATTCCTGCCGTGGCGGTATGTTAAACAGTCCGTCAGCATCAGCGTGCACCGTGGTCGCATACGTGGAAAGATTACGCACTTTTCCATTCATGATGGCGATTTGTGTGCCGGCGATGCCGATCGTAATTTCGGCATCCGCGGCTGGTTTTCCGGTCGGCGTCTGGATGTGGGACGCGATATCCTCTGCCGGTTCCAGAGCGAAATCAAAAGAGACATTCCCCTCATCCGGTTTGATTTCGCGTGAGGTCGCGACCTGATAGCCGTCTGCTTCAATACGAACTTTGTTGATGGGAGCGTCTCGATTGATCCGCAGTTGATATTGGCCATCAAGCGATTCGAAGCGGTCGGTCGTGTTCCAGAAGATGTGGGACTGCTCCTTGTCCAGCGGGTAGCCGTGCGTGACGTGAAATTTTTTGACGGGCTGTTTGGTTTTTGCATCGATGACCTTGCCGGAGATGACCAACGTTTTGGGGGGAGCGAAGACATATTCTTCCTCGCGCGCCTGCAGGCTCTGGTCGGTCAACTGCATGCCTCCGGTACGACAGATGTCGGCCTGGAACTCGTCCAGCGGTGCCTCGTTCCATTCCCAGACGCCGTTCTCATCGGCATACTGACTGATGTGATCGAATTCAAAGTACTGGATGTGCCCCCGCCAGCGCTGGAAGAAAATCCGTGCTTTGGGAACGCCTTTTCCTTGTTCATCGACCACACGCACTCGTATCTTGCCCCCCGGCTTCAGGATGAAATCGACGGGTTCCATCTCGGGATCAACGCGGACTTCCTGCAATTCCAGCGCACGGCCGTTGGCGGAGACCACCACGCGCGCCATGCGGGGTTCACAACCACTGAGAATGTAGACGCCGTTTTCGTCCGTGGTTGCTTTGCGGATTTCATTGGCAAACTTGGTTCGCACCAATGCACCGAGGATGGGGTTGCCTTGCTCATCGGCCACCACGCCGACAATCGTCAGTCCTCGATCAAGGACAATGCGACCGGTGGGCTTTTGGTTTTTCTTAACAGTAAACTCGCTACGGGCAATGCGATTTCTCCAGGCACGATATTCGGGATGATTCACGGCGATATACACTTCCGATTTTGAAACGGGAATATGTGGGTACCGCCATTGACCGTTGGCATCGGTGGTGATTCTTGTGCCGACGCCCAGTTCACTGGAATCGCTGGGACGTTTTTTAAACTTCAGGCTGGGTGATACTCTGGCGCCGGCAATCGGTTTTCCTGCCTCGTCAACAACGGTACCGCCGACGGTCCAGGCTTTGTCGAGTTGCGCTGTGAATTCAGTGGGAATGGGGTCACGGTGGGGAACCAGACTCCAGGTGGCCCAGTACGGTCCATAGCCAGGTTGTTTGATATTGAGATTAAATCGCTTGAGACGAGTGGGTACCGTCAGTTGCAGTACCCCTTTTTTGTCGGTTCTGACATAGGGGCCGTAGGTACTCTTGCGCACGTATTTGCCGCGTTGAATTTGTTCGGGAGTCACGGCCGGATCGGTCCGCGCTTCAATCAAAGCGTTCGGCACCGGTTTTCCGGCAGAGTCAACGACGTTGAGTCGGAACGTGCGCGAATCCTCTTTTGCTTTTGAGGTATTGTTGGTAGGAGGCGGCGTTTTCTGGGTGACCGTTTTTTTCGCTGGCTCCTCTTTTTTTGTCACCGTCTGTGCGGTGGACGTCGAAACGAGCGAGACTAGTGGCAACGCTAATGTCAGCGCCAGCAGAGCGAGGACGCCGGTTCGGGAGACGCGCAGTGGTTCTCTCAAAGGTTCGCCGAACAAACGGGCCACGCGTTGGCGCATTTCAGACGGTGACTTTCCGCTGGCGGCGAGCGAAGAGAGATCCGGTGTGGTTGTGCTATTTCGTTTTGCCAGTTCGGCGATGCGCAAGAGGGCCGTCGCGTATTCTACGCGTGACTCGAACGCTGATGATGAGGCCGACGTTGATGGTGTTTGGCATGCCATTTCATCACAGCAAAATTCGCGGAGCACGCTGATACGGCGACTGAGATACCAGAGTGGTGGATTGAAAAACAGGATTGCCTCGGCGAAACGCTGGAGCAGGTAGATCCACATGTCGTAGCGTCTGACATGAGCCAGCTCATGCGCGAGAATCAGTTCGAGTTCCTCTGTAGTGAGACCACTGATGGTGGATGCGGGCAACAGAATCGTGGGCCGGATAATGCCGATGACTTTGGGCACAACGATCTGTTCTGCGCGAGCCAGGGCAGGTACGACCTTCATCGACCATTGCTGCGCCAGAGACCGCAGTGCTTCCACAAGGGGACCTTCGGAAATCAAAACGGCTTGCGAGCCCAGTCGGTTGGCGCGGATGCTGGCGATGATCAGACGTGTCAGCATCAGTGCAACGCCTGCGGCATAAATGGCCATAATCCAGGGTGCCAGCCACAACCACTGAGTTGGCGGGTTGAGGGTAGTGGGTGGCACAAGCAGAGTGCTCGTGACATCAGTCGGCTGTATTTGACGGACTTGCTGTGTCTGTGATTCGCTGGTGAGCGTTTCTCTCGAATCAATTCGCTCTATTTTGACCGGAGTATTTGAGAGGGAAGTGGGCTGTGGTTTGACATAAATCATGCGTACGGGAGATTCACCGGAAGTGTTTCTGACCGGTTCGACACGATGGAGTAGTTGATACGTGACCGGTACGGCGACCAGCGCTGTCACGAGGGCGATGACATGAAGCGTGTAACGCCGCTCGACCGAGGCGTTGCGCCAAAAGCGATCGAGACTCCAAACAACCAGCGCCAGCAGTGAAACCTGCCAGATCGAGTGCATGAGTGTCAGGCAAAGGCGACCGCTGAAAGCCGGGTCAATCAGTGTGTGCCAAGTCATTTCTTTTGCTCCTTTGCCTTGCGTGTGATCAGCTTACGAATTTCCGCGAGTTCATCCTGATCCAGGTCGACTGTTTCGAGCAGGTTGAGGACCAGATCGGAGGAAGAACCGTCGAACACGCGGGAGAGCACGTCTTCCATAATGCCACTCGTTACCGTTTTCTTCATCAGTTTGGGGGAAAACAGAAACGATTTGCCCTCTTTCTTTCGCGAGACAAACCCTTTGCGATACATGATATTGAGCATAGTGATCACAGAGCTATGGGAGAGCGGGCGGCCTGCTTTGGTTTCGAGTCGCGATCTGACTTCGCGAACCGGTAGTGGCGAGTCATCCCACAATACTTTGAGGATTTCGAGTTCCAGCTCAGTAGGATGTTCTGATCCCGGACGTGCCATGGAAGCAATTCCTTACAATCGGAAAAGGGGCAGATGCCAAATCGGCAATATGTTTTAATTCTTTAAAAGATGGTAATGTGATTCAGATCGTCTGTCAAGAGGATCTTTTAATTGTTTAAAAGATTGTTCTGGCGAAGGTTCTAGAAAAAGGAAAACCGGATCGACCGATTTCCAAAACATTAACTGCGAAATTTCACGGTTTATTCACAACAAGTTCAATAAAAAGTAATCCTTGTGTGAGTGTGAGATTCTGTCCCCTTGGGTTGTTTCAGAAGGCCGGGCATGGTGGTACACTTCTGTAAGGCATGTTTACTTTGACGCGGTCCGCCGAGATAGCAGAGGGCATTAGGAATGAAGATCATGAGAGCAATTCGCAATCGGGCAGCAGGCGTTTTATTATTTCTTGTCACGCCTGGTGTCGGAATCTTTTCAACGGCGCTTTCACTCAGTGCGGCTGACTGGCCCACGTACCGGGCCGACGCGCAGCGCAGTGGATTCACGACGGACGGTCTTCCGGAAAAACTTGCGCAGCACTGGCGTCATCAAGACGCACATTCACCGCAGCCCGCCTGGCCGCGGAGTACGCGTTTGACTTATGACCGTGTGAATCATTGTGTGATTGCCGATGGGCGAGTTTTCTTTGGCGATAGTGTGTCCGGGAAAGTTCAGGCACTGGATCTGAAGATGGGAAAACCGATCTGGGAATTTTTCACCGAAGGCCCCGTTCGTTTTGCACCAACGGTCTGGCGCGATCGACTGCTGGTGACCAGTGATGACGGTTTTCTTTATGCGCTGCGTGTTGATGATGGCAGTCTCATCTGGAAACACCGAGGCGGACCGAATGCGCAGATGGCCGTGGGGAACGAGCGCGTGATTTCCAAGTGGCCGGCCCGTGGTGCAGCGGCTGTGGTTGAAGGCGTGGTATATTATGCAGCGGGGATCTGGCCCAGCGATGGAATTTATCTGTATGCCTTGAATGCAGAAACGGGGAAGCCGGTCTGGTCGAACACGGACTCCGGCCAGATTTATATGCCTCAGCCGCACGGGGGGGCGAATGCCAACAGCGGCATTTCAGCACAAGGCTATCTGGCGATTGCCGGTGATCATCTGCTCGTGCCGGCAGGACGCGCGGTGCCTGCGTCGATGAATCGGTTGACTGGAAAGTTCGAATATTTTCACCTGCAGAAAAACCGGGCTCAGGGGGGCGGCGATACCGTTGTGGCCGGTGATCTGTTTTTAAACAGTGGCGTTGTTTTCAAAGCAGCCGACGGTGAAGCGATTGCGAAGTCAGCAGGCGGCCCGACCGTCGCTTTACCCGATGGTCTGGTCGAAGCCAGCAAGGGGAAGGTCACACGCTATCAATGGGTGGAAACTGAAAACCCGGACCGTAAAGGCAAGCTGGTTCGCTCAAAGGGACTCAAGCAGGTCTGGACGGTTAAACAGTCTCACCCGAGTGCGGCGCTCATTATTGCGGGGGACAAAATTGTGTCCGGCTCTGATGGGTTTGTTGAAGTCGTTGATCTGGAATCGGGTAAGCCGTTCTGGTCGACGTCCGTGGAAGGTGTGGCCTACGGTCTGGCGGTGAGCGGTTCTCATCTGGTGGTCAGTACCGATCGGGGCAACGTTTATACCTTTGGTTCAGCTGCGAAATCACCCGCATCGAAAAACAACAAAACAGAGGCGGTGACATCACCGTATCCCGCTGATTCCGCAGCCGCTAAAGTGGCGGCTGAAATTGTCGAGCGTACGAAGATCGACAAAGGATATTGCTTTGACGTCGGTTGCGGTGATGGTGCACTGGCTTATGAGCTGGCGAACCGGACGCAGTTGCGGATTGTGGCGATTGAGTCGGATCCGAAGCTGGTGGCACTAGCTCGTCAGAAGTTGACGGCGGCGGGCGTATATGGATCGCGGGTTATGGTGCTGCAGCGCCCGCTTGATCAGACGCATGGGCCAAACAAGGTCGCGAACCTGGTGGTCTCCGGCAGATCAGTCACTGAGGGGATCAAGGAACTGCCTGTGCAGGAACTCAAACGGTTGCAGCGACCGTACGGCGGGCATGTCTGTTATGGAAAACCGGGGGAATTGAACATCGAGCGGCGGGATGCCATTCAAGGGGCCGGCGAGTGGACGCACCAGTATGCAGACGCGGCGAACACGCTGTGCAGTAATGACAAACTGGTTAACGGCCAGCTCAGCATGTTGTGGTATCGGGATTTTGATTTTGTGATTCCCTCCCGCCATGGTCGCGGGCCGGCGCCGTTGTTTTCGAAAGGGCGTCTGTTTCATGAAGGCAATGATGGTCTGATCGCGGTAGACGCTTATAACGGACATGAATTGTGGCGATTCCAGATTGAGGGTGTCCTCGCGGCCTATGATGGTGATGAACTGATGGGGGCTTCGGGCACCGGCAGCAATTATTGTCTGGGCGGCGATTTTGTATTCATCCGGCATGAGCAGCACTGTTTTCAACTGGACGCCGCTACGGGGAAAGTGGTGCATACATTTGACGTTCCCCAATCCAAAGACCCGAAAGCAAAGGCAAACAAACAGCCGTGGGGATATATTGCCTGGCATGACGGAATGCTCATCGGCTCTGCCGCTGATCCCAACCATGTTGTCGCATATCGTTATCGAGACACGACGGGCGATATGTCGAAGCAGTTGACCGAGTCGAACCGGCTGTTTGCATTTGACACGAAAACCGGAAAATTGAAATGGCAGTACGAGTCGGAAGATTCGATCCGTCATAACGCGATTGCGATTGCCAACGAGAAACTGTACCTGATAGATCGTCCGCTGGCAGATTTTGATCGCACGAAAGAATCGAAACGCAACCCGATTCCCAAAACCGCCAAACATGCCACCGGTCAGTTACTATGTCTGAGCATTCACGATGGTTATGTGCTGTGGAAAAATAAAGAAGATATCTACGGCACGATGATTGCCGTCAGTGCAGAGAATGACGCGCTGCTGATGAGCTATCAACCGACGAGTTTCAGACTCTCCTCAGAGAAGGGGGGGCGGTTGAGTGTGTTCAACAGTAGTACTGGAGAAAAAACGTGGGAGGCGAAAGCGAATTACAGTTCCCGCCCGTTGATTAATGGGAAAACCGTGTATGCACAAGGGGGCGCCTGGAATTTGAAAACGGGCAAGCCGCAGCCTTTCAATTTTAAACGTTCCTACGGCTGCGGTGTTCTGGCGAGTTGCGAAAACATGATGTTCTTCCGGTCGGCGACGCTGGGCTATTTCGATTTTAACAAAAACAGCAGCATCGAAAATTATGGAGGCGTCCGCCCGGGTTGCTGGATCAATGCGATTCCCGCCGGCGGACTGGTGCTGGTTCCCGACGCGTCAGCAGCCTGCAGTTGCAGCTATCTGAATAAGTCCTGGTTCGCGTTGGAAACGCAGTCAGCACAATAGGCCCGAATCATTTTGACTTTTGCAGCCATTCGATACCCTGTCGAATGTTGCCATACACGTCTCCCTTCCAGCCGTGACCGCCGGGGTAGTTAACCAGTGTCGTGCTCACACCCGCTTTGGAGAGCGTCTTTTCAGCGGCTTGTGCCATCCAGTAAGGACAAATTTTGTCGTCGGGTGAATGCAACATATAGATGCTGCGATCTTTGGCGTTCTTCGGGTCAGGAAGCTGTTTTGGTTTAAAGACAGACATGGCGATCAGGGCACCGTTGACCTGAGTCTCTTTTTGCATCACGGTCGCATACGCGGCTGGGCCACCGGAGGACCAGGCCAACAGGTAAATCCGCCGGGGATTAACTTTGTGCTTTTTACTGACATCCTCAATGACCGCCTCAATCAGTTCTTCCGTGGTGTACTGCATGTCGTCAGTCTTGCTGTCTACCGTAGGCCAGACGATTTTTTGACTGGGTGACCACTGTCTGGCCAGCGGCTGTGCCAGCACAAAGTCATCACTGAGCGCGTTCTCATGAATCCGTTTTACGAATGGATGAAAGTCTGCCGAACCATCGCCGCCGGGGAGCACGATCAATAGCGCCTGCTCTTTTTCCGTAGCGGATTTGGCTTTGGGGGGAACCAATAGGTATTGGCCGACCCCTTTTCCGGCTTTGACTTCGATGGCTTTTTCAGTTGTCTTTTTCGCGGCTGGGGTTGCGCCATCGAAGGTTGCTTCAAGATCATCAAACCAGATTTTTCCGGGACCGTAGATTTGCAGTGCGATGGCAATTTGTTTCGTTTTATCGGGGATGGAGACGGTGCCAGAGTATTCTTTCCAGTTATGATTCGCGGGCGAATCGCCGGCCTGTTTTGCGCCGATATAGCTGACCCATTCGTGACCAAGACTGGAGCGGTTTGCGTCGAGAAACTGCACATCGATAATGGCTTTAGTGGCTTGTTGGGCGCGGACCTGACATTTGACCTGCAATGTTTTTGACTCGCCGTTATAAGGCAGAATTCGATACCACTGCGCGATCGGAAAATAACGTCGTGCGGTTTTCTGTAGTGACAGACTGCGTTTACCTGTTTTTCCGCGCCCTTTGTCATATACGTATCTGACTCCCGGCAGATTGGCACCACTGTTCCAGCCATTGGGTGTTGTTTTTCCCTCTTCAAAGCTGTCTTTCAACAACACATTTGCTTCTTCTGAAAAGGCGAATCCCGTTGGGAGCAGCGCGAAAGCTGTCAAAAACATCGCGTATCGTGTCAATTGTTGCATGATCGGTTCCTTTTATTTTCTCAGTTGCTGCGCGTACCTTTTACGCAAGAAGCTGGCAAGTTTTCAAAATTCAGAGAATGGAGATGATTATCCGTCGTCGAGTTTATCGTTCACTGAGGGAGTCAGCACAAGTTCATTTGCTTCCTGCGGAACCACCAGTTGCCGAGTCTGCCAGTCGCTATTTGGAAAACGGACATACACGGTGACTTGTTCGCCTGGCAAAAAGTGGGGCATCGAAATTGTTCCTGTCGCATTCGACTTTTGCACAATCGGTTCGGCACTACAAAAATAAACGCAGTGCTCAGCACCATTTTTGTCAACCCGTTCGAAGGGAAACGCGCTGACGCCCGCGATGGGCGTGCCATCATGTGACTCGAACCTCAGTACAAACGGCGCGGTTTCTTTTAACTGGAAGCGAACCGGTTCCAGGGTCCCCTGGCGCATGGAAATATATTCTGACTGTAATAGATGCCCTTCCGCCAGCGCTGCGATTTGGACTTCATAGTCCTGCTCTGGTGGATACGCATTTTTAATCAAAAATGTTCCGTCGGCGCGTGTGGTTGCCGTATAGGAATTCTGCCGGAATCCATTGGGCGGCCACGTTTTGACGACAGCCAAAACATGCGCCGCATTCACCGGTTTGCCTCGATCAGTCACAACAGTGCCCCGGATAACTCCATTCGTTTCTGCCAGTGAATATCCAGAGGGAGCGAGCGCAGAAAGATCGGAATTCGTCGCGGGTTTGTTTTGAGAGTAAAACCAGAACAGGAAACCGACGGCACAGATCAATCCGAGCGTGAGGATTTGATGAATCCGATGCCAGAAAACGTGCCGCGAAAGCGAGACGTGACAGCAATCCTGAACGACGGAATTGACGTCGCCAAACTGTTCCAGAGCCGCCTGCTGTGATTTCTGTTGGTCCATGCCGGCATCGCATTTTTCTTCCGCACTAGCCGACAGATGGAAGGCGATTTCCTCGCGGATGTCATTCATCTCGCGATCCGCGTGTGCGATGAGTGGCAGGTGGAGATAAGAAAACAGGGTCTGAATCCAATTTCGAAGCATGTCAGGCCTCCGCGAGATTCGAGTTCAATACCAGGCTGATCGCATCCACTAAGTGGGACCATGCCTGAACTTCGGATTTGAGCTGGGTCCGCCCCGCAGCTGTCAACTGGTAGTATTTCGCACGGCGATTACTTTCGGAGAGGCCCCATTCCGACTTGATCCAGCCCCGCTTCTGCATTCGATGCAAGGCAGGATACAACGAACCTTCTTCAACTTGTAACGCCTGTTTGGTCGTGACCTGAATCCATTTCGCCACGCCATACCCGTGTCGCGGGCCTTCAAGCAAGCTTTTCAGGATCAACATATCCAGCGTGCCTTGCAGCAAATCGGCTTTTCGTTTTTCTGCCATATTTGTCTCCCCTTGAATGTCTAGGGAAGAGTATCGCCGGGCTCCCCTAGAATGTCAAGGGAAAAGTTTGATTTCTGATTTGGGTCAGTTTTTACTGCTCTGGTTTCAGTGCCACTTCGATTTTTTCTTTCATTTCCGGCCACTCGTTTGTCGAAGCAGCAAGACGTCCGTCCGGGCCGATCAGGTAGTAGATGGGGACGGAGCTGATGGCGAGCTGGCGTGCCATATCGGATTGAGCACCGAGGTAGTTTTGTGCCCAGTTCCAGTGATTTTTCTCAACGAGAATTTCTGCATCGGCGGGGCGTTTATCAATATTCAAACCGACGAATGTGATGGGTTTGTCGGCGAGCTGTGCTGCCGTCGCCTTAATATCAGGCATACTTTTGAGGCAGGGAATGCACCAGCTGGCCCAGACCTGCATCAGCACATAACGGCCTTTCATATCATAGATGGAATGTTCTCGACCCGTGGTATCGGTGAATTTATAGGAAGTCATATATTGTCCGACGCGGGGGCCGACACGACAGGGGACTTCAATCGCCCCAAGGTCTTTCGTGCCCGATTTGATATCGTCCGAGGTCACATTGACCGAGACCACTTTTGTCCCGATGGTTTCCACCAGACAACCGGCGGGTTGTTCGTACAAACGTAACACGAGATCGTAGTCTCCCGGTGGGACACCGCCGATTTGCAGCTGGCCCTCGGGGGCGAGTTTGACAAAATAGTATTGGTGCGTTTTGAGCCAGCTGTAAAAATTCGGATCGAGAGCCCACGCTGGTTGGACGGGGCCTTTGGGATCAAAGCTCAATTTCGGAAAATCGTTCGGTAGAGGTATGCCACCATCACGACGGATCAGATAATTGAGCGACCAGTTTTTGTTCAATTCAACTTCACCTCTACCTGTGGCGACGACGGTCCCTTTCAGAGTGGCTCCCGTCTCGCCGAGAGTGATGATCTTATGATCGCCCGGCTGGAGATCGAGGGGAAACGATTGACTGGAGGTGAGTGGTGAATCTTCCCAAGGGCCCAGATACGCTTGCACGGCACCTGCGACAGGGGGCAGACGCTTGAATTCAAAGCGACCTTCTGCATCGGTTTGTGTATGAAAGGAATCCTGGAAGCGCGGTTCTCCCAGTTTTCGGTCCTGTACTGTCTTGAATAGAATCAATTGATTCGGGACCGGTTTTCCTGCCTGGAATAATCTGCCGGAAATTCGGGACCAGGGTTTTATAGTAATCGTCCCGATGTCTTCGTCTGGTTGTCGAACCGCTTCCGCAAAACCGGTTTCATGCAGGACGCGAATGCGAGTTGGCTCAAAGGTCGCGGCAATCTGGAAGTAGCCGTCAGAAGATGTTTTGAGGGGAATTCCACTCCAGTCTAATTCGTTGTTTTGCATGATCGGGACAATGCTGGGGGTGCCTGCAACGACCGTTGCACCTGAGACCGGTTTACCTGAACCATCGACGACCCTTCCTGTACGAGGCTTTGCCGGTTTCAGAGAAAAGTCCTGAGTGACCGGTCCTTCACCAAGTCCGAATGAATTTTTACTGATTGCCGATTGATACCCGTCGGCTTCAATGCGAATCAGGTGGCGACGGTCACGCATGCCGCCATTCAACATAATTTGATACAGGCCCTCTTTTCCCGGTACGGTATCTTGAAACGAGGTCGACAAAAACTCCGGACGAAATTCGATGACGGGGATGACCCGAAAATTTTCAACTGGTTTTCCCGTTTGCGCATCAGTCACTTTCCCTGTCGCAATCAGCGGCTGATCCAGTTTAATGACGTGCGCTGTTTCTCTCGCGGCCAGTGTCACCTCTTTCGAAGCGAAGGACCGGGCAGAGATCAAATAAGTGACCCCGTCATCGGGAGCCCAGTCCCAGATATAGATGCCGTTTTCATTGGCACGCGTAGGAATCCGGGAATTGAGTACATTCGAATGTCGCCAGTTATACAATGATTCTGCACCGCGCCATCCCCTCAGACTTACGTGGGCTTTGGGAACTGGTTTACCACTGAGATCAACAATCTTCAGGGTGAGCGTTTTTCCCGGCTTCATGGTAAAAGTGAGATCATCCATGGATTTTGTTACGTCAACAATCTGGCGTGTCGGTTGAAAGCCCGGAGTCACGACTGTGATGGGGTGTTTTCCCGGCGGGAGGGGAATGGTTTTAAAATGTCCCTGCTCATTGATTTCCACTTCGTGAACCGTGGAGCCAAAGTACGGTTCGTCGTGCCAGACGATGATGCCTTTCGTGACGGGATCTCCAGCGGTATTTAAGACAGTCCCTTTCACAGCATGACCTTGATGCATCACAACTTTCGCACTGCCGTCTCTCAGCATTGTCGTCGTTACATTTTGTTGTGTTTGAAGCTCGCTCCATTTTGCATCACTGATATAGTCGGGATGTGTAAATTTTAGGCGGAATTGAAAATCGTCTCCCGTTGGTTTTACTGGTGCAGTTGTGATGTGCCATTTTCCCGCTTTGTCGGTGACGGCCTCTGTATTCAAGCTCATCATCGGTTTCGGTACAGCGGACCAGACTGGTTCTTTCCCGTGCGTACTGACGCTCACTGTCACATTGGGAATGGGTTTCCCGCTCTCATCGACCACAATCCCGCTTAACTTTGTTCCCCGGGCGAGTTGAAATTCAAATGAATCGGGGATCTTTGTCACTTCGCCCTGTGGGTCTTTATCGAAATCGACGAATTCGGGAACAAAATCTGGCTTGCTGACCCATAGCCGCAAACCGGTGGCGTGACGGGGGTGCTTATATTTAGCGATGCCTGTGGAATTCGTAACCAGATTGGAATTGGAGATTTTGGTGTTTTTAGAACTGTCAAGATAAACGAGATTCGCAAACAGCTTCGCTCCTTCGAGGGGCTTACCGTGTTCGTCGCGTACATGAAATTCCACGCTGCGAGTTTCATGATCCGGGGTGTAAGTCTTCGCGGATTTTTCCTGCGCCGGCAGTTGTGTTGTTCCCCAGATCGCGACAATAACAGTCGAGAAGAAGAGAAGTGTGCGTGAGGGAGAGACTGTCGTCTGGACTGTCTTTAACAGACTGAATCGCATAGGAGCGCTCCACGAAACAGAAGAAGAGTAGCAGAAATTGCACTGGAAATCTGCCGAAATGTCGACAATAGTTACTTTATGAACGTTTGACCTGTGTGTCAAACAGAATCTCAAATGTAGGTTGTTTCTGTTGTTACGCGGCCTGTTCCGTGTTGTCCAACCTCTGTTGTGACGAAGATTTCTGGCCTTCCAGATAATCGTTTACATAGAGTTCTTCCACCACGACTTTACTGGCTGCCAGCAGCGGCGAAGCGACGGCGGCGCCGAGGAAACCAAACAGAACCCCCATGATGGCCTGAAAAGAAATCAACAGTGCAGGAGGCAGCGAGACTTGTTTTTGCTGAATTAAGGGAGTCACCAGGTAACTCTCTACCAGTTGTAAAACCGCATACGTGGGGACTACCAGCGCGGCTGTTGTGGGGCTGTTCGACAGCGCCACGAGAATGGCCAGCAGGAATGCGATCAACGAACCAATGTTGGGTATGAACGTCAGCAGCCCCGTCATCACACCCAGAGTCCCGGCCATGGGAACGCCAATCAGGAACAGAAGCACTGACGCTCCCAGGCCAGTTACCAGCATGGAGGCAAATCGACCGACGAGCCATTGCCAGAGTGTCTCACTGAGTTGGTTCATTAAATCGCGAATGCGTTCCCTGCGCGCCGGAGGTACCAGCAGCACTGTACCATCCCGGTATGACTGCGGCGATACTGCCAGAAAAAGCCCAACAAAAAAGATCAGCAGACTGTTGA
Source organism: Gimesia alba (assembly GCF_007744675.1). Classification (NCBI taxonomy): domain Bacteria; kingdom Pseudomonadati; phylum Planctomycetota; class Planctomycetia; order Planctomycetales; family Planctomycetaceae; genus Gimesia; species Gimesia alba. The sequence continues at coordinate 108,938 of NZ_CP036269.1, forward strand.
CGATCAGTCCGAACGTAGTTTTAAACATCTGCCCCACCAGAGAGGCGGCCTTTTTTGCCGGCTGTGGTAATGAATTCAGATTCGGCTTTGAGGTTGCAGACGATTTGTCGGATGCCGTCTTTTCCGCTTGATTTTTTTCTGAAGTCTGTTTGTCTGACTGCGCGGATGAATCTGAGTGTTGTTTCGATGGATCTGCATGGCTGGGCTGTATAATCTGGGCCAGAAACGGAGTCGACTGAATTGCCGATTTGACTGACGGATATTGCTCAGTCCACTCTTGCACTTTCTGGGCACCCTGGTCGATCTCCTGGTCTGCCTGTTCTATCTGCTGATTGATCTGTGTGAAGAAAAACGCATTGACGCCAATGAAAATAGATAGCAAAGCCACTACGACCGCCGCCAGACTCCCTTTTCGAGAGAGAGGCAGCCACTGGCTCACCTTCAGACTGGCATGGTTAAGGAAGACTGCGAACAACACCGCCAGAAAGAGCGTAAGCACAATTTCCCAGGTAATCACGAACCCGGCTGCGAACGCGATGAGCACCACCAGGATTGTGATTGCTCGGAGAATCACCGAGTTTAGATTGTTTCGATTTTCATCAGGATTCATTTTTTAACTTCATTCAAGGCACGGCTATAAAGTGTTTCCCCACGCCAGGTATCAGTAGAACGTTGATTTGAGATAATCCTGGTGGTAGTTAACAATTCGCAAAGGGTGTGCCAAAACGATGGAACTCTCATCGATCTGAAATAGTTCGCGTTTTATACAGCAAAGAGTCTGTATTTGATTACAAAATTGAGACTAAGCATCAGGAAAGCGGTCTCTGATCGATCAGCCTGCTTGTTGAGCCTTCAATCGAGCAGACCACTAACATCCTGAAAACAGGTTCATCGAACCTACTTCCAATGTCAGATCAAATATTCTTATTGACAGGTAATGGTGAAATGATAGGATTCCGTGTTTTGTGATGATGTGGATATGTTAATTGATCCGGTCAATGTTTCTGTTCTCTGCCAAAGTCAATCACACGACAATCCAGATAACTGATTTACAAGGGAAGAATCGAATAAAGATGAATAAGCATCCAGAATCATTTCCGGAATTAGATCAACTTGGTGTGACATTACCTGAATATCTTCCCACCTTTGATTTCCCCGGGGCCTATATTGACTCATCCCACGCCGTTTATGCTGAGTGCCCGGTGAATGAAGATGACTTAGTTCAAGTAGAAAAAAGCTGGTGGAGTTTGAGAAAAATGTTTCCGGGATGGCTCCGTAGGGCTGATGCTTTGAAATTGTATGAAATGGCCTATTTTGTCCAGGGAGACATCTTGGAAGTCGGTTCATATCACGGGTTAAGTACAACGATTTTAGCAGAAGCGGCCCGTCAATCCCCATGGTCCAAGCACATTTACAGCATTGATATGAGTCCGAAATGTGTGAAAAAAGCGAAATATCATCTGCGTAAGAAAAAATTAGATCGTGGAGTCACAAATATCTGCAACGAAGGAACCGCGGCAGTCAAAGCTTTGAAGGCCGAAGGGAAACAGTTTGAATTTGCCTTTATCGATCATTCACATGAATATGACCCGGTATTTAGTGTCTGCCGTGAATTAGACTCTTTGGTGGTCCCCGGCGGCTTTTGCCTGTTTCATGATTTCAATGATCAAAGAAACTCTGATCCAGAGGCTCATGATTATGGCGTCTACCAAGCAGTGACAGAGGGACTGGATCCAGACAAATTTGAGTTTTATGGACTCTACGGCTGTACTGGCTTGTATCGGATGAAACCAAGCCAGGAGATGGAGTTACGTAAGACAGCTTGAAATCGATAGAAAAGTAAGATCTGGATGACGTGAAACAATCGTCTTAATGACAGACTTTATCTGCAAACATGAGCGTCGCTTTTCGATTTTCAAACAGTAGTGAAAGAAATATTTAGCTACTCTCAATCAAAACAGATTGCGTGACAGTTACCAAAATGCATCAATGTAAAAGGTGCCAGTTCACTCAACATAAACATAAGAAATACGTTCGTTTTTCGTCGCTCCTTTGACCGTCCAGTCCAGCGACAAAAGGGCATTTTCCAAACTCAGGTTGGCGGAGTACAGATCTTCGCGACAGACGTGGGGTTCAACTGACTCCCAACGAGTGGCTGTGATCTGTTGTAACTCAAACAGATAGACCGGATGCATGGTTCCGAATCGCAGGTGCTCCAGCCGTAACCGTTTCTGGTCGGGATATGCACTCCAGCGATAGACGTTTGTAAAATGGAGCTCTTTTCCTGCCTGCTGCGTCCACAAGCCGGATTCATGAAACAACATCGATTCTGGAGTGGAGTGTTCAATTTCCACAGTGCCTTTCCCCGTGCCATTCCAGCCACTGCCCGAATCAAACGACTGCGCGGTGAACGTGAGCGATGTGACAGCCGCCAGTCGGTTCCAGAGAGTCGGTAAGTCTAAGTTCGTATTCATGAGGATGCTTTCACCATCTGTCCCTGATTGTTAAATGAGGAATCTCCAGTTAAGGGTTGATGAGTGAGCTTGGCATGCTCGCTAAAATTTCACGGATATTTTCTGCTTCCTCTTCTTCCAGTGAGCTTTGTCTCTCTTTTGCCTGGGTAATGACTCGACGCAGGACTTCCCGCTTGTCGGTGTGCAAGTTCCAGAATGTCTCGGGGATGCCCAGTACGGCGTTCAATAAATCACCAGGATAACAGTGACCTTCCGCCAGTGGGTCTTCATCTAGTTTTTCAAGAGCCAGTGGAACAAGAAAGGACAAACTGATCTGCTGGCCGATCATAATTCGCAGATCTTCTGTTGTGAAGTCCTCAAGGGGGACTCGCTGCAAACGCTGGCAGGTGATCACAAGAGACGATTCGAAGTCTGGTTCTCCCCAGTCTTCTCCCTACAGGTCCTGCAGGCTTTTCCGCCGGTCGAAATTGGTTTTCATGGTTCACTCTCCGATCACGTTCCCCAGGCACATTATGTCACACACCGGCTTTTGTTGTCACAGGAATTACTCAGTGATAACGTTCAATTCCAATGATTTGACCATTAGACCGGTCTATGATTGCGATGAATTCCGAATTTGGCAATCGAAGGTCGAAAGGTATGTTATCAATCGGAACCTCATGCGGAATGCCTCCGTCAGCCAGGCCGAGTCCGTACCCAATGAACACAGTCAGATACCCGGGACGAAGACTGGCAAGCACTTTCGCAGGAAATTTGCAGGGGGTGTCAAACTGACCTCTCATTCTCACTCCCCAATAATCTTGACCAGAATCCGCTTCCGTCGTCGGACGTCGAACTCGTAAAAAATGTGTTCCCACGGTCCCAGGTGCAGCCGTCCGTCGGTGATGGCGACGACGACTTCGCGGCCCATGATCTGGCGTTTGTGGTGGGCGTCGGCATTGTCTTCGCCCGTGCGGTTGTGCAGATACCCGCCGCTGTTGGGGTTACTGCCCGCATCAAAGGGGCGAGCTGTTCCAGCCAGCGATCATAATCGGCATGCAGCCCTGATTCAATATCGTTGTTGAAACTGCTTCGACCCGTAGTTCAGGCAGTCAAGTCTCCGGTGAAGCCGATTAAGCCATCAACCGGCAACATGAAACAAAGGCAAACCATCTATGGCCTTACACCGAGAGTTAGGTCAAAAGGCAACGCTCACCAGATCATGCCATGACCGAAACCATTTCAAGAACAGTGCGACCCAGGGAATCTTCGCCATTTATTTTGATCTGGGGAAACTGTGCGAGGAGTTCGTCAGCCGTTCGCCTCTTTGTGAATACGCGCCAGGCACAATCCTGTGGGATGGTCACATGCACTACTGGGTCAGTTTTGCTTGATTCAGAGGCAATCCAACGGTCGCTCGTCCGAACAATCTGCCATCGGCCACCGGCTGCGCCAGTCACTTCGACAACAACACTCGTCCCCTCCGTGGGGATAGCGTCGTTGAAAGTGTAAGGCAATGCTCGCAAGAACAAATCCAGGCAAGGGTGATACAGTCTTCTTCCAGTGATCGTACTCTCTCGGCCCGTTGCAAGAAAAATTTGCTGTGTATGGTGCCATTTCTCCGTGTATTCTCTGCCCACGTCAAACCAGTTCAATGAAGACTCTTCGCCTGCCCAGGCAACGGGAAAGAATGCTTGCCCGAACGGGTCGAGGCTCTTGAAATACTCAACGTATTGCCGATCCGCTACTTCAAGTAGATCGATTATGATGTTAGGGCTGAGCCGTCGAGTTGCCTGTTCCCATGAGTTGTTCAGCCTGTTCAAATAGTCCAGCAAAGTCTCACCCCGATTGGGGCCATTTGGGGGTGGCGAAGTATAACGATCTCGCTGCATGGATAGTCGCCGCACACTGCCATCGAGAAGGTGGGCGACAATATCTCGCACCAACCGCTCCGAAGATACGGTCGGCAGATGCCATTCATCAGGTCTCAGGGATCGCAAAAGGGAGTGCAACTCGTCGAGGACATCCTCGAGAAGCGGGGTAGCGATGATAGGCGACTGGCTCATCGTAGAGGTTCCTTCGCTGTCACTGTGCTTAGAGGGACGTGTTCTTGTTCGACATCGGTGTCAAGAAAAGGTTCGCAGGACTTTGTCGGTGATAACCAGCATGACGTTCCGACCGGCAAGAAGTATTCCACAAACGAACTGGTCGAAATCGAGTTCATCTCCATTCAGGCAGAGCACCCGAACGGTGTATCGGGTTCTCCAGGCACACAACCGGGAGGTATTCATGTTACTCCCCAATAATCTTCACCAAAATCCGCTTCCGTCGTCGGCCGTCGAACTCGTAATAAAAAATATGTTCCCACGGTCCCAGGTGGAGCTGACCGTCGGTGATGGCGACGACGACTTCGCGGCCCATGATCTGGCGTTTGTGGTGGGCGTCGGCGTTGTCTTCGCCCGTCCGGTTGTGCAGATACCCGCCCGAATTGGGATCACTGCCCGCATCGAAAGGAGCCAGTTGTTCTAGCCAGCGATCATAGTCGGCATGCAGTCCCGATTCGTTGTCGTTGATAAAGACCGACGCGGTGATGTGCATCGCGTTGACGAGCACCAAGCCGTCCTGGATGCCGCTTTCTGCGACCAGATCTTCAACATCATTGTGTATAGAAACGATCTGCCGACGCTTTGGGATATCCATCCAGAGTTCTCTGGTGAGTGTTTTCATGTCGCAAATTTACTCCACAAATTTGGTGACTCCGAGTATTGAGTGGTTCGGGAAACAAGCCATTATATCAACTTTGTATCGTGGAGTCAGTGTTCGTTAACGTTTTGCGGCGTTGATGTCCTGGAGTTGAATTATTCGAAAAAATGGATTGTCTGGATTCAGGCACTATCTTTTGATTCGCGGCCTGTGATAATAAGAGCGCGCTCACTGTTCCCCGGCATTGATTCACCGGGGCGGCTATTCAAAGCAGTCTCTTGATTCGAAACGCTCCTCGAATCTGGCAAGAATTGAGATTGATTGCGTCTCCTTCATTCATTGACTCTGAATCCTTATGGAAACGATTTGTGATGTGGCTACATGCTTCCTGCTTGCTTGAATTCGATATCCCCGTTGACACGCCTTTCCTGCTCATGTTGCGTCCCCGCAGCGGGAATCAGCAATGGGTGGGTCGTGAACAATATGTTTTGACACCCAGCGTCTCTGCCGTCGAATTCACCGATCCGTTCGGTAATCTCTGCCAGCGACTGGTGGCGCCTGCCGGAGAGTTTTCGATCAAAACATCGTTTGATATCCAGGTTGCAGACGTTTCGGATTCAGCTCCCGGAGCGTACTTTATTCCTGTAGAACAGTTACCCGATGAAACGCTCCCTTTCCTGTTACCAAGCCGGTATTGTGAATCAGATCGCTTTTCGCAGATGGCTTCCTCCCTCGTTGAAGGAGTTGCTCCGGGATATGACCAGTGTGCAAAGATCGTCAACTACATTCGCGAAACCATAACGTACGCCCCCGGCGAAGGACAGGAAATTATCAGCGCGTGTGAAGTGAATGAGAAAACGCAGGCTGTCTGCCGTGACATGGCCCATTTAGGGATTGCCTGCTGCCGAGCACTCTCGATTCCAGCTCGTATGGTTGTGGGTTATCTGGAGACACTGGAACCAATGGACCTGCATGCCTGGTTCGAAGCCTATGTTGGCGGTCGGTGGTACGTGTTTGATCCGACTCAGGATAATTTGCAGGGAGGGCGTGTGGCGATCGCCTATGGACGAGATGCTGCTGATGTGGCAATCTATACTCAATTCGGCACCCCGGTCGATTTGCAACAAATGCAAGTCAGCATCGAGCAGATCCCGGCACCCGTTTATTGATGGTGACGCGTATGAGGCGGTTCTGTTCGCCACTCCCGTCGACTAGATATTCGACATCGTCTTCGTGAATTGACACGATCTGCCGACGCTGGGGGATGTCCATCCAGAGTTCTTTGGTGAGCGTTTTCATTGTTCTGCTCTTCTCCAAAAGATAAGTGATGCTGGCGATCATACTACATGTGTCGGACGATGTCAGATGGCAGCAGTGCCGTAATGATGCGGTGCAGTACTCGCGAAGTTATCTATATTCGAAATTAGATATTTCTACTTCGAATACAGCAGGAAAGCCTCGTTTGATCTTGCGACTTTATAGTACAATAGATCAGAAGGCGGTTGACGTGTGATTTGGCAGGCTTGTCGCCTTGCATTCAGACAAAAATCTTCTCCACAGACAATTGATCTAGCCCGTAGACATAAGGTTCTCCAGATGATACTGCCTTCGGAACTATGCCGAGCGGAACGAAAAACGGCTCTCCCTTTCCTGTTACAACTCGCTTTGATTTTGCTGTCGACAGGCTGGTGTATCGGTTGTAGCCCAGATCCTGAAGCGTTCGCTGCAGACCAGTGGCAGACACCAACGGAGTGGGCGTTGCTGATGGCGAAGCAAGAGAAACATATTTACCTGCATTGCCAAATGTTAAATGACATTGCCCGTGCACAACTTGCGGCGGGTGAAAAAAAGCAGGCTCTGAAGACTTTGGAGCCAACATTGGAATTGATTGCTAAGACAGATGGATTGGTCGGAAAGAACAGTACACAGGAATCTGTCATCAAAACAGTTCTGAAACTGGGAGAAATCGAGTCAGCAATTCAAACAGCAGAGAATTTCACAAACCTCTCATTGACCGACCCGATCTTTAAAAAGATCGCTTTCGCACTGATTGATGCTGGAAAAATATCAAAGGCTGTCGAGGCAATTCAAAAGCTGAAGAATGAGGGTTCAGCGATACGGGTTAACGAAAGCGTTGCCGAGTCGCTCGTTCGAGATGGAAAGCAGCAACAGGCATTGGAGTTCGTGGAACAGATTCCGCAATTGAATCAAAAGGGGGCGGCGCTGTGTGCGATGGCCATGGTCTATTTTGAAGAGGGTAATTCCCGGCAGGCATTCGAACTACTCAAATCAGTTGATAAGATGCATGAAAAAGTCGATGACCAGACTAAAGTAGATCGTTTGATGACCAGGAGAGATCAGTTATTGACCAAGTTAGTCAATGCATACGCACGAGGGGGAAAGTACGAACGCGCATTGGAATTCACCAAATTTATTAAGGATCACGATTTTGCTGCCGTGGTAGCATACCAGTCTGTGATCGTCGCATTAGTGGCATCCGGTGATGTGAAACAAGCGCTCGAAATAGCAAACAAGATTGAAAACCTAAAATCCAGGAATCACGAGCTGCAAAGGATTGCAGAGACGATAGCCAAAGACTCTGGCGATTATGAGAAGGCAATTGAAATTGCAAACAAAATTCAATACACGTCAATCCAGTATAGTACGATCAAATTTGCTGCGCTCGCGAACATTGCGGCTAATATTGCCAGCAAGTCAGGTGATTATGAACGGGCACTGAGAGTCATTTACTCGATAGGAGAGAAAGAGAACGCGGCTGAAAGAAAATTTTATAAAAAATCTGCACTGGTGTATCTAACCATAGGCGCTGCTCAATCGGGTAATGGAGAGCAAACATTGGCATTAGTCCAGCAGCTTCTTGATCTGGGAAAAATTGACCCTCTCCGGGACTCGTTTCCGGATGGTATTGTCGTTCATCTTGTTAAAGCAGATCGCTTGGGATCAGCAACACAGGTTATTGATATGATCCCATATCCGATCATTCAATCCAGGTTACTTATACGTATTGCCAATGAATTAGCCCGTAAGGGAGAGACTGAAGAGGCACTCAGCATTGCTCAAAAAATTAATGAAAACGAGCAAAGGGATTCCGCACTGACTCTGGTCGCAGCTCGCCTGTCTGAAGCAGGAAACACGGATGATGCGTTTGAGGTTGCTTCACAGATTAAAGACAAATCAGAGCAAGCGGATTCTTTCATTTGGATTGCTTCAAAAATGCTGAGAAACGGTAATAAAACAAAAGGAATTACTCTTCTGGGTAAAGCACTCGATTTCATATCAAAGGACAAAACAACAAATTATCGAGTCGATCTGGAAATGTCAGTCATGCCGCTGGCCTGCGAACCGCTCACCAAAGTGCAACAGCAATCGGCAGAAATGGATATCGTGACTCCGTTGAAAAAAACATTCACGCCAGAGGAGAAGCAGATGGCCGAACGCCTTTTAAAAGCCGTTCAGGCTCAGTGAAACTTTATTTGTGGCAATACCAATCGAGAGCCTGCTCAGGCCAGTTTTTCGTGTGCGGATAAAATCAACTGTTCGGTTTCTTCCCAGTCGATGCATTCGTCGGTGATGGAGGTGCCGTACTGGAGCTGGCTGAGATCTTCCGTCAGCTTCTGGTTGCCGGCGTGCAGATTGCTTTCGAGCATCAAGCCGATGATGGTGTCGTTGCCGGCGACGCGCTGGTCGATGACGTTGTTCCAGACTGTGCCTTGATTGCGGTAGTCTTTGTTGGAATTGGCGTGACTGCAGTCAACCATGAAGCGGGGGGAGAGGCCGGCTTCTTCGAGACTTTTGCTGGCGGCTTCCAGATGTTCCTGTTGATAGTTTGGGCCGGAGCGACCGCCGCGCAGGATCAGGTGGCCCCAGGGATTGCCTTTGGTGTTGATGACGCAGGTCTGGCCGTCGGCGTCGATTCCCAGAAAGCTATGCGGACTTTGGGCAGCAAGCATGGCGTTGAGCGCGACATCCAGGCTGCCGTCGGTTCCGTTTTTATAGCCGACGGGCATCGAGAGTCCGCTGGCCATCTGACGGTGAGTGGGTGATTCGGTAGTGCGGGCGCCGATCGAGGCGATGGAAATCGCATCGGCGATGTACTGTGGCGTAATCGGTTCCAGCATTTCTGTGGCTGCGGGGAGACCCAGCTCGCCAATCTGAAGTAATAACTGGCGGGCGATTTTCAGGCCGGAGGAGACATCGAATGTGCCATCCAGGTGCGGGTCGTTGATCAGTCCTTTCCAGCCGACTGTGGTGCGGGGTTTTTCGAAATAGACTCGCATGACCAGAAACAGCCGGTCGTTCACTTTATCAGAGAGTGCTTTTAAACGTTGGGCGTATTCAATGGCGGCTTTGGGATCGTGAATCGAGCAGGGGCCGACGACGACAATCAGCCGCTGGTCTTCACCCGACAGGATGTGTTTAATCTGTTCGCGTGATTCGCTGACAGTTTGGGTGACTTTTTCAGTGCGTTTGTATGTGTCTTTCAGTTCCTGCGGGGCAACCAGGCGAACGGAATCATGCACATTGACGTTTTGAATGGGAAGCATCGTTTTTAATCGTTTTCGTTACTTAAGTGATCAGAATCAGTTTCTCGTGTTTGTTCTATTTAGAGTGCCAGTTGCTGACGGATCTGGGAGACGATTTCCGGAGGGGTCAACAGGGAGGCCTCGATTTTTAGTTGCGCATATTTTTCATAGAGCGGGAATCGGCTGTGGTACAAGTCTGAGAGGCTTGTACCCGGCTCAATCAGAACGCCCCGCTCAAAGGCGTCTGAAAAGCGTTGCTCCAGCACATCCGGGGAGACATCCAGCCAGACTATCGTACCAAGAGAGCTGAGATGTTGCATGGCTTGAGGACTATAACAGACACTTCCTCCGGTAGAAATTACGGATCCTGCTGATTGAATCGATTGAACGTACGACGACTCAATCGTGCGGAACCCTTCTGCGGTATGTTCGGCAATGATCTCTGCGAGCCGTTTCGACTCGCCAGCTTCTATTAATGCATCAGTGTCGAGGAAGGGAAGACCTGTCTGTTCAGACAGTAGTCTCCCGACAGTCGATTTTCCGGAGCCGGGCATGCCGATCAGGACGACGCCTTGTCGGCTAGGGTGATTCTCAGATGCCATGATCAGTCTCCCCACAGGCCAGGGGAGCACCCGGGGGGAAGGGGCTCAGCAGGTCTTGAGAATAGTTGAGTCGCAAAAACATAAAAGTTGTATCTGTTTATTTGACAATAGCTTGCGCTAAATGTTCAGTCTTGTTTCAAAAAATCAACAAAAATTTGGAGAAAAGGAAAACAAATATTATCGCAAATCAGTTCTAATAGGAACGATGTGAGATTTCTGCTGAAATTAAATTGTTGTTTTCTGATTGAGACCAACACAAGTGTTGAATTGGCGTTTGTGGAAATTTCACAGGAATTTGACTCGTCAAAAAATCTTAACAGTTCTGTTAGGATATCGTCGTTATGGTTCTTTAACGATGATCTGAGTTTTCTAAAGCTTGAAGAATCGAAATCAATCGTGGATAAGCTATCACCGGCTCAATTTGCTGCGAGGATCCGATGCTGTGCCAATGATCTGCAGGATCATGGCGTGGATCGATTGGGTTCTTTGTACGATTTGACGGCGACGCGCTTAGTGCGGTATGCGGTGACAGTGACAAAAAATACTCCCGATGCCGAAGATGCGATTCAAGCGACAATGGTGCGGATGGCTATGAAACCCAAAATCCTGGCAACCGCACAACAACCCTGGGCCTATTTATTGCGAGTCACGCGAAACGAAGCCTTACGAATTCTGCAGAAGCGAAAACCATTACAGATTTTTGCGCAGTGCAGACAGCTCTGGTCACGTGATTCCGAAGTTGTAGAAGAGAATGATCAGGCTCAGGTCATCAGGAATGCATTGAAGCGTCTTCCCACGAATCAGTCTGAAGTCGTGGTCTTGAAAATCTGGGAAGATATGACGTTTGCGGAAATCGCAAGTGTGCTGGATGAATCGCCGAATACCGTGGCCAGTCGTTATCGTTATGCACTCCAAAAATTAGACAACTACCTGCGTCCTATGGCGCATGAGGATATTGATATTAATGTTTGAATTTGAAGATCACAATTTTCTGGAAGAGCAGTTACTGAAGGCGGCTGCTGATCCTGGCGTTCCCTTGCGGGGTGGTCATCGTCAGCAAGTGCTGGATGCCGCGCGGCAGGCGCGGTCTCGCAAAGTATGCCGCCGCAGTCTGGTTGTCCTCGGCACGGTTTTACTGACAGCCGGGACGTTCTTTCTCACGCGGGATTCAAAGCAGGCACCCACAGTGGCTGCTGATACGACTCCAGGCTGGTCCAAAACCATTTATGTGAAGAGCAGTGAGGTTTTAGGAATTTCGACAGCCGCCAGGCGGCCCGAGGTAATCAAGACCGATTGGAATTCCGTGCAGGCGACTCTGAAGCAATCTGGTGAATGGGGGCTCGTTGATGCCGTTGTTCGATTTCGGAATGAGCGTGCGGGTACAATCGAGCAGATCTTTCATCGAGGCGATTGATGCAGGAGACATTGTCCCAACGGTTCCAGGAACAGTTGCCTGATAAACCGGAGAATCACCCGGAATACGTCACTGAGTTGGTGGATTTCATCTTAACGCAGGCACAATCTGTCAATGCCAGCGATATTCATCTCCTGCCCACCGAAGACCGGATGCGGATGGACTGGCGAATTGATGGCGTCTTGCATCATATCTCCGATTTTTCGCATGAGCTGGCTCCACGCATCACTTCGCGATTGAAAGTGATCTCGCAATTATTAACGTATCGTACCGATGTACCTCAGGAAGGCCGTATTCGTCAACAGGGGGAGCAGGCTGTCGAAACACGGATCAGCACTTTCCCCACACTCTACGGAGAAAAAGTGGTTGTGCGGTTGTTTGTCGGTTCAGGGCAGTACAAACATCTCGAGAGCCTGAATCTACCCGAGGAAATACTTGGTGAACTGAAGCGATTACTGACACAGACCGGAGGCGTGGTGTTGATGACGGGGCCCGCAGGCAGTGGGAAAACCACCACGATCTATGCCTGTCTGCGAGAGATCCTTCGGCAGTCAAAAGGGACGCGGAGTCTGGCTTCGCTGGAAGACCCGATCGAAGTCGTGGTTCCTACAGTCGCGCAATCACAGGTGAATCCGGCTGCCGGTTTTGATATGGCACTGGGGCTACGGTCGCTGCTGAGACAGGACCCGGAAGTAATTATGGTCGGCGAGATTCGGGATCGCGAAACGGCGGAAACTGTATTCCAGGCTTCGTTGTCCGGTCATCTGGTTGTGACGACCTTTCATGCGGGGAGTGCGACAGAAGCGGTGAGTCGTCTGTCTGATATGGGCATCGAGCCTTATTTGCTGCGTAGCGGGTTACTCGCGATTTTGAGCCAACGATTATTACGGCGTCTTTGTTCCTGTGCCACGTTCTCCAATGCAGAAGAAGAGCGGCTGGGACTGCCTGTCGAACAATGGAAAGTACCAGTGGGTTGTGCAGACTGTGGCCAGACCGGATACACGGGCCGCATTGTACTGACTGAAATGTTGCAGCCGAATCAGGTGGATGTGGCAAATGCGATTTTGAATCAAGCCGACGCGAGTGCACTGCATCAACTGGCGATTCAATCGGGAATGCGAACACAATGGGATCGCGCATTGGAAGCGGTTAACAGAGGGAACACCAGTCCTGCAGAAGTACGCCGGGTTCTGGGAATGACGCGTCTGGAACAGTGAGAGACGTTCATTTCCTCAATTTAAAGGTGAGGACATCACATCAGAAAAAACGATCGATTCTGACTAAGAGAGTAGGCACATGAATTCAAGAGACGATTCAGAATCTAGCGCGACAAACGAAACCAGATTCGAACTGGATGAACTGATCGCTTTGAATGAAGAGATGATTTCTCTGGTTCAGGCGGGGATTCCGCTGGAACTTGGTTTGCGTGAAATGGGAAATGAGCTGCCGGATCGACTGGGTAAGATCAGTACCAGTTTGGCCGACAAAATGGAACGGGGCAGTTCTCTGGCGGAAGCGATGGAATCAGAAGGATCTCGGTTTCCCAAGGTGTATCGCGTGATCGTGGAAGCAGGCATTAAATCCGGAAAGTTAACGGTCGCTTTGGAAGAGATGTCAAACTATGCCTGGGAGCTGTTTCATCTACGACGTCAGATCGGGATGGCGATGGTCTATCCGCTGATCGTCTTCAGCCTGGCTTATGGATTATTTCTGGTATTTTTATTTGAAATGCTTGCGCGGTTCAACGTTGCTTATGAGGTCTTTCGACTGGGTGAACCGGGACCCCTCCAGTTTTTAAATCAAATGGAATCAACGGTGATGTATTGGGGCCTGGTTCCGCCGCTGTTGTTGTTTGTCTTTGTCATATTATGGATGCGAACGGGGAGTTCCCAGTTATTGAATTTCAAAGGGACCAGCCGCCTGATCGGGTGGATCCCCGGTGTTCAGAAAATTGCCAACTACTATCGTTATGGCAATTTTTCAGAACTGATGTCTTTGCTGATTCAGCAGAACATTCCGTTTGCTGAATCGATTGTGCTGGCCGCGGAAGCAACCGGTGACGATGAGTTAGTGAAATCGGCAAACCTGATGGCAGAACGGCATTTAAGCTCTCGGTTTGAAACGGGTGACACTACAAAAATGTATGGCTGGCCTCCATTGCTGACCTGGTTATTGACGACAAAAAATCATCAAGGCGAGCTCAGTCTGGCTTTGAAAAATGCTGCCGATATGTATCGGAGAAAGGCGGCACACTATACACGTTGGTTCAGAGTGTTATTTCCGATCTTCACGGGAACCATTATCGGCGGGGGAACGGTTTTATGTTATTCTCTGGTATTATTTCTCCCATTCTCCGATATGCTTAAACAATTGGCGAATCCATAAAGTTCTAAAACTAAGATGAGTGAGTTACTTTGATCGATGCAGAGTGATTAAAGCGATTGTATGTTTTGCAGGGTTCAGTTCAGATGATTTGGTATCGTTACCAGGGAATCAACTCAGAAGGGAAACATGTATCAGGCCGTATTCATGCGACTGACCGGGATGAAGTTGCAAGTATGCTGCAGGATCAGGGTGTGAAAATAGAACGGATCGAAGAAGAAGCGACGCTGGCGTTTGCAACGACTCAGGCGACGACGTCGGGCAACTTAACAAAGCTGTCCTCACGTGACTTTGACGTGATTTCGGATCATCTGGCTGATTTAACGCGGGCCAGGTTGCCATTGTCGATGGGACTGGAAGCCGTCTCCCATGAAATTGAAAATGCACGACTTCGCTCAGCCGTTCAGGATCTGGCTTCACAGTTGGATGCGGGCAATGATCTGGAAACAGTCCTGGCCAATTCGAAAGCGCCTCGCGAACTTTGTGCGCTGGTTCATGCCGGGACCCAGTCGGGTAAAATGAGCGAGATTCTGGCAGACTATGTTGCCCATTCCAGACAGCTCTCCGAGATGAGGAGCCAGTTACTGATATCGCTCAGTTATCCATTAATTCTATTGGCATTCGCATCGCTGATGTTTTTGAGCATCATGCTCTGGATTATTCCTTCATTTGAATCGATTTATCTGGACTTTCAAATTGAGTTACCCTCCATTACTCTGAAACTGTTTGAGTGGTCCATTTTTTTGCGTACCCAATGGTGGTGGTATCTGCCTGCCGGTTTACTGACCATCTCAGGCTGTCTGTGGTTTATGCAAACAGAGAAGGGTCAGGTCTGGACACAAAAATTGCTTTACCGTTTACCCTTAATCGGGGGACTCTTGAGCGGAATTACGGTCTCCCGGTTTTCGCATTTGTTGGCACTTCTGGTTGATCATGACGTTCCGTTTCTCGAAGCGTTGAAAATGACCGGCGAGAGTTCGAGTAATTATCAAATTCGAGACGCCTGTCGGCAATTTTCCGAGTCGGTATCATCAGGCCAGGCAGAAATTGCTTCACTGAAATCGTTAAGGATATTTCCCGCTACTTTTTTGCAAACGCTGGCGAATCAGACTGGCAACACATCGCAAGCGGGGCCTAAATATTCGGTTGAGATACTCAATGCGCTATCCGACATGTTGAACAGCCAAACCCGTGTCCGCATTACCTTCTTTGCGTCCGTGGTAGAACCACTCATCATCATCTTCTGTGGAATTCTCATGGGCTTTTTGTTTATCGCCATGCTGGCTCCTTTGATTCAACTGATGAACTGGATCGCTTGACAATCAGTTTCAACGATCATTCTTGATACAGTCACTCAAAATTCAACAAAATTAGAGATCGCGTTTTATGGATTTGAAGTCCCATTTTCCTTCTTTTTTTGAGTTTGGAAGAAGCTCCTTCTCTCGGGGGCGCGGGATCTTTCCACTTTTGGGGCGCGTCAGTTACTCACAACAGGTCGCCTTACTGCGAATTCTGGCGGTGGCTGCTGAGAAACAGCTATCATTAATTGATGTGCTGGAAACATTTGAGAAAGATATTCGCGGTCGTTGGCGGTACCAGGTTTTACGGCTGATTGATTTACTCAGAAGCGGCGTCCCGCTGGCAGACGCACTGGAGACGATTCCGAATGTCATTCCAGCGAATGCTTACTTCCTGGTGAAAGCAGGCGCAGAATCGGGAACGCTGCCTTCAGCGTTGGCGCTGGCGGCAGAAGTCTGTGCTGAACAACGGAATGAGCGTGATATCTTACGTCCCGGTGTCTCGGTTTATCTCAGTGCCTTCCTGACGATTATGATGTGTATCGTCAGCTTTATCTGTTATTGGATCGTTCCCAAACTAAAACACATTTTTTATGAATTCGACATGCCGTTGCCGGATTTAACCATGAATATTATTCAGACTTCAGACTGGTTTGTGGAATATTTTTATATCTATCCGGTGTTGGGTTTCATCATTTATCTGGCCTACTTGTTTTTAATCAGAATGGATTTTATCGAACGTCGAAGTCAGTGGAATTCTTTTCCGGGTATTTATCCGCGCGGGAGAGCTCCTGACGTCTTGCGGTTTTTACATGTCACGACAGAATCGGGCCGACCACTGATGGGGGCATTTGAAACGTTAACCCACACCACAAAAAACCGGTTTCTGTCACAACGCTTTCATGCGATTCTGGAAGACATTCGCAAAGGCAATGACTGCTGGACCGCGCTGCACGATTATAGTCTTTTGACGCCGAGTGAAGTGCGGCTGTTACAGTCTGCGCAGCGGGCCGGCAATCTGAGTTGGGCGCTCAAAGCGATTGCAAAAAGCATTGAGCGACGCATCGATTATCGGATGACATTAATTAGAGAATACCTCGAACCTGCAATGATTGTTTGCATCGGCTGTCTGGTGGGTGCCTTTGTGATTGGTCTGTTTTTACCCCTGGTGAATCTGATGCACTCTCTGGCTTAACGTTTGAGTATTGGTTGATATCGTGAGAAATAAAAATCAAATCAAAATGATCAGAACCTCATTCAAGGCCATTGGTGCGCATGCACGTCGTGGATTCACGCTGGTGGAAATGATGGTTGCCGGCGTCTTGCTAATGACAGTAACGATGATCGTCGTTCCCGCCATTTACTGGGTACATCGTGAGCGCAGACAGACCGAGTACCGTCAGATCGCAATTGTCGAAGTCGAAAATATGATGGAACGGGTAGTCTCACTGCCGTTCAATGACATTACTCAATCGAAGGTCGATAAATTTGTTCTCTCGGAAAGTGCATTGAGACAGTTGCCCCATGCCGATTTAAATATTGAAATCAGTGAGTCCGGCAATATGCCGCTCATGAAAAAAATTCAAGTCCAGTTAGGTTGGAGTGATCATCGCGGGATGAACGTGGTACCCGTTCGCTTGACTTCATGGGTCTGTCTCAAGGAAAAACGCGAATGAAACGACGACGCTTTTCTATTTCAATCAGACAAGACAAGACTCTGCCGGGGATTTCTCTGGTAGAGGTCGTGGTAGCGATGGGTATCGCGACCGTGCTGATGGGGATCAGTATGACTACGATGCATACGGTGTTGCGCGCAGAGCGAGAAACGAGTAAAGCGGCCTGGCTGGGATCCAGTTTCCATCGATTCTCGCGTCTCATTCGATCGGACATTCACGCTGCTACCAGCCTGAATTTTCAAAATGGATCCACCAAGAACAGTCCTGAATTAACCATTCAGAAAGCGGGCGACGAAGTCGTGAAATACCGGATCGAAGGGCATCGGATTTATCGCGTTGTGTCGCGGAAAGATAAGCGGGTGCACCAGGACACGTTTCATTTGCCGGAAGGTAGCCACGCGCATTTCTTTCAACAGGCGCGATTGAACCAGGCAGGCATTTCCATCGATCAACCAGATCCACTGAGTATTTTGGATCAGAATGTTACGAATAAGCACAAGGACGAGCGGTCCTATCTGCACGAACTGTCGATCATATCCACGATTGGCTATGATTATCGTCTGGCTGAATTTCATAAAAAACAACCGGAAAAAGAAACAAAATAAACAGGAATACAGGGTCAATCACATGCAAAGTTCATCAAATCCTCAACCAGCAAATCGTCAGACCGCTGCCCGGCGGGGTGCTGTGTTAGTGATTGTCATGGTCTGCCTGTTGTTGATTTCACTCTTGATGGCTTCGCTCTTGAAGTCTGCGTTACTACAGCGACGGCAAATGATCAAAGAGCAGTTTCGCGTCCAGGCGGAATGGATTTTGGAATCTGCTTTGGAACGTGCCGCCCAGCAAAGGCTCGATGATCCCGATTACCAGGGGGAAGTCTGGCAAATCAGCCCCGTTGATCTGGGAACACGCTATGCGGCGTCTGCAGAGATTACACTGAAACCCGAAGTAAAAGACGATCGTCTGATATCGATTCAGGCGCGGGTTCATTATCCTGAGAATGCACCATTTTCAGTGACCCGGACGAAAAAAATTATTTTATGAAGCGAATGATGATAGATAGTGAAAAGTAATTCTTTATTGAGACTGCATTATCAGTTTTTTACCAGTTTTATATTCCCAGGGAATGAAAATGATGAACAATGTTCCTTTAAGACTTCAAGCCCGGCTGTGGCAACGTGGCAGGCCGCGCGGTTTCACCTTGATTGAATTACTGGTGGTGATCGCGATTATTGCGATTTTGATCGCACTGTTGCTGCCCGCGGTCCAGCAGGCGCGCGAAGCAGCCCGCCGGACGCAGTGTAAAAATAATTTGATGCAGCTCAGTCTAGCGCTGCAAAATTATGAAATGGCATTCGAAGTTTTGCCGGCTGGCGTCTATAACCCCACTGGTCCCATCAAAAATGAACCCGTGGGTTATCATATGGGGTGGCTCGCCGGTTTGATGCCTTTTCTGGATCAGCAAAATATGTACCGCACTATTGATTTTAAGCAAAGTGTTTACGCGACTGTCAATCAGCGTGTGCGTCGCGCTCAGATTCCCGTATTACGCTGTCCGTCAGATCCCAATGATTCGCGCACGCGCTCCGTTGCAGAAGATAACATCGAGCTTTATCAGACCAATTACGCTGCCTGCTATAACTCGGTCGATGCGCCCATCAATGTAGACAATACAGGGGTCATGTTCTTAAACAGCAGCATCAGTTACGACCAGATAACGGACGGCAGCTCCAACACGATTTTCATCGGCGAGCAATTGTTTAATAAAACCGACCTGGGCTGGATGTCGGGCACCCGTGCCAGTCTGCGCAACACCGGTTCGTTCAATCGAGAATTGACGAAAAATCAGGGTGGGTACAATGCAAATTCCGGCAATTCAATAGAGGGTCAGGACGAAGCTGAGAACAAACAGCCCATTGATCCGCTGCTCAAAGTAGGGGGCTTTGGCAGCTATCATGTGGGAGGTGCCAATTTTGCCTTGGGTGATGGTTCGGTCCGATTTATTGCGGAAAATATCGATGCGCCCTTATTTGAACAACTGGGGAATCGCGCCGATGGGAAGCTGATCATGGACGGTTTCTAAATCGGAATCCGGATCAGCGAATTGCTTCAGCCACGGGGATGATACATCTGATGCACGGCTTTCAGGCGGCTGTGATCGACGTGTGTGTAGATTTGTGTGGTTCGAATATTCGCATGCCCCAGTAGTTCTTGCAGCGCACGAATTTCTGCGCCGCCGGCCATCATGTGAGTCGCGAAACTGTGTCGCAACGTGTGCGGGCTGACTTCTTTACTGCAGCCGACGCGGGCTGCATTTTTCTTGACGATATTCCAGACCATGATCCGCGAAAGCTGCTTGCCGCTCCGGTTCAGAAACAGTGCCTGTTCCGATTGATTGCGTTTTGCCAGCACGGGGCGTTCGTGCTGTAGATAGGCTTCCAGCGCGGCGACGGCCACTGGATTCAAGGAAACCATTCGCTCCTTATTCCCTTTGCCGACACATCGGGCATAGCCTTCCTGCAGTTTGACGGCGTTCACTGGCAGGCTGACAATTTCCGTTACGCGGCAGCCGGTGGCATACATCATCGTCAAAATTGCGCGATCGCGGAGTGGATAGCGGTCTTCTTTGCAAGGTGCCATCAGCAGTTCGTTGACTTTTTCCGGGCTCAGTACTTTGGGTAAATATTTCCAGAGTTTGGGAGAGTTCAGCAAGTCAGCCACGCTTTCGGCCAGAATGCCTTCCAGTACCAGGTAACGGAAAAATAATTTAATCGATACCAGATGTCGTGAAACCGTCGTTGCGGCCAGCTTGCGTTTATTGAGATGCTGCAGATAACCGGACAGAAACTTCAGATCGACTTCACTCAGCGGAATCGGTTTCTGCTTGCGGTACCAGTCCAGAAACTGAACGATGTCGGAGCGATAAGCGGAGACCGTATTCAAGGCCATGCCACATTCTGCCTCCAGATAATTCAAAAACGGTTCCAGATGGACCCCGGGGTCTGCCGGTTTGCGGGCCTGAAATTTTGAATTTGCCGGTGGTCGTTTACGGGGAGGCATACAAAACCTTAAATCGAGTGATCGTGAACCGGTCCCGTTTTCTCTATCAAACAGAACTGGGCTTGCGCATCGATGCGGGTAGTTAACAGCATCATAGACAAGTCCTGCAGGAACCAATCCGTCTTATCGGTAAGAAGCGTTGATTGCCTTGAATGTGAGGCGGGTTAGCGCAGTCCCAACGGTTGTAGGGGACAGTGAGCGGCGATGAAGGTCTGGCTTTCGTCGGCATCATCAAACAGGACGTCGAGCGTTCGCTTGCGGGCATAGCCGCTGATACCCATAACAGTCCCTACACCATAACGCGGATGCCTGACGCGCATTCCCACAGAAAACCCTTGTGGGATGTCGGCGGCCTCCGGCGTCTGTTTCAACAGGTCGGCCCCCGTCATCAACAGCGGGCGTTTGGGTGTTGCTGCTTTTAAGGCTTCGGTATCGACTTCGCCGCGTTTGATGGACTCGACAAATTCATCGAAGTGCGATTTCGTTTCGAACATGTTGTCTGTCTGGTCTTTGACATCGACGTCGATCTCTTTCAAAAAATCGCTAGTAATGGTTCGCCAGGGACGGCCTCTGAGAGAACGCTCGCGCGTCTGTGTTAAATATAAACATTGTTCGGCCCGCGTGATGCCCACGAAAAACAGCCGCCGCTCTTCTTCCAGGCCATCGCGAAATTCTTCACGCAAAACGCGTTCGTGCGGAATTAGATTTTGTTCCACTCCCACGATAAAGACGACCGGGTATTCCAGACCTTTAGCCGCGTGCAAGGTCATTAATGTGACGCGGCCGGCATTCGAGTCTAACTGGTCGGTGGCACTCGCCAGAGTACTGGCTTCCAGGAAGCCTTCCAGATTCGTTTCTTCGCCGAAAATTTCATCATATTTCCGAGCGGTTGAGAGTAATTCATTCACGTTGGAGATGCGTTGCTGATCCTCTTCGTCAGGGCTTTCTTTCCAGCTGTCGATCAGGCGCGTACTATCGATGACGGCTTCCATTAAATGCCCCACCGAACCGGAGTCGGCCATGGAAAAACCAGAGATCATTTTTGCAAACCGGGCGACCATATTTGAGGCACGTTTAGAAAGCGCGGGGCAGTCCTTCGCCTGATGGGCGGCTTCCAGCAAGCTGGTGCCGCGTTCTTCGGCCCAGCGAATCAGCTTGTTTTGGGTGGCTTTGCCGATTCCCCGCAGTGGTTTATTCACAATCCGGGAAAACGCGACGCGGTCGTCAGGATTGTTGATCAATTTCAGATAGGACAGCAGGTCTTTGACTTCGGTCCGCTCATAAAAGGCCACACTGCCGGCCAGTTGATACGGGATTTTATGGCGTGCCAGAGCCAGTTCCAGTTCTCGGGAAAGCGAATTCACACGGTAGAAAACGGCGAAGTCATTAAAATCATAATCGCCTCGATCGACGGCGTTTCGAATATGGAGGGCAATCTCGTTGGCTTCCTGCCGTTCGTCACTGAAGCAGAGCAGTTCAACGGGACAACCTTCTTGATTTTCGGTAAACAGCGTTTTCGGTTTGCGTCTCTGGTTATGTGAAATCAGATCGTCGGCGACTCTCAAGATGGCTTTCGTGCTGCGAAAGTTTTGTTCCAGGCGAATGGTTTTGCAGTCCGGAAAATCGCGTTCAAACTGCAGGATGTTTTCTATTTTTGCACCACGCCAGCCATAGATCGACTGATCGGGGTCGCCGGTCACGCACAGATTACGCGTGTTCAAGGAAAGTCCCATTACAATTTGATACTGTGCCAGATTCGTATCCTGATATTCATCAACGAGAATATATTGATAGCGTTCATCCAGCGTTGCCCGGAGTTCAGGTGACCCTTTCAGGAGGCTGGCGACGTGTAATAACAGATCGTCAAAGTCGACGGCATTCGATTCGAGTAACAGCTTCTGATAAACCGGATAGACGCGTGCCGCGACTGCCTGCAGATGATCGCCTATCGATTCCTGAAACGCTTCGACAAATCGTTCTGCTGTGATCAGGTCATTCTTGGCACGGCTGATCATGGAGGCGATGGTTGACGGATTATAGGCGACGGTATCGATATCCAATTCATTCAGAACGTAGCGAATCAACTGATGCTGGTCCGTCGTGTCAAAAATCGAGAAGTTGCTATCCAGGCCGACGGTGTTTCCGTAGCGTCTCAGAATCCGCACACAGAATTTGTGAAAGGTCGAAATTTCCACGCGTGAATCTGGGATCAACTGGCGGACCCGCTCGCCCATTTCGTCCGAAGCTTTGTTGGTGAAGGTAATTCCTAAGATTTGATGTTGAGGAATCCCTGCGTGAATCAGCGAGGCAATCCGGTGGGTAATCACACGTGTTTTGCCGGAGCCGGGACCAGCCAGGACCAGTAAGGGGCCTTGATGATGTGAGACCGCCGCATACTGCGGAGGCGTCAGGACCTGCTGAAAATCCAAGTGAAATTCCTTTTCTGTCGTTGAATTGGATTCAATTTGCTCAAATCACCAATGTACGCTGCCTGCTCGGAAATTCCAAATCGAACCAGCAATAATTCACTCCGGTTTGAAACAGAACCAATGGCAAATTGATCCTCAATTTGAGTATGAGGTGAAATGCGCCTTGAAAAATACGACTCAGCTTTGATAATAGTGGACAATTGTGTGTTTTGGTAATGTTGCGAACTCAAGTTGCTTTGGTTGATTGCACAAAATTTGTGGGTCCACTAGACTGCGCAGAGGTGGTGTTATGATGTGTCTGGATTTCTTGCAATGATAATTTCGACGTTTCGACTTTAACGAAATAAGAGATTGGAGTGTTTGCTTAGAATGTTCGGCCTGAAATATCACGACTAAAACTGACAAAATATCTGCATCAGACGAGATTATTTTCGGAACCTGCTTATAGACAGGGTTTTGCAGATTGTGATGCATGAATAGTTAAATGGTCGAGGGATGTCTGAATTCAACGCACATTCCTTGCCTGTAAATGACGATAAATTATTTTACAACGGTCGTTTCCACGACTACGAATTGTAATGCGGGCCAGACTTGTCCTGTGTTCTCGTAAACGATGGACACCGTTTTTCGAATCCCCTTGTCGACGGAGTGCGATCAGACATGCTTCTAAAGGACCCAAATCCATCCAGAAAAAACCAAAAATATTTTGGTATGGTCAGCTTAGCAGTTTTAGGTATTGCCAGCCTGGCGTTGGTAGTGACAACGACAATGGCTGTCGAAGACAAAAAGCCAGAAAAGGCAGATGTCGGCTTACAAGGCATTTTGCCAGTTGAAGTTCCTGAAGATCTTTCAGAGTTTCCTGAAGGCCTGGAAGGGAAGTGGGACAAGTGGGCAGATCAGGTTTCTGAACTGCTGGGTAAACTGTATGAATCAGATTTGAATCTGGCTCAGCAGAAACAGACACTGGCTGCACTGCAGGCAAAAGTCAAAGAAGCAGACGGCCAAGCCGCACTCGCCGAATACAGCAGCCGTCTCGAACGACGGATTGAAGTTGCGGATGCAGTTCTGCAAACACTGAATCTGGATCTGGGAGCCATCAAAGCCGCTCAGATGAAGCAAAAACAGAATCAGCTAGCAGCTGCTACCAAAGCACTCAAGAAATATCTGGGCACTCTGCAGAATGGCGAAGGCTGGGTCGATTACCTGCAGTTGAACGATCTCCAGAAAGAATTAAAAAATAGCTACTCCGAAGTTGAATTACTTGATCTGTTGAAATCGCTGAAAAGCAAATTCGAAGAGCGTGGTGCTTTGAAAGATGCAGAACAGAGAAAGTTCTTCAATCGGAAGCAGTTCAAAGGTCTGGAAAAAGCCACTAAAGCATTCTTAGCTGAAGCAAACGGCGGTGCTGCCAAGATCAATATGGGTAATGTTCGTAAGCAACTAACGGCTCTGGTTGAAAACCTGGAAGAATACGAGGCGACTCAAAGCAGCAAAAATGCCTTTGAAGCACGTAAAGCGTATGCCATGTTACGGCAGGAACTCGAAGGCGGACTGGGTGCGTTAACCACCGCACTGCGAAATAATTACTTTAACTACAACCTGCGAGTCATGGTGGCAGAAGACTTCATCAACCGCCTGATCAGCGATAGCACCTGTGAAAAAGGTCCTGTTGTCGATTGCATTCTGGGGGCGTATGTCACCGGAAACCAGGCAACGACCACAGAAGTCGGCGTTGATTTCAAACCCAGTGATTCTACACTTCGCTTTGATTTATCACTGGCTGGTATTACTAACAGTGAAACATCCGGTACAACAAATCAGGCTGTGATTTATACTTCAGGTCATCATCAAATCTGGGGTGGTAAAGAGATCAACTTCGACGGCGATACTTTTACGACTCAGCCCGCCTGGGTTCAGGTCGATGCGAACAATACCACCGTGGGAGCCAGCACTAAACTGGATGGCATTCCGCTGCTGGCAAGCCTCGGACGCAGCATGGCTTACCGTCGTACCGAAGAATTACGCGGCGAAGCAGAAGCAATTGCCGCTCAGCGTGTTCGCGATCGGGTTCGTCCTCGCTTCGATGACGAAGTCGATGAACGAATCACACGTGCCAACGAAGAAGTCGGTGGCAAATTCAATAAGCGTCTGCGAGATAATGGCCTGTTCCCGTCGGCTCGCAGCTATGCGTCAACTGACAGCCATCTTTATGTTCGAACTCGATTGATGGACACCGGTGAATTGGCCGCCAACTCACCACCACTTACAATTAGCTCCGATGAAAGCGTCGTGATTCAATTACACGAGTCTGTGATGAATAACAGCATCTCACGGATGGCTTTGGAAGGACGCAAAATTTCGGATCAGGATCTGATCACCGAATTTGAAAAATCGTTTACCGATATTTTTGATCGGAAAGTCAAACTGGAACGACCTCCCGTTGATCCAGATAAAGGACCGAATATTCTCGCATTCGATGAAAAAGATCCCATTCGGATTCAAATCATTGACAATACTCTGAATATCATCCTGCGTTGCGGTTTCGAACAAAAAGGCGAAACAGCAGTGCCCACTCAGATCATTACGGTTCCTCTGCACTTCAAAGTCGAAGGGGGCAAGATCCACATCACTCGCGGAGACGTCAAGTCATCTCCCGTTGTGCGGCCTGAGCGTATTGCTGCTCAAATTGCCCGCGCTGGTGTGGTCCGTAACAAAATGGAAAAAGCATTTCCTGATCGTGTTGAAGATTCTCAGGTCAAAGCCAAACTGGAAAACCGAACCGTGTACTTGAACATTACCGGTATTGAAACCAAAGATGGCTGGTTGACTCTGACTGTCGGAAATGACTTAACGGTCGAGAAAAATGAAGAAGTGCCACCTGCTGTGGAAGTACCGCCTGCGGTAGAAGAGAAAACAGCAGCAAAATAATCTCAGCACTTGAGCTGACAAATAGGACTCAAAGAGGCGAATCGTTTGATTCGCCTCTTTTTTTGCGTAGACTGATCTCCGCGTCCCAGCAGATTGGTCTTGGTCAATCGGAAAGATCAAACATACAATGCCCCTGGTGAAAACGCGTTCCGAATACTGCGGTGCCCGTTTGCCGATTCTTCGTCTGGCACTTTCTACAGGGAACGGAACATGAAGAAGATAAACAGAACGGCTTCCGTCGCCCTGTCATGTATCTGGGATGTTGTATTGCTGACTCGAACATACAGACGTCTTGCCGGGATGTGCTTACTGGCGGTAACGTTCCTCATGGGGACGCCCCATATTGTCTCTGCCGCGAACGAGTTCGATGGGTTTCTCCATATTGTTCGCGTGTGTGATCGTGTTCCCGAGTTACCTCCGTCTCGAAATCAACTCTCAAAAGAAAAGCAACAGGAGTTCGAGGCTGTCTGGACTCAAGTGGTCGTCGCCGGGGAAAAGCTGGAATCGCTCTGGGAACAGGAAGTAAAAAATGATCCACTCATGCGACGTGCTTTGAAAGCCTGTGATCGACATATTCAATTAGAAATGCAGTACAACAATCTGAGTCATCAGCTCATAGCGGAATACGGGGCAAAGAAATTTCGTGAGATGGAAACAAAGTGGGCAAGCTGGTCGAAAACACAGGCGAATGACTGGCTCGATCTGGAAGATCAAGACTTAATCCGATTGTCGATCTGGGTGTTATCATATGGTGGTGACCAAAGTTGGCTGAAGCGAGAACCACTGTCCCGGTTTGCGAATCCGTTTTCCGAGTCTGACGATAACCGAAACAGGAATCAGAAGGATGAGCGCCGTCGGAAAGGGAAACTTTCAGCGTCGGCTCAGAATCCATCTGAAAAGTTGAGTGAGGCAGAGGTGATCGAAGTCTACAAAGCGGGCATCCGGTGGCTGAGGCAGCAGAACAGGAACAAAGTGGTTCCTGAAATACCCGTCCGTATGCAGCAGTATTTGAAATTACGTGCCGAGGCTGATTATCTGTTCGAAGCAGGGGAAACGTATTTAAGAATGACGCCGCGACCCAAAGTGGAAGCAGCAAAGCAGGAATTCACGAGCTTAGTCAAAAAAGCAGCTACTATCCGACCCGACCTGAATGAGGCACTGATGAAAGCCCATCAGGCTAAACAACAACAGAATCAGTAATCGATGTCGTCTGCTTCGATGGCCTCCTGCATGATCAGATCGTACCGCAGGCTGGCATCTTTTCCGAACAGTTGGGCGAACGTGTTATCCGCTTCCAGCTGGCTGTCGATATCAACCTTCAACAGCACACGGTGTTTGGGGTCCAGCGTCGTTTCTTTCAACTCACTGGCGGTCATCTCACCCAGACCTTTGAAGCGACCAATTTCAAACTTGCGATTGGCCCCCAGAGATTCCACGATTTCTTCTTTCTGAACATCGTCCTGTGCATAATGTTTTTCGTTGCCGACCTTAATGCAATACAAAGGGGGCTGTGCCAGAAAGAGTTTCCCCTGACGAATCAGTTCCCGCATATGCCGGAAGAAAAACGTGAGCAGTAACGTGCTGATGTGATAGCCGTCACTGTCGGCATCCATCAGCAGGATGATCCGGTTGTAACGCAGATTCATGATCTCAAAGTTGGGGCCGATGCCTGTTCCCAGTGTCTCCACCAGGTCCTTGATTTCCTGATTCCCCATGATTTTGGAAATCGCCAGCGATTCAGTATTCAGCACTTTTCCGCGTAGCGGTAACACCGCTTGAATACGGCTGTCGCGCCCCATTGCCGCGGTTCCGCCGGCTGATAAACCTTCCACCAGAAACAATTCGGATTCTTCCGGCTTGTTAGAACGACAATCCAGCAGCTTGCCTGGCAGGGTTGATTTTCGGTTCGTGACCGTTTTGCGGCGGACTTCTTTTTGCGCATCGCGACTGGCCGCCCGGGCACGTGCCGCTAATACAATCCGGCCGACCACCGCATCGGCGATGCTCGGGTTGTTATTCAACCAGGTTTCCAACAGCGGACGCACAATGCCTTCCACAAAGCTGCTGACTTCGGGGTTATTCAGCTTTTCTTTGGTCTGCCCCTGGAACATGGGGTCGTTATGAAATACCGAAATCAGACACAATACGCCTTCGCGGATATCGTCTGTGGAAATCGAAAGGCCTTTGTGCTTGATGTTATGCACGTCCATATAATTTTTGACGGCCTTGGCAATTCCGGAACGCAGACCACTTTCGTGGGTTCCCCCGGCATGAGTCCGAATCCCGTTCACATAACTGCGAACCTGCTCATCGGTCGCATCGGTCCAGCGCATGACCATCTCAACGCGGATATTCTTATCTTCCTTCTCTGCGAAAAACAGTTGTTCGTGAACCGGTTTTTTCTGTTGTTCCTGTGTCAGTTTTTCCAGGTAACCACGAATCCCTTCCGGGTGAGACAGTTCGTGTGTCTCTTTTTTGACCTCATCCCGAAACGTGATCTTCAACCCGCCATGAATAAACGCCACGTCTTCCAGATGCTGGCGAATCGTATCGGCATTGAAGTGGACCCGCCGGAAAATATCGTCGTCCGGGCGGAAGTAAATTTCGGTGCCGTGTCCGCGGAACGGTTTTACCTTTTTTACGGGCGTCGTGGGACGGCCTTTTTTGTAACGCTGCACATATTGATGCCCGTCGCGGACCACGGTGGCAACCATCTCCGAAGAAAGCGCATTGACGACAGAAGAACCAACACCGTGCAAACCGCCACTGCGTGCGTAGTTTTTATCGGAAAACTTTCCCCCGGCATGCAGGGTGGTCAGGATCAGTTCCAACGCCGACTTTTTGGTTTTGGGATGTTTGTCAACGGGAATCCCGCGTCCGTTATCTTTCACACTGCACGAGGCACCATCTTTATGCAGGGTGACGACAATCGTATCGGCTTCCTTCGCCAGATATTCATCGACCGAGTTATCAACGACTTCCCAGAGCAGATGATGCAGGCCGCGGATATCAACTCCCCCAATATACATGGAGGGGCGTCTGCGGACGGCTTCCAGTCCTTCCAGGACTTCGATGTCTTTGGCGGAGTATTTTTTTGCGTTAGAAGATTTTGCTGCAGTTGCCATAATCGTTGTGATGAATTTCTCTAAATAAGCGTCGAACTGAAATGTAACTTAATTATATGTGACTGTAATGAGCGCGGGAAGTTGAGATACGATCAGTCTCACCTTAATCCTCTCCCAGTTCGTCCCAGTCCACTACTTCAATCGGTGGATACAGAATTTCGGCAAAGCCACTTCTCTGACTGGTTTTAACCCCTTTCCCGCCACGAGACGTTACGCCGTATTTCATTTGCCCAAAGGTCATTTTCTTACCGGCTGTGTTAATCACCCGCAGACAGTCACTCGGACGCGTCAATTGCAACGCTCCCATGACCTGATCCCCTTTTTCCAGCTTGATTCCTTTGACCCCTTTACCGGGATTCGAAAGCAGAGCCGCCTCTTCAATTTCACAATGCAAAACGCGGGCGTCTTTTGTGGCGATGAACATCGTTTCGGCATCTTCGACCAGGCCAGCATAGACGACACGATCATCTTTCCCCAGACGACAGTATTTACGGCCTGCTTTGGTAGACGCAGTGCGGAATAGACTGAAGGAGATTCGCATGATCTGCCCTTTTTCCGTCACGATTAACACATGAGGCGTGGGGATCGGTTTTTTGCGAGTTGCTTTGTCTTCGGGGGTGAAGCGGCTGTCCGTTGTAATGGCGGCCACCAGCTGTGCCCCATCACCCATCCGGGCATGCTTGGAAAGTGGTTCACCATATCCGGAGGAGACAGGCACCTGCTCGATCGGCAGCGTATATGCCACCCCATCACTTGAGAAAAAGACAACATGGTCGAGCGTGCTTCCCGCCGCCACGTCTAAGACGCTGTCTCCTTCACGCGTACGGGTTTTGTCGAGCTCCCGGGTTTCCCCTTTGGTTTTCAAGCGGCCCACACGTTTGATCCAGCCCTCTCGGGTTACGACCACGTTGGTATTTTCGCGAACAATATAAGCCTGTGGGTCGAATTCGGTTATTTCATCTGAGGAACCAAGCTTCGTCTGGCGCTTCTCGGGGAATTCAGCCGCCAGTTCGGTCAGCTCTTTTTCCACCACTTTCCAGAGGCGTTTGTCGGATGCCAGAATGCGACGGATGCGATTTGCTTCTGCCTGTTTTTCTTCCAGCTCTTCGCGAATCGTATTAATTTCCAGTTTCGAAATGCGATACAGCTGTAGCTCAAGAATCGCCATCGTCTGAATTTCATCCAGCGGGAAGTTGGCCATCAATTTCTTGGCGGCATCCTGTTTCCCGCTACTGGCACGAATTAACTTCAGCGCCTTATCCAGGTCATTAAAGATAATCGCAAAACCTTCGAGGATATGAATCCGCCGTTCGAGCAGTTCCAGTTGATATTCAAACCGGCGACGGACCGAAATGAATCGAAAATCCAGGAAGTATTGCAGCAGTTCTCGCAAATCACAGCGCTGCGGAACCATTACGTCCGATTCATCGGGGACCAGGCAGGTCAGGTTGACTGAGAAGTTCTGCTCCAGGTGTGTATGCTTATACAAGAAGGCCATTACGGTTTCAGGGTCGGCGTCTGGCTTGATTTCCAGAACAATTTTGAGCCCATTTTTCTCATCGGTCTCATCCGCGACATCAACCAATTGGGGCAGTTTTCGCGATTCGACAATGCCACCAATTTCCGACAGCAGCGATCCTGTTTCGACCCCGTAAGGGACCGAATGTACAATCAGCCGCTTCACTCCTTTTGTTCGCTTATCGGTCTCGGGTTTCCATTCTCCCCGAACTTTAATCGGGCCACGGCCTTCCTTATACACGGCTGTCAGAGACCGCTTGTCCGTCACAATTCGGCCTCCCAGCGGGAAGTCCGGGCCTTTAATGTATTTCATTAATTGGGCGACGGTCGCGTCTTCGTTGTGAATCAGATGGGTACAGGCTTTGATGACCTCACCCAGATTATGAGGAGGAATATTCGTCGCCATCCCGACGGCAATCCCGTGAACTCCATTCACCAGCAGGTTCGGAAACCGGGCCGGCAGAACGACAGGCTCATCGCGGGTTCCATCATAATTAGGCCGCATTTCCACGGTGTGGTAGCGCAGCTCATTCATCAGATGCTCGGCGATCCCGGTCAGCCGCGCTTCTGTATACCGGGCTGCCGCAGCGGGGAGACCCATGATCGAACCGAAATTCCCCTGACCATTAATCAGCGGGCTTCTCAAGTTAAAGTCCTGGGCCAGTCGGACTAGCGCATCATAGACGGAAGCATCGCCGTGCGGATGGTAATTACCCGTGGTATCCCCGCAAATTTTCGCACACTTACGTGGTTTGGCGTTGGCCATTAAACGCAGGTCGTGATACATCACATATAATATACGCCGCTGTACCGGCTTGAGGCCGTCTCTGACGTCGGGCAGGGCACGAGATGTGATGACCGACATGGCATAGTTAAGGTAACGTCTTCGCGTTTCTTCGCTGATCGGAACGTATTCAATACGATCGGTTTCACTGACTGCTTGCCCATTTGTATTGCTGGCTTTGCCTTTATTGGCTGATTTTCGCTTAGCCAAGGGTCTCTCCAAAAAATCTATCTCTAGTGCGGCTTGATTGACGACAAGGGACTGTCCGTCAGTAGCCATGAAATTGAATGGTTATAGTTCAGAATTCGGGTAATTTCGTCTGGTAGTTTAAGGAAAATGTGCTGCTTTTTCTGCTTGTGTGGACATTGTCGATTATATCTGTTGAAGCGGTTATTTAACAGATGAGGCCACTCGTAACCCGTTAAATAGACAATAATTCGGGAAAATAGGACGAATCGTCATTGTAGTTACAAAATGACTCATTCCGACGATTCCTGCCAGCCGAAATTTGAACTAGTGGCTTTCATTTTAAGAGGGTCGCTGTCTGGCGATTGAAACATACAAAATCGACCGTAGCTCTGGAAAGTCAAATTTCGAGATTTTCGGTTTTTGTGAAGTGACTTTGCCTCGTTTGTGAGCCGTCACAGGTTCTGACAGAAGACAATTGATCATTAAAGTTGACTGACGAGGGTTGGATGACCCTCTGCCACAGTCACATTGGTGGATAACCCACAATCAAATCCAGGGAGGGATTGTTATGGCTCGTGCGAGTCTGAAGGTAACCCTGCTTACCGGGCTGTTACCGGCATTTTTACTGATGGCGCCGGCGATTAAGGCTGCCGAACCAGGTGCCGTCCAAAATGCAGTTGTCCAGCAGGAAAGCCACTCAAAAACATCAAAGTATAATCCGATCAGCTGGTTCAAACGAAAGTTGACCCGTTCAACATCAAAACGAGCCAACGTGCAGCAGGTCGGTCATGAGCAGGAAACCGCTCCTGTTCCGTCCAGACGCAGCTCATTTGCACAACGTCCCAAACTCGGGCGTCGCAATCCGGGTCATGGTTATATTCAACAGGTTAGCAACCAGCCAAGAATTATTACCTCGGCTCCTGCTCGCTTTGAGAACGCCCAGCAGGCGCGGCCCATCAGCTACATCAACGGACATCATTTCAAGCACCATAAACAATATGCTGCCGCTCAGCCAATGCCGTCAGCCGAAGGCATGAGAGTACTGCCCGGGTATCCGCAACTGGGAGCACCCATGTATCCGTCTCCCAAACCAGGGATTCCCGATTATGTCGGTCGAACGATTATCACTAATCAGGCTCTGGCACCGCAGGAAATGTTGTACGCACACGAATACAACGCCATGTACGGCCCTTATTACTACAACGTCAAAGGGGGCTGGATCTGGACTCCATTCGGTATGCGTTCGCATGAACGATGGAAGCTGGAAGGCACTCGGGTCAACGTGAAATACAAATCAGATTTCGGATTATTTCCTCGGTTCATTCCTCCCCATATCAA
Source organism: Gimesia alba (assembly GCF_007744675.1). Lineage (NCBI taxonomy): Bacteria > Pseudomonadati > Planctomycetota > Planctomycetia > Planctomycetales > Planctomycetaceae > Gimesia > Gimesia alba. The sequence continues at coordinate 141,381 of NZ_CP036269.1, forward strand.
GTAATGGCTTTCCGGGAAAAGCCGTTGAAACCAGAAAACGTTTATCAGACTGAGTCGTGAATTCACTCAGAGATACGATCAGGAAAAATAACATGCACAATTTTACTTATAAAATAGCGGGCTTCATCGCAGTCGCAGGCATCTGCACTGTCCTGTCAGCGCAAAACCTGCAGGCAGGTGAACCCGGTAGCCTGAAAATAAGCCAGAAAGCCGGCGCGCCCATTAAACAGGTCGGTTACATCAATGATAAATGTGGCTGCAAACAGAACCACGTTTATTCGTACTCGAATGGTCCTTCCTACACAGGCGGCGGTTGCCCCAGCTGTCGGACTTCCGCCGGGATCGGAAAACGGGGTTCCTTACGCGAATTCTTGCGTTGCAAACTTGGTTACTTCATCCCCACGGGATGTGGTGGCAAAGGCTGTGCTCCGTTCGGACATTACAAAATGACTTACGCCGTTGATCCCTATCGGTTCGATCCTCGCGACGGACAGCTCTATGGCGCACAGGGTTATGGTGTTCCGATTGCCGTTCCACTGGCTCCGAATGTACGTCATACCTACAACTACGGTTGGGGCGTTCCTTCAAGCCGTTTGACTCCGGTCAGTCGCATTGTTCAATAATTTAAAACTTATAATCCTCAATCGGGTCCAGGAAGATTGATATGAGAATTTTCAACGTGCATATGCTTGCAATTCTGGCAGTGACGGGCGTCATGGCTCACACTGTTTCGGATGCCAGCGCTGAAGAGACACAAGGCGACATCCAGCAAGTCGAATACCACGTTCGCGGCGGTGGATATGCCTATAACTGTCCTCCCGGCTATTCAAATCGGTATGACGGCGATGGCGTCTATCGAAATTATAATTCGCGCGAAGGATTGGCTTTCTTAAGAAAATGCCACACTTCGCCCGGTCATGGATGGTGCCCGCCGTCAGCACAGATGATTCAAAGAACTCCCGTGCAATATCAGCGGTATTACTCGAATCAATACATGGGACGACCGGCTCCCAGAGGTGCGGCCAATTACCCGCAGATTTATATGCCCACCGATACCACGCAACTCGGGTTCTATTATCAGAGCGTACCAACCTGGCAACCACGTGCCGGAATGATTCCTCCGCCACCAGATCCAAGTATGTACCACACCCGTGATTGCCGCTCCTGTAGAGGACATGGCTGCAAACACTGTCGCAGTCAATACCACGGTGGCCCCGTGTATTACTCCACAGGAAACCCGGGAACACCACAGCCAGAAGCCACCCCTCAACCCGAAGCAGCTTCGCCTGCAGTGCCACCAGCTCCTTCCAAGTTGAATCAGGCTTCATTCGAAAAATAAAACGGACGTTCATAGCGAATTTCGTTTCGTGATAAACGGTACTGATGAAGGCAGAGCCACCCCTTTTTTGCAGGGAGTGGCTCTGTTTTTTTATCCTACTCACACTGCACAGCGGCCCTCCTGCTGCATTCGAGAACGTTCACTGCGCCCTGTTATGGTGATGAAAAAATCAACCTTGACTGCAACGCGCTTCGCCCGATGATGCGTTGCATGCGTCGCGCGCGAGTGAGCACCGATTTCATACTGAATCCCTCGCTCCCTGTGATTCTGCTCCCCATAAAACCCGCTGGTTTCAGACACATTTAGAGAAATCGGCGCATCGGGGTGTCTCAAATTGTGCGACAAAGTGCGACAAATACGACCAACTTTTGACACAACGCCGACAACCTTGCGCCAGGCGCTGTTCAGAGCGGACCAACGTGCGACACACTTCAGGTCTTGACGTTCCCACGCCGCTCGCGAAGATGCAACTAGCTGGAAAAACAGTCTTGCATAACCCCCCAAAATCACTCATGACGAAGGTCCTGTTAAAAAACTGAGCAGCTCGACACCAGCCGCTGTGATTGTTGAAGTGGTTATCAACATCAGGAGACAGTTTCGTGCTCTCACCGCAGAAATAATTTGAACCCACGCATTCTACCCGATATGATCAACCTGACCGCAGATGAACAATGGTAAGTGACCCAAGTCAAAAACAGGGATAGGCCCGAATATAATTTGAGCGGAAAGTGACAGAGAAAACACACTGATTACCCTGAGTGAGTGGCAATGTTGGGTGACACTGTTGGGTGCCACTATTGGCTGGTATTGGGTGGCACTGTTGGCTTGCCCAACAGTGATCGAAAACGTGTTCACAGTCACAATAAAATCAAGCGGCAGCCCCATAAATCCTCTTGCAAATTTTCTGAAGTGAGTTGACAAATTATTTGAATGATTGATGGTTCAGTATTTTAGTTCAGAAAAAATGTACGTGCCTTTCGTGTTTTTCGTGGTAGCAAAAAATGAAACCATTCAACAAGAAAAAATGGATCTGGTCCACGCTGGCCTTGCTGGGCCTGATTGGCACCTTCGCGGTTTATCAGATCATACAGGAAGCCCGTGCACAAACCGCATCTACCAACGCCTTGCTGGACTCATTCCTGCAGGATGGTTGTCAAATTCAAGTGGAACGCTGTAATCATCCTTCGGAAGTGATGCCTCCGCCCACTACCATCGACGTCAATCAAGCGATCCAGGCATTGGTAACTCAATTGAAGCAATTAAAGTACCAGGCACGATCGGATCGGGATGTCCCCGCTTGCGGCGACATGGTCGTGCTCACGTCGCTTTGCAATCCAGAATACGAAGTGTGGATCTCCTCGTTTGGAGTTTTTCTGATTCCGCAAGGGAGCGCAGCCCGGTATACTTACGACAGTCGCTCCAGCCGGAGTTTAGACCAGAAAATATTTAAACAGGCAACCAGGTTCTTTCAGTCATTAGAATAATTCAAATGCAATGGGAGATGAGAATTCATTACAAGACAGAGAGATCAATGGGTAAGCCCGAATGCAATTCGGACCAAGCGCAGCGAGCAAAAAGTAACGGAGAAAACTTAAAAATGGTCTGAGTGGGTGGCGCTATTGGCTGGCGTTGGGTGGCACTGTTGGCTTGCCAACAGTGATCGAAAACGCGTCGACCATCAGAATGAAATCAATAGACAAGCCTCAAACCCGGAAACAACGAACGGATGAAACATCTGCCGCCAGGAATTGCTTTGTTACTGCTGGGCCCGCTGTTCGGCGAACTGATTTCAGGGCATCAGACACTGTTTCAGTTCATCAACCCGCTGAATTTTATTCTGTCAGCGCTCCCTTATGGTTGTGGCGCTGTTCTCTGTCGGGAACTGGTGGTGCGCTGGGGTAAAGGTTGGTTTGCACTGGTGCTGTTGGGAATTGCGTTTGGGATTTATGAAGAGGCGATAGTCGCCCGCTCGTTCTGGGACCCCGAATGGGCCGAGCTGGGCGCGCTCCGCGACTACTCCTATTGGCAGGGGGTGACCTGGATTTATGCCGAAGTCCTGATTCATTTTCACTTGACCATCAGCATTCTTTGCAGCGTGGTCCTGGCCGAAATTATTTATGCTGATCGGCGAAACGAAACGTGGGTCAGCAATCGCGGGCTCATCGCCTGTGGTGTCGGATTAGCGCTCTGGATGCCGGCGCTGATGCTTCTCAATCCTTACATGCCACCGCTAGTTGGTTTTACATTTTCCTGGCTGGCAATCGCGGGGCTGGTCTACGCTGCCTGGCGGCTGCCGGCGCAAGTCTTTCCACAACGTGCAGGAAAATCAGTCCGTCCCCTCTGGTATGCTTTGATTGCCGCCGTGAATATGACGCTGGTGTTTGTGAGCGTGTTCGTACTGCCGGAACTGAATCCTGCCTGGCTCCCCGCCTGGCCGGCAGTGTTTGTCTTTGTCGCTCTGCTGGATGCGCTCACATTCTGGATCATCATGCGCTGGTCCGGCAACGCAACCACCTGGGACGATCGTCACAAGCTCGCGCTGGTCATTGGACTGACCGCGTTTTTCCTCCTGATGGATTTCCTGAAAGATCTCGAATCCGATTTCACCGGGCTCAGCATCGTCGCTCTGATCACCATCTGGGGCTTCCGCAAAGCATGGCTGCAGGTGAAACACAGATCCGGCACCTGCCCACAACCACTGTAGTAATCAGGCGTTTTTGCATCTGAATGCTCAAAAGAGAGCGTTTTTTTAATGAATTCAAATTTCCAGCAGGTATCATAAAGCCAGATTCCGTTTTTCTGAATCCGATCTGTTCGAGATCTCAATTTCTGAAACAGCTTGCCGGCGGGCACACGGCTCAAGCGAAACTTTCTTATCATCTGAAAGCAGATACTATGAAGTACGTCCTTTCGCCCCTGCGCCGGAATGCATTTTTGCTCGTGATCCTGTCGCTCCCTCTCATGGCAACCGCGGCTGAACCTGCCTCACAGAAGAATGCAAAACAGCAAGTTACAGACAAGGTAACCTTGAGCGGTATCGTGGTCGATGAACAGGATAAACCGGCCCAGGGAGTCACGGTCTTCGTCGAATGGCAGTATCCGGAACAGGGTCGAGCCGAAACCAAAACTGACAAGCAGGGGCGGTTCACATTTAGCGCAGCAAAAAAGAACGTGTATAGACAGATGATTCAGGCGATCACAGATACAGGACAGAAGCTTGCACAACGTCGGATTCTGCGACGCAATATTGATCAGGACCATGCGCAACATGAACTGCGATTGCAGTTACAGCCTGCGCGGCGTGTGGAACTACACGTGGTCGATGCAAACACTAAGCCAATCGCAGATGCCAAAACCGGCATCATGGGCGATTATAAGGTTTGGGGAACCAACTCAACCGATGAAAAAGGTCAAGTTGTCTATCACGTGCCCCACGATGTGAAAATTCAATATGTGTTCGCGCTCAGCGAGGGGCATGGTGCGGATTACAAAGCTTACGTCTTACCCCGTGGTCAGTCCGGAGACAAAATCACCAGGCCGCCCGCGTTCCCCGATCATCCCGTTCAATTGAAACTGGAGGGAGCCCAACCACTGAAAGTTCAGCTGAAAGAAACGGACGGTACACCGATCGCCGGTGTGAAAGTCTATCCCTGGCTATTACAAAAGCCGGATCAAACACAGGATCTGAACTTGTCATTTTTCACCAGTCTGGTGGAACAAACAACGGATGCAGAAGGCACGGTCGTCTTTCAGTGGATACCCGGCTGGCAAAAATTACCGCTCACGATCTGGCCTCGAGATAAAGAACACGTGCTTCAACGGGGTAACTATGATCCGAAAACCGGTGATGGCACGTTGACGATCAAACTGGAAAAGCTGGTCCCGATTTCAGGGCGAATAACACTCCCCGATGGTTCACCGGCCAAAGGAATTTCTGTCTCCGCCTCTGGTGAAGGGTATCAGTTTGACTCATTTCGAAAATCGGCGCACACTGATGAGCAAGGCCGTTATGTCATCAAGGCGGCTCCCAATCAGGTTTACCTCGTCGTTGTGAATAACGGAGAATGGGCATCCACTCCCCACACCGGATTTGCGCTCTGGCCAGGCAAGCCGATCGAAAACCTGGATTTCCAGCTCCGCCCTGCAACCCGCATCTATGGTCGCGTGACGGTCGGCTCCCAGCACGATCCAGTGAAAGGGCAGCGAATTCACGTCTATCAATATGGACAGGACGCTAACAATATGCAGGGGGTGAAACTGCCTAATCCGGAAAACAAGAATAAATGGGTGCAGCCGATTATTGTGCATAGTACTTCGACAGATGAAGACGGAAAATTCGAATTGTTCGTCGGTGATGGCAAGTTTGATATTCGTGGCCCCGCACAGATCGCTGTTCAAAGAACAAACAAAGTTCAAAAATTTGAAATCGCCGGCGAATCGGAAAAGGAATTTAACTTCCATGCCGTCCGACCGGAGAAAGGAATTCTGGAAGGAAGCATCCTCGCAGGTGACCCGCCTCAATCGGTTCCGGATGCTGAGGTCACCGGAATCTATCGCGCCAGCCTGGCAGGGGGCGATATGAAGGCAACAACAGACAAATCAGGCAAGTTTAAAGTCGAACGCGAACTGCATCGCACCGTGATTTACGCGCGCAGTCAGGATAAAAAACTGGCGGGTGTCTTTGAAATCGGCCCCGATGATAAAACCGTCACGGTATCGCTTCGTCCGCTAGGAACTGCTTCCGGCCAGCTCGTCGATGCGAAAACACAACAACCGATGCAGGAGCGTGAAATCAGCTACGGCGTCAAAGTGCATCTTGGCAATAATAACGCCCCCTGGCGAACCAGCTTCGGCGGGAAAACCACTACAGACAAAGAGGGGCGATTTGAAATCGTCAATCTAGTGCTGGGACAGAAATACGACATCAATCTCGTGAATCGCCCGAAAGACCAACCCAGTAGAATCAGCTGGCGGACTGTTGAAACGGTCAAAGTGGAAGACAGTCAGCCGGTTGACCTCGGCGTTCTGGAAGTCAAACCTCCCCCCAAACCGTATAAACCACCGACACTGGAAGAACGTATTGCCAAAGCATTTAGCGTAGAAGGCACGCCCCTCGAACGCTTCCAGCGCGGTACACAGGATGCAAAAATCACCATGCAGCATCTGCTGATTCTATTTGGTGACCCCAAAAGCAAAGCCGTCAAGCAATTCATGACCCTGCGTTATCAGGATCAGGACGTTCGTAAGGAGCTCTATTCGTTCCTCGTGATGGCCGTCGACATCTCTGCCGACAAACGCGATGCCGCGCAGAAACTGGCAAAAACGCTGGGAGTCAATCTCGACGGGAACCCTGCCGACTTCTCTCTGGTCATCACCGACGAACAGGGCAAACCCATCGTGAACACCGATGTCAGTTCCCTTTCAACAGACGGCAAGATCAACAAGGAGAAAATTCTCGCGTTATTGAAAGCACACACTGTACCGACACTCGATGCGCAAGAGCTGCTCGCGACTGCGCTCAAACAAGCGAAGAAAGAAAACAAACGCATCATCATTCAGGAGACCGCGACCTGGTGCGGCCCTTGCCGACTGCTCTCCCGTTTTCTGGTCAGGGAACGCGATCTATGGGAACGCGACTATCTCTGGATCAAGATCGATTATCGCTGGACGGGTGCCTTTGAGATGATGAAAACCATGCGCGCCGGAGCCCAGGGCGGCATCCCCTGGTGGGCCATCTTAGACCAGGACGGCAAAGTGCTGGTCACTTCCAATGACGAGGAAGGCACGAACATCGGTTTTCCCAGTGATCAAAGCGGCCGCGAACATTTCCGCAGCATGCTGGAAAAAACCTCGATTCGCCTGACCCCGATGGACATTAACACCCTCGTCGATGCTCTGAAACAGAACGAATAACGACTGTGTGGCACTGTTGGCTTGCCAACAGTGAACGGGAAAACGCGTTGATATCCACAGTTAGTTTCTAGAGGCAGCCCTATGTGCCTGACCGCCGGGAGCCAGATCACCAGATCAGTACAGCCGAACAAATCGAGGCACATTACCTGGCGAAATCGTTCCTGTCAAACAAAGAACAATCAAAGGACGCTTTACGGACAGACAAATTCGGTTATCCTGAAGAGATCAGATACCGCGATGTAGTTTAATGTCTTTTCAGAAATTATACCGGAAGCTCAGGACAATCTCATGCGCTCGACTCTGTTGTTCCTACTGATACTTTTCCTCTCCCTCCCGGCTACCAGCATAGCGCAACAAGCCAAACAGGCGTTTCCGATTGTCACCTCTAACCAGACGATCCAGGAAACCCTCGACGCGCAGCCGGGGCGGATGCTGTTTCTACCCGCCGGTGATTATGAGATCTCGGAGAAACTCGTTATTCGCAGCGATGGGAGCGGCCTGTATGGACCGGGGCGGATTATCCAAACCAATCCTGAAGCCCCGTTTATCGAAATCGAACATCGCGCGGGTGTGCAGTTTCGGGACATTGTGTTGACGCGGCCCGAAGGGAAACAGTCGACCGCCATTGAAGCCGTCAACGCGCGGGACTGCCAGGATCTGGTCCTGGATAATGTGACGGTCAAAAATCACCGCACCCGCTCCGGCGTATTTTATCTGCTGAATTGTAAAAATGCGACGATCCGAAATTGTACGATTACGAATTACATGCGCATCGCCGTCGACGATCGCACTGCCTCGCCCGACTGGGGCTACGCCTTTCACTGTATCGACGGCAGCGGCATCGTCGTCAACGCGAGTACCGGCACACTGATTCAAGGCAACCGCATCACCGAACAGGAACTCTTGCCCACACCCGAAGTGCAGGAAAAATATCAACTCGGGCAATTTGTCAAAAAGAACGACACAAAAGGGGCGTTAACGAGCCAACAGACCTGGGAACAGGAATCGGTCAAGAACTGGCATCAGGGCTCAGCCATTATCGTGACTTCACCCGCCGCCAGTGATCGAACGCAGATTCTGGGTAACACGATCGAAAACGGTGCCCAGGGCATCGACCTGCATTCTGACCATGTGATCGTGTCGCAGAATATCGTTTCCAACTGTTTCGTCGGCATGAAAGCCATGCACGGTTCGCGGCACATCGCCATTATCGGCAATCAGTTCATCAAAAACGACCTCTGGAGCATCGGCCTGATGCCTGGGGCCGCTTCGTATGCGGCTCAAGCAGCCGCGAAAGACCAGCCCGCCAAAAGTGATAACAGCGACGGCGGCTCGATCATTGCCAACAACATCATTTCCGAATTCGGCTTTGGGAACGCCCACTGGATCTGGGGCGACAATGGGAATCCGATTTTGCTCGACTCCGGTCAAAAACCGGAGAACACGCCGCTCGCCGATGTGATCCTTCAGGGAAACATTGTGCAGAATTCGGGCCGCTTTGAAGCCACGAAAAAGAACCAGCAGCCACGCTACGTCTACGCTGTCCGCGTCGACCGCAAAGCGACCAACATTCATTTTTCAAATAATATTTTCGATCCCGGCCGCGAAGGCGTGAGCAACGTCGAGCTAAAAAAGTAAAACTCCAGTCAGGCAGGCACATGGGTTTGCCTGCTTCACGAATCAGGTTTCTTCATATGTCTCTGGATTACTCGTTCGCATTGGACACGGAAGATCATCCAGAGGACTTACTGCGCTGGTTGGAGTCTACGTTTCAGATGAAGCGTTATGCAAATCAGCGTGGGACCTGCGCTGATGTAGGGCTGCAGTGTACTGTCCTTTTACAGAACACAACCAGCAGGGATCTCATCGACCGAATTTATGGCATTGATACGCGAATCCATATTTTATGTCGGATCGACAAAGGTGAAGCTCAGTCTGTTGGCATGGACAAACTGGTCGAGCTGTGTTTGGGGTTGCTCTGTCGGGATTCGGCAGACCTGCTCCTGCTGAGTAACGGCGAACAGGGGCATGTACTTCGCACTCACCAGGACATCTACGCAGATTGCAGCGATGAATACTGGGAACAAAAATGGAACGCCGCCTTCGGCAAAGCCAGAATCGAGTTCAGGCACGATTCGCTTCCCTGTTTGTGACAGTTCGTGATGAAAGAAAAAACGATCTACCAATCCTCCTGACGATGATCAATGGCGCTTCACAGAATCTGTTCAACAAGACAGAAGTAAGTCCACGAATTCCAATTAAAGAACGGATACGCTTGTGGGTTTTCTGGTAGCAGTTCAAAACTCCGCCGCCGCAACCCGCTCGGCCCGTTCGAGGCGTGCCTGCAGTAGTCTGCTCACCGCAGCCTGACACGCCGGCGTGATGAAATCAGCGCGGCTGAGTAACGATTTCGCCAGTGGTTTCGCTTTCCCACTTTTGATGGGCTCCAACCGTGTCTTCAGTTCGGGAGAGACCGCCCGACCCAGCAGTTCATTCATTTCATCCAGCGGCTCCAGCAGCACCGCTACATTGCGAGGGAAGGGATCCAATGAAATGAGCACCGCTTCCAGGACCGGGGCGATGCACAGTGCGTGGGCCGGAGAGACTGCGGCGACTTCCGCCAGCACTTCACTGGCCCGGTTCAGTTTCACCCAGCCTCCGGCCATCACCTCGGTCAATGCGCGGGTCAGGAGATCCAGATCGAGCCGATCGCTGTCCGACAGGGCGATCCAGACCTCAGTCGCCATCGAACGGGCACTGCCATCCTTGCTGACGGTGGCAATCCACAGTGCGCGGGCTGCCATCAGTGTCAGGGGGCGATCCAGTTCAAACAGGGGTAACAGAAACTGGCCGAAGGGCGTATCAACAGAAGATCCACTCTCCACCCGAAGGGCCAGGGCTTTGGTCGCCAGGCACCAGTACCAGTCGAGTTTCATCGGCCACTGATTTTCCAGATAGGGGTACAGAAACGGCGGCGCCAGGGTGGGCCTCAGATGATGTAATTCGGCAGGCAGAAAACGAAAGCTCGTGGTGGTTTTGTTCTTCTGTGCGGTGATATTTTTGAGTGCCTCAGCCGGATCCTCATCCCGTTCCAGGGCTTCCAGCAACTGTTTCATCGTGTTTTGATGCTGTTTTGTTTCCAGCTGCGCTTCTCCCTGAGTTGGCCAGGCGCGGATCACATCCTGCTGCATGCTGCTGTCAGCCAGCCGTTCCCCAGCGGTCCATTCATAATCACAGGGAAAGATCACATCGGGCAGTTTCGCAATCGTTTCTGTTATTATCACCCGCTCCTCTGGTGCCAGTAATTTTGACACATCTCCCCACGCATCCCGAGCACGGAGGGCGGCAATCCAGACGACCGGAGGCAGAGCCGGATCAATGGAGCCGTCGCCACCCAGTGCGGTCATCGCCAGCGCCTGGTAAGGGGCCTTGAGTTCCCGGGCCGCTTCCAGGGCAGCCGTCCGATGTTCGGGTGCCAGGCGCAGACAGCTGCGTTCCAGGTCCGTCTCCAGTACCTCCAGCTGTTGTTCCTGTGCGGCTTTCAGACGTTCCACCCAGACGCGCGGATCGAGCCAACCTCCCGCGTGTGTGGCGGACGAAATCAGCGGATACGCGGTTTTCGCACGGATGCGCTGATTGAGCCGATTCAAAAAGCGCTGCAGTGGCGTGTCCAGAAAGAGATAGTCATCCTCATCCGGCTTACGTTCCAGCCACGCCCCGATTAACAGCGAGAAGGCAGTGCCGTGATAACCACCCGTGAGCCCGCGTTGCGGACGACTGTCTATCGACGCACAGGCCCGCTTGGCCAGCGAACTGGTCATCGTCTTGAATCCATTCGGTCGTTCGTTGTACAAACGCAGGATTCCGCTGATAATCCGCTCCGCCGTATCCGGATCTTCAAGTCGCTCGACGGCCGCAGAGGTGACTTCAATCAGTTCCTCGACCGTTTCAATTGGCTGTAAGGGAGCTGCGGTCGTCAGTACCGGAACACTCTGTTGAGACCAGCGGCAACTGAGATCCGCGTGTCCCTCCTGGGCTGCCGTTATCGCTTCGTCCACGCGGAACAGTTCCTTGACTGGTTTTGGAATTGTGGATGCTCTGGTTTCCAGGAGACTCAAATCCGTGAACGTGGAATCGGCGGGAGTGGTCGCTGACTGGTCTGCCGCTGATTCTGTTTGAGCCTGGCTTTCTGTCTGCAGCAGCGCTGCCGCTTTTTCTCTTAACGTGGGGGCGATCGTTTCCAGATGCAATTCAATCGTCTTGAACGCCGCCTCATCATCGACCTGTAGATGTTTTTCCTGCAGTTCCAGAGCCGCTTTCTGAATATCTTTATTCGGATGCATCAGCGCAACCGCCGCCGCTTCAACTGCCTCTCGTCGGTGAGCGGGGTCGGCGGCAATCCGGGCCAGCAGGTCGACCGCCGTCTTTGCATGTTTTTTCGGTTTATGACTGAAAATACCGGGTAGGGCGGTGACTGCTTCCCGGGCATCAAGCAGGTCTGCTTTTTCGAGTTGCTTCAACTGCTCAACGGCAAATCCCGCGACCACCGCCTGACTGTCCGATAACAGCCCCGTCCACTCTGTCTGCAGTTCTGCCAGTGTTTCCGACTTCGCTTTTGCCGCCTGCATTAGAATCAGACAGCCGTTTCGCTCCGTCTTGTTTAACGGTCCCTGCAACGCTTTGAGCAGGGATTCCAGCAGTCGTTTGCCGTCGAGCAGGTTCTCCTGGTACAGGCATTCAATGACAGGCACCCAGGGCTTGGGTTCGAGCAATTGATATTCCTGGTCCGGGATCGAGTAAACGAGTTCACGACAGGCGGGAATCTCCTGCAGGACCAGCTTCGTGGCCTCCGGCGCCGCCTCCATGGCATCCTTTAAACCGATCTGGAACTCATTGATCACAGCCGGAAAATCATCAGCAGAAACGAGTTTTTGTTCATACAATTGTGACCAGTACCCCGGTGGTATTTCTCGATGAGACCGATCTTTGCTGGTCACGCTGGCATACCATTCATCCCACCAGGGAGGCTGTCGGTCGGCCAGGATCCGGGCTGCCCATGCTTCGTGATCGGGAACGGTGGGAAAGCGAATACAGCCCTCCAGGCTTTCCAGTGCGTAGCGTCCCAGCCAGGCAATGTAGGACATCTTGTAATCGATGAGCAGACTCTTATCGAGATCTTTACGCCACGGAAACATTTGCTGAATTCCGTCCCGTTCTCGTTTCTGTTTGACCAGTGGGTCGTCCAGACCCAGCGAACAGGGTTGAATGACATTTCGCTCAAAGCCCAGTGCCAGCATCAGAATGTTAAACGGTTCAATCGCCGCTTTTCGCTGGTCTTCGTCCCAGTCGGTCAGTGCGGCGACGACGGCGTCGGGGTCTTTGTTCAAAATCGCATCCTGGAGCGCTTCAATCATGGTGCTTCATTTCCAATGTCATGCGGGTCGCTAAGATGTGTTTACAGGGGCCGCGTTGACCCTGGTATCGGCTGAACCAGGGGCACGTGCACTTCTCTCCCTCTGGTCGGAAACGTACATAGTAAGTGGTTCCGTTGCTGTTTACTTCCGCGTCAGTGTTTCCCGGTGATTCACCAGGTAACATTTGGACCGCCCCTTGTTCAAACAGTTTGCGGGCAGCGCGCAGTCGGGGCTGATCCCGGGTGACCAGTCTCTCTTCAAACGGCAGCTGTCGCTGAAAATAAAATCCGTTGCCGGCGTCAAATCCGGCCAGGCCATTGGTGGCCAGTGCCGCGAGACTGTCGCGGGCGGCGCTGGTGGTACAACCCAGTCGCGTCGCCAGTTCAGCCGGGTCGATGGTTTCTGCAGGTCCGCTCGGCGAGGTTTCCGCACCGGCCAGCAGTTCCAGAATCGCATCGACGCGTTCCTGCCAGTCGTCATGCACCAGCGAATCAAGTAACTGTCCTTCCCCCGAAAAGCCCCGCTGCAGCGCTGGCGACAGCACCAGCCAGAAACGACACCAGTCGGTCTCCCCCACCCAGGCATGCACGCCGGAACGCTCGTCGGCATACAGGCTCACTTCGCGGACGATCGGCAGAATGGTCCGCAGTGCCGACAGACGGCTGGCCCCTCCCACGGGAATCGTGCTGGCACCTGCCCGCGTAGTAAACCGGGGCCGTCCCCCACTGATCGAGAGATGCTGACTGCTCCCGCCTATGCGGGCCGCACTTTGAATCAACGGGATCAACAATGCGGGCGTAAAACGTTGTTTCAGTTCCAGCCGCGACTGATAGACCTGTACTTCGCTGAGCCCTTTAATCCAGCGTCGCGGCAGCCGGACTTTTTTTTCTATCACTGCGGACTGATTGTGTTCCAGGGTCACTGCCTCGGCTTCGATACTCAATCGGACCTCATCCGCACGACCGATGCGTCCCAGATGAGTCAACATCTCAGGGTTGAAGTCCACGTTCGTCGTGCCAAAACGGCGCTGTTCGGTTTCGAACGCACACTCATCCAGATCGAGTCGCGCGTAGGCGCCACAACAACCACTGAATCCTTCCCACCGTACCAGCGAACGACTGGCGGTGACAATCGGATCCATCTGAGGTGGTCGTGCATCAAAAAAATGGGTGCGGACAATCGTACTGAGGGTCAGCAACAGGGTCGCGGCGTCACGCGGATGCTTCACACGACCGGCAAAGAACGGTCCTTCCGAGATCGAATCGGCGGCTCCCCCGCTGGCGGCCAGATGAATCAATCCCTGGTCAACGTCCGAGGCAAAACGATACTGGTAGAGATGTTCCTGCAGGTCGGTCGCCACGCATAGACCTCATTTTGATAGACAGGATGCAGGCCGCATAACCGACGAACGGCCGAGTCTATCAATTGTCGGTTAGAGCGGGAATCATGTCAACCAGCCCAACTCTGATGCAAAATCGAGATACCTGGCAGAAAAATATCCTGAAACATTTCAAAAATCGCGTGATATTTTCTGTGTAGCACCGCCTCTCAGGTATTCGGGTAACATTTCATATCCACAGAACATAGAAAGTCAGTTCCATGAATACACCAGCGATCAGTGCCCCTAAGTCGAATCGAAAAACTCTGGTTCTCCCACTCCTGATTATCGCTATTGGCAGCGGCTGGTTACTCACCACGCTGGGGCTGGTACCCGGCCTCAACTGGATCTGGGTACTCGGTCTGGCGATTATCGGATTGCTCTCGTTTGCTGTCAGTGGCCTCGATAAATCATCGGTCGTGATCGGCCCTTTCTTTCTGATCGCCAGCTGCCTCTCGGTCCTGCGTCAAACCGAGCAGCTCTCCTTTGATGTCGAAGTACCCGTTCTGGTGATTGTGATCGGCGTCTTACTGCTCATCGCCCGCAGCAAATCCATTCCCTCCCCGAATGGATGATTCTGGAACCGGAACACAAAACGGCTGAGTGAGTTCAACGCATTCTGCGGAGTCTTTTCCCAAAACAAAAATTGCCTCACTGCGCCAGATTCGCTATCATCCGTCGAACAACAGATTGAGATCAGTCTGAAATCATCATCAGAAGACTTGAATCAGCGAGTGGCAGGATGCAGGGAACAGCGACACAACAGCAGATATTCGAGGAAATCACCGCGCCGCTGGGGGTGACCTTTGATTCGGAGAGTCCGGTTGAAATCATTCAGCAGCCCGGCTATATCGACTCGCCTGTGGCCACGCATGATTTCGCGACGGCGGCGCTCGCTGCGCTTGGCAAGGCGACCGCGACCATCGGTCAGATGCGCGGGCTTGGCTCACAGGCGATGCGCATCGACCGCCGCCATGCGGGGCTGGTGCTGAATTCAGTTGCCTATCATTTTCAGGAAGGCTGGCAACTCGACATTTCGCCCGTGCATACGCCCGTGAATAATTTCTTCACGACAAAAGACAGTCGGCACGTGATGTATAACGGAGCCTACACGCATCTGCGGGAAGGCATTCTGCAATTTTTGAATTGTGTGGGAGAACGAGAGGCGATTGCCGACGCGACATCACACTATGCTGCGCAGGATCTGGAAGACCAGCTTTCCGCGCTGGGACTCTGTACGACCATCGTCCGTGATCAACAAGAGTGGCTCGATCATCCGCAGGGGAAAGCCATCGCTGCCGCACCGGTGATTGAGCTGACGAAAATGGCAGACGGACCGCCCGAACCTTTTTCGAAAGATGTATCGCGTCCGCTGGAACAGATCCGGGTGCTCGAATTCGCGCGGGTCCTTGCCGGACCGACGATTGGTCGGAGTCTGGCCGAGCAGGGGGCCGACGTGATTCACGGCCGCCATCCTTATCTCGATCACATTTTCCCCTTTGAAGTCGAGACCGGCTGGGGAAAAAAGTCGGCTTACCTCGATTATCAATCTGAGCGAGATCGCAGTTTGATTTTCCACTTACTCGAATCAGCCGACGTCTTCATTGACGGGCTGCGCCATGGTGCGATGGCGCGTGCGGGTTTTTCCGTTGAGGAACTGACGCGGCGAAAAAAGAATCTGATCATCGTGCAGCTTGACTGCTACGGCTTTCAAGGTCCCTGGGCAGAACGTCGCGGCTGGGAGCAACTCGCACAAAGTTGTACGGGACTTGCTAAAATCCATAGCGCCAATCAACCGCAGCTCAGTTTGATTCCCGCTTACTTTAACGATTATGGGACCGGTTTGCTGGGAGCCCTCGGTGCGACAGCCGCCCTCATTCGTCGTGCGACCGAAGGGGGGAGTTGGTTAGTTCGTGTGGCGCTTACCAAAACGGCGATGCTCGCGACCCGGTATCACAACAATATTGAAGAACCCGTGCCGATCACACAGGAAGACCTGGAGAACTATCTCGTCGATCAGGAGAGCCGCCTGGGCCTGCTCACGCGAGTCGCACCGGCAATTCAGTTCGAACGCACTCCTTCATTCAGTGCTCGCGCAGGCACTGCTCCCGGTTCTGACACACTTAATTTATGTTGGGACTCTGAACCTTCCCCTCCCCAACAGCTGCCGCATCGTCCCACAGAAATCTTCCCACAGCATCAGGTCCACTGGAAAGCCAATCAGACGTTGTAAACTCGGGCATGCTAAGGAAATGACATGCACTGTCTGAGTGCGGAGTGAAATTTGAAAAATGGCAGACAACTCTCTGCATCACAAGTTTTATTAAGTGGGCGGTCAATTCTATTTTCACTGCTGTCGCCAGAATCTCACTTCGCTGGAAAAATAGACTCGCGTATCGCGTGGACTTTTGTATGATAAAGGGAGGCCCTTTCTCTTCTCACTTCTGCGGAGTAGATCCTCATGATGGTTCGAACGCTTCTCATCGCTGGTTTTGTTTGTTGTGCCTTCACCCAGTCTGCACAGGCGGGAATGCCATCTATTGGTTTGACTGAAATTGCCGAACTTCGACTGCAGACGATTTCCTTTTTTCTGATGGTGCTCTTGGTCAGCGCGTTCATTTTTAAACTGCTCTGGAACCTGCTGGCCAAGGATTTTCCCAAGTTGCCCGTGCTGTCTTATAAGGGAGCTCTGGCGGGAACTGTGCTCTGGGGGCTGATGTTTCTGTTTGTGCTGACGATGATCTCCGGTGCCCGGGAACTGCTCACACCCGGTGCCTGGGAGAAAACGGGGAATACGTATCAACTGGTTGACTCCAAAACAGAAGAGCCGGAAACACCAGATGAGCTGCTTGAGGAACGCCGCAAACAGCTCGGCGAATTGCGGACGGCACTCTTCATGCACGTGGCGACGCACGAGGGAAAATTTCCCGAGAAAGCAGAAAACGCGACCTTTACCGAAGAGTTCTGGTTTCAACCGGGCGACCTGCGGGTGAAGTATGGATATGTGGCCGGCGACAAGAAAACCGAACCGGCAGAGCCCCTTGCTTTTGAGCAGGCGGTCTATGGAGACGATCAACAGCTGGTGCTGTTCACCGATGGCGCCATTAAAGTACTGCCACCTAAAGCAGCACAGGAGGTGCTGAATGGAAAGTGAACCTGTTGAGTCATCAACTAAGAAAAACGGTGTCAAAATCTTTCTCGTAAGTGGAAGTGTCCTCGTATTATTTATCTGCGGGGCTGCTTTTGTGTTGTTTCTGGCCTGCATGGGGGCCGTTTTCCCGCTTGAAATTCTGATCTCTACTTTCGCAGGCTGGTTCTTATTTTTAAAACGGGTCATCCCGCAGATGACCGTATCTGTCCCCGGCCTGCTGTCGGCTCTCGTGCTGTCAGCGATTATGGTAGTGGTAATTCAATTTATGGGCCGCTATTTCATTCGACAGTTCCACAAACAAAACCAAGCCAGCGTTCCCGAGCAGTGGCGGTTTCGGTGGACGTGTGCCGTGCTGGTGTTGCTGGTTTTTTCTTTCGCTGGAGGTTTTGCTGTGGTGGGAGTTGCCTACCAGAGTACCTGGCTAATGACCAGTGATAAGAATTTGATCCAGATGAGTGGTTGGGCTATGAGACGCAGTACGTCTAAAAATAATCTCAAACAGATCGGCTTGGCGATGCATCATTACCACGAGACACATTCCCGGCTCCCCTTCGGTGGAACTTTTGATCAAACGGGTCGGCCTCAACACAGCTGGGCTACGCGGCTGCTTCCCTATCTGGATCAGGAACCCCTGTATAATCAGATTGATTTTAACCAGCCCTGGACCGCAGAAGCGAATCGCTCGGTTTTTGAAACGGATCTTTACTTTTTCGAAAATCCGGGAATCGAATACGCAGTTGCCAATGGGAAGCGCGACGCAGAAAGCGACCAGGGTTATCAACCTGCGCATTACGCCGCCAACAGCCATGTGTTGAATGTGAATTCAGGTTTGAGCTTCAAAGAAATCAAAGATGGCACTTCCTATACTCTACTGGCTGGTGAAGTGAAATCAGGTATCAAGGCTTGGGGCGATCCGACCAACTTTCGCGACCCGATGCTGGGGATCAATCAGAGCCCCCGCGGATTCGGCAGTCCCTACCAAGGAGGCGCGCATTTTCTATTGGGAGATGGCAGCGTCAGATTTGTCACCGATAAGATTGATCCGCAGATACTCAAAACCCTGGCAACGCCCAATGGCGGTGAATCGTTGGGGGAGTTTTGAGCAATGGCTGATTCAACGATTCCAGAAAACAGTTCGGCAGGTGATCAACAATCCCAAAGTGGCAGCATGAATCTGTTACAGGTATTAGTATTGATTGTATTTGTAGGCTTCGTGACGCTCTGCTTGGGCATTGTGTTTCCCGTCCAGATGGGATATCAGTTAGTCATCGGTTGGACAAGTTATATTACACGCACGCTGCCCGGGGTTACGATTTCTGTGGAACGGACGACCTGGTTTCTTGTTGCTTTTGGACTGTTTACATGGGGCGTACACCTGGGAGGGAAAAAATGGTATCGACAAAAGCAGATCGCGGAGAGCGCGCCGGTCTGGCGAGGGCGCTGGACGTTCTCGCTGGCTGCGATCTGTTTCCTGTTGGGGCTGAGTGGCATCTGCGTGATCAGTATGACGCATCAAACCTGGTGGATGGTGACGGGCGAGCCAGAGACTTTTGTGGCGAGAAATTTTCGTTTTCCGTTTATGGTATATAGCTGTCGTGAAGCTGCCAGACGCAGTACGTCTAAATATAATCTCAAACTGATTGGTTTGGGGATGCACAATTATCATGAAGCGTATGGGCAGCTTCCCGTTGGCGGTTCCTTCAGTCAGGCAGGACAGCCACAACATAGTTGGGTGACGCGTCTCTTACCTTATCTGGATCAGGCTGCTTTGTATGACCAGATCAATTTCCATCAGCCCTGGACCTCCGAAGACAATCGCCAGCATTTTCAAACGAAACTCAATGCTCTCTTGAACCCGGGAATCGCATCCGATGATGATCGGGAATATCAACCCGCTCATTACGCCGCCAACAGTCGTGTGCTCAATGTGAATTCAGGCATGAACTTTAAAGAGATCACTGACGGCGTCTCCAATACGATTCTGGCGGGCGAAATCAAATCAAATATCAAAGCCTGGGGCGATCCGACAAACTTTCGCGACCCGGCACGGGGTATCAATCAAAGTCCTCATGGTTTTGGAGGCCCGTTTAAAGGGGGCGCTAATATGCTGATGATCGATGGTAGCGTGCGGTTTATTTCGGAGGACATCGATCCTACGATCCTCAAAGCGCTCAGTACGCCTAATGGGGGTGAAGCGGTCGGGGAATTTTAACATGGTGCGAGACCGTCTGTTGGCAATCGGGGATATTCACGGCTGTCTGACTGCGCTGGAGTTGTTGCTCGAAAAAGTCCAGCCGACGCCCGACGATCTGCTGGTGATTCTGGGTGATGTTATCTCGCGCGGGCCGGATACGCGGGGCTGCATTGAGTTGCTGATGGAGTTGCAGGAAACGATACCGCTGGTCTGTCTGATGGGAAATCATGAAGAGTATATGCTCGATGCCCGTGATTCGGATATTGCCTGTGGCAGTTGGATGTATTTTGGCGGCGAGGAGACACTACTCTCCTATGATCCGCAGTACCTCAGAGCCGACATCGAAAACGTGCCCGAATCTCACTGGGAATTTATTGAAGGCTTTCAGGATTACTTCGAAACCGATCACGAGATTTTCGTGCATGGCATGGTGGACCCAGATCTTCCCTTAACAGAGCAGGACTCTACGGAATTTCGCTGGCGCAAATTTACCGATGTCCGCCCGCATCTTTCTGGTAAACAGGTCATCTGCGGCCACACGTCTCAGAAGTCAGGCCTCCCGGTGAATCTCAGGCATTCTATCTGCATCGATACCAATGCCTGCCGGGGCGGCTGGTTGACCTGCCTGGATGTGAACGGAGAAGTCGCCCATCAAACCAATGAGGACGGCGAATATCGGATGCTGGATATGAACTCGCTGGAGTGAATCTTCTGTTGACTCAGTCCGTAGGCGGAAACGATTTCAATCGATCGAGCCGGTATTGAAAAATGCGTTCGACATCCTTTTGAACAAACAAGCGATTGATCAGGGCGCCGCCCAAAACCGCATACTCGACTTTGTCTCGTACCAGCGTCCCGCCTGCCTGTTCCTGAAACGTGTGTTCGTGCCGCCAGAAGCGATAAGGGCCTTTGAGTTGCAGATCCACAAACCGGACCGGCGGCTCCCAGTCAGTGATTTCGGTTTTCCATTTCATGGGAAACCCGTGGAGCTTGAGCCGATAGTCGATGAGCGCCCCTTCATGAATCGGCACCGGTTTGGGAGTCACAATCTGAAAATGTAACCAGGGGGGCGTCAGCGATTCGAGATTCTCAGGCCGGGCAAAGAAGTCAAACACATCCGAAATCGAATGTGGAATCAGGAGTTCAGATTGGAGCACATAGATTCCCTGTGCCGTCCTGTTGATTGTGACCATATTGCGTGATCCGAAACTGGCATTCCCCAAAATTGAAATGGGCTCCTTGTAAAATCGGCCGAGACGACTAAGAAGTAAGCAAGTACCTATGAAGAATTTCGTACCGTTCAGCAGGATTATTGTCCTGGTACACGGAAAAGGAACCGCTGTTTTAGCAGATTCTGAAAAATAAGCAGGAATTCCACTGATGAATACAGCCGATTCTGAGCAGAAGTCACAAAAGTTCGTCATCCTGGGGGCGACGGGCGCCATCGGTTCCGAGTTAAGCCGTCGTCTGGTTCAAGCGGGTCACGAGGTCTTTCTCGGCGGTCGTAATCAATCGCGGTTGGAGTGTCTTTCTGAGGAATTAGCTGCGCCGACACAGACAATCGACGGAACTGATCCTGAATCGATCGAGCGGTGCATCCAGGGAGCCTGCGGAAAATTGGGACACGTTGATGGCGTGGTGAACTGCATCGGTTCGGTGCTCCTCAAGCCAGCACATCTGACCTCCGATCAGGAATGGTCCGATGTGCTGGCTGTTAATTTAACATCTGCCTTTGCGGCGGTGCGGAGTGCCGCAAAAGTGATGGGGCGGCAGGGAGGAACGATCGTGCTGATTTCTTCCGCGGCCGCACGGATCGGGCTGGCCAATCATGAAGCGATTGCCGCCTCCAAGGCAGGTGTGATCGGTCTGACGCTCTCGGCTGCCGCGACCTATGCCAATCGGGGAATCCGCGTCAATGCAGTGGCCCCCGGTTTGATCAAATCGAACATGACACAAAGTCTCTGGGAAACACCGGCGGCAGAATCGGCTTCGACTGACATGCATGCGCTAAATCGAATCGGCGAACCTGCGGATGTGGCTTCGATGATTGAATGGTTATTGCAGGCGGAAAACAATTGGATCACAGGCCAGGTGCTGGGCATTGACGGCGGGTTAGCAACCATCGTGCCTCGCGCCCGACAGAAACGGGGTTGAGTGAAAGATTCAATCCCGGGTCAGTTCATAAACGGAATTTACGGCAGGTTGACCGGTAAAATTCGGTCCTGCCTGATCCGAGGCACCGATGTATTCACAAGGGAATGAAATCTGTTGACATCCCTGACAGGAAAGGAGATGCGAGCGCGGGTCGAAGTCAACATTTTGCCGCTTCAGGAATTCGCGTTTCTCTTTCGTTTTCCATTTGCCATCACTGGATTGCAGATTGTCTAAATCCAGGTGGGCGATGAACAATCCATCGTCTTTCAGCCAGTTGACTGCGTTAGCGATCAGTTTTAATTTGTCGCCGACATAATGCAGGCCGTGCACGCAGGTGATCAGATCGAACTTTTTACGGGTGCGCCAGGTGTGTAGCGACGCTGTTTCTAATTGCAGCGAAGTATCCTTTGCAGTGACAGGCAGAAACAGATCGACCAGATCAATGCCTAGAATCGAAATCTGGTGATTGAGCTTCTGGCGTTGAAAATATTCATTTGCCTGAATCAAGGCCCGCCCGGAACCGCAGCAGAGATCCAGCCAGCGGACCGTTTTCCGGGAACCACAACGCGCGGTTAAAAATTCCAGCGGATTCAACTTCAGATCGGCGGTATAGCTGTTCGTACCGGTAATTTCGCGCTCGCGATTCATACGACAGTTCGCTGCGACGTCCGACCATTCCAGTTCCTCATTTGTCAGCAGCGGTTCCATTTTTGTCGTCACTTCTTCATTCGCATTTGTAGTTCTTGATATTGCTGCTTGAGATCGTCGTTACCGAGTTCGGGGTACAGCAGTCTGGTGACGCCCAGCAGTTTTTTGGCCTCGGCTTCGTCCCCGGAGTCGAACATGGTTTGAATGATGTGCAGCCGTGCGTCCAGCCAGGGGATGCTGCCCGGCTTTTCAGCCGCTTCCAGCTGTCGCCATTTGGGCGTTGCCTGTCGCAGGCAGGCTTTAGTGCCGCAACGTTCCAGTAGCAATGCCACTTGCCTGATGAGCGCCGCATCTTTCGGAGACTGCTTTAACAGATCCTGGTAAAACTCGAGCGCTCTGATCGGCTGATCAATTGCCAGATAGGCTTCTGCCAGGCAGAGATTCAGCTGCTTCAATTGTTGCGGATTCAATTCTTCGCGGCGGCTGGCCAGTTTTTCGGCTGACTTGAGTTGCAGCATTCCCAAATCTCGGCGGGCTTGTGGTGTGAGTTCCAGATTTATCTGTGAAACGCCATTCAATACCGAGAGCAATTCATCGGTGCCCGCGGTCTCCAGGTTCTCCACGAGTGACTGGGCGGCGGACGGATTGCCCTGACCGGCGAGCGCGATGATCTGCAGTCGCAACGCCTGATTCGAAATCTGATTCCAGAATTGAATTTGCTTTGTCGTTTGCGAAACGCTGGTTTCCGACTGCTCGTTATTTCTTCTTAATTGTGACGTCATCTGAGACGCTGTGTGATGGATCAGCTCCAGCAGTCGGTTCGCTTTCGCATACAGAGGCGGATTGGCATTCAGATAGATTCGCGTGAGTCGCAATGCGATTTCTGCCTGGGAAGCGAGATGGGTTTTCTCTGATCTGTCGGGGAATCCCTTCAAGAAATTCTCCAGAACATCGATCGCTTCCGCGCGCCAGGCTTTGGTTGGTTTGTTGAGCGAAGTCAGTCGCAGCAAAATTTGTTCATAGCAGCGGGCGATACCCAGATGGGCGTCGGCTGCTTTAGGTTGATCGGCAGGGATTTCCGTATAGAGGACAAGTGCTTTTGAATATTGCAGCCGCGCTTCTTCCAGCCGCGCCAGCATCCAGCCGGCTTCGTAATAACTTTTGCTGTTCGGGAAACGTGTGCGTACCGCTTCCAGCGCTCCGGTATAGGCGAGTCGTCGGGACTTCGTCCGACTTTGTGAATAGAGCTGGCCCAGACACCAGGCCGCCAGTAAATCCGCATCCGCTGCCTGGGCGTTGGAATGATATCTTTGAGACAGCGATTGAAACTGAGCAGCCGCCTGCTTGTATTGTTTTGACTTGAGCTGCAAGGAAGCGCTGGTGAAGCCGAGCTCGAAAGCCAGCTCGGGTTTCCCTTGTTCGGCGGCTTGTTTTGCTGTTTTGTCGTAGGCGACGATGGCTTGTTCCAGTTTGCCTTGAGAATACAGGAGTTGTGCTTGTTTCAGGCTCTGGGAAATTCCACTTCCATACTGGTCGACCTGATGTTGTTGATCGACCAGCATGCGCGCCCGTTGTGCCCAATAGCCGGGCTGTGTTGCTCCCAGATGCTTCGCCCGGGTTTCGACTTCCCGCCAGAGTTCCTCGGCGAGCGCGGTCTGCCGATTATCTAAAGCCACTTTTCTGAGCTGGATCAACGCATCGATTTCCAGGTAACCGAGTTCACTGGAATAATGCCCGTGCTCCTGACGGTATTTGATGATTTGTGTTGCCGCCAGTTGTGATTTATTTTCTGCCAGTAAAATCCGGATCGATTCCACAAAGAGCGGCTCATTCAGATAAGCCGGCGGTTTTTCTTTTACGAGCGCCTGGATCGCCCGCGCGGCGGCTGCGTAATTTCCTGCGATACGATCGCATTGAATCAACGCCAGCTTGCTGAGCCAGGTGATTGGCAGAGTGGTGGCGCGCCGGGAAAGTGGTTCCAGCCATTTCTCGGCGTCAGCCAGACTGGTTTTTCGTTGGGGGCTTTGCTGGTCGTATAAATCGGCGAGTTTGATTTTCGTCTGGGCTATCTGCAGTTGAAAATCCAGCAGCGTGTCGCGGATGGTGGCCGTTTTGAGAACCGTAAAGTTTTTAAAGGTGCCCGATTTTTTGAGTAGCTGATTCAATTGTGTTTCCGCGACCAATAATTCCTTGTCTGCCTGCGCCAGTTTCGCGAGCGCCTTCTGCTTCAGAGCATCATTATGCGGAATCGCTTTGGCTTGCCAGTAGAGAATTTCGGCTTTCTGAGTGGTGATCCGTGCGCGTTCGGCTTCAAACACTGTCGTATCAGCCCACTGGGGATATTTTTTGATAAGTTCTGTAAGGGTCTTTTCGGCGCGGTTCCAGAGTTCGGCCTGTTCATCGCCGCTGGTTACCATCGCATGCGCTGCCAGCGTGCGTGCCAGTTCCAATGTGTAGCGGGCTCGTTCGGTATCAGAAAGCCGTGTTCCGGACAAGCGGTCTAAACAAAACCCTTCGGCGATGCCAAACAGATGCCGCTGACGCAGTCCATCAAAGTATGCCCGTGTCGCATCTTCCGCAGGGCAGACATTCATTGAGCACAGCAACACAAGCAGGAAACAGGCGACGCCGCGCCAGACACCTGTTTTACGTCGATCTGATGAAGATGCGGTTTCAGGTTGTAAGGAGCAAAAATGCATGAGACAATTCGCGCGAGCCGTGTTTGACAGAGTTCAAGGCAATTGCACGGAGGCAACTGCTGTCAGTAATCATACACTGCACGGCCTGTTTCTCCCAGACCTTCTTTTTCCGTCTAAAGCAAGGCAAAACAGGGCAGCGGTTTATTCGATTTCAGGAGTCTTACTGGCTCGTGGGAACTCTGGAAGAACAATCAGATCGGCACCGGCGTTTGTGCGGTCAATCGCAGTGATGGTGGGGCTGCCATCAGTGGGTTGCGTAAACTGAAGCTGAAGCGGCTGCAATTCGGAGCAGGGTGTTTGAATCAGTTTCTGGCGATCAGCGAGCCAGGGGATTTCCATCTGATAGCTGTTAACATCAGCAGACAGCCCCCAGATATCTTTCCAGTCGAATGCATCCAGGGCCAGCGCACCGGTGGTTCCCTGTTGAGACTGAATGCTCCAGAATGTTTCGAAGCGATCGAAATAATTATTGGAGCCTTTCCAGGTTAACAGTTTCTGTCTGAAGTCATTTTCATTTGTATTGCCTTTCATCTGCACGAACGGTGCCTCGGTTCGTGAGAAGAAAATATTGTTGCGAGCAGACACATTGAGGGGAATCAATTCACGGGGGATCGCGCCGCTGTCCATTACAGCCAGCCCTTTCCCGAGTAAAAATGTCGAATGATTCATCACCAGTTCCAGAAAGTCGCCTTCGGTTGGTTTATTGTTGCTGCCGATCAGTTCGATCACTGCCTGTGAAATCATGAGCGCGGAGTTCGTGATTTCCAGACGGGTGGGTGCTGTTTCCCGAATTGAAAAGGCATGGCCGTCGCAGCGAAGTACAGAATTGATGACTTCCACAAACGTCGATTCCTTCACCGGGCGTTTGCCCATCATCGCATCATCGTTCAAACCCTGGTTAATGGGCTCGTTCATTTCAAACAGGGCAACCTGTTGACTGGTTGTATTGGAACAGGTGACTGTCACTTGATGCAGGCGAATGTCATGTGCATTTTTTAAAGAGAAGAGCGCCCAGGAATCCGTATTCAGGTTTTTGACATCGACGATGATTCCCAGTTCAAACAGCTCCAGCGAACCATTGGCAACCTGAATCAGATGCGTCTGATACCCTTCTGCCGGTTCTTCGACAGACTCAAAATGCAGAATTGGTTTGCGATCTTTGGCGGCGCGAATTCTCACCCGTTTGTTATTGATGTGAATTGGCGCTTCTTTGCGAATCCCGTTAAATCCCAGTTCGATGATGCTGCCATCGTCGGCGGCAGCACAGGCGGCATCCAGCGTTTTGAAATCCTGGCCGGCTGTTCCATCGGGCTTGATGATTGTGATTGCCGGGATTTCAATTTTTCGAAATTCGTTTTCGCCCTTTTGAGGGAACGGATCCGGCTCTGCTTCCAGACTGGTGTCCGGAGCAGGCGCCAGTGGGACCATGCTTTTTTTCTGATTACTGCTGTTCGATAACGCTAACTCCGTGCCAGGAGGGTTCTCGCGTAGCACTTTGTTTTTAGGAGGGTTACTGGCATCAATGATGTCGTTGATCGTTTTCTTGGAAGAGAGAAGTGGGATTTCAAAAATTTCATTCAGGTCTTTTGAACCTTCTGGCAGATTCATTTTTTCCGGATTCGTATCTGCTGTCTTCTCGTTCTCTAAGCCGCCTTCGAGCGGAGTGGGAGTTTCTGTAGTCTTGTTTTCTCCGTTCGATTTCACGGGTTTGGCAGATGCGATGGCCGTGTTTTCCGACAGCGATCCTGCGATCGTTTTCTCTGTTTCCGGCAGAGGCTGACTGGCGAGAGGACTGATTTCGTCTGGAGAATCGCTGGTCTGATTTTCGGGAGAAACTGTCGGTTGATTTTCATTTTGGGTCACACTCACCGACGTCGGATCGAATGCCGGATAGCGATCCAGCAGAATGACAACGGCTAACAGGACCAGCGCTGTCGCGACCCAGCCAACATGTTTTTCCAGGAAGCCCAGTCGGGAACTGGTGGGTGAGGTCCAGACGAGTCCTTCCGGATTCACGCCTCGTAAATCCAGTTTGCCGGCAACCTGCATTAAATGATACATCAGTTCTTCAGGTGTCTGATAACGGTCTGCCGGATCGCTGGCCATCATTTTTTGTACGATCAGAGACAGTTCGCGCGGTAGATGTTTATTAATGGTTGCCGGGTCGGGAACATTTTTTCCACTGTGATCCAAAAGTTTTTGCAGAACCGTTCCTTCGCCGTAAGGAGGTTCGCCTGTCAGCATATGATACAGCGTGCAACCCAGCGAATAGATATCGCTGCGCACATCCACGTTCCGTGGGTCTTTGGCCTGTTCGGGAGAAATATAATCGAACGTACCTAACGTGGTGCCGGCACTGGTCAGATCGGCCGATGCATTATCACTCTCTTTGCGGGCCAGACCCAGGTCAACCAGCTTGGCTCTACCGCCGGGGGTAATAATGATGTTAGAAGGTTTGATATCTCGATGAACCACGCCGGCTTTATTAATGTGTTTCAGGGCAGAGGCAATTTGTAACGCATAGTTGACCGCTTCCGCCGCCGGCAGGATGCCGCGCGAATGAATGATTTCTCTGACGTTGGTCCCTTTGACATATTCAAAGGCAATGAAGTTCAAGCCCTGATCTTCGCCAATGTAAAATACACGCGAAATGTTTTCATGATCGAGACGGGCTGCCGCCTTGGCTTCATTCTGGAACCGTTTTACCGATCCCGCATCGCGTGATTGTCCCGGGCTGAGAACCTTTAACGCGACGACACGGTCCAGGCGAGTATCAATCGCGCGGAATACGGCTCCCATCCCACCCCGGCCAATTCGTTCCCGGATGACAAAATGCTCCAACTGCATCCCGGAAGGATTGGCATCCTCGTCTTGTGCATTCGGATCATCGACGCTGGGGGGGAATAAACGGTTCCAGATGGAAGAGCGGGCTATGTTGGTCTGTGAACCACTCGTGTCGCGGCTGGAGTCGGGTGTGGGAATTGGCTCATGCGGGCTGATAATGGTCTCTGGCCCGTCTGCTTCAGGAACCGGGCGCGCAAAAAATTCCGGCAATGATTCCTGGCTCGTCATTGAGCGTTCAGATTTTGACTCGGAGCCCATGATCTAAGGTTCACTTAAAAATAACGATGGTTCAACGTGTGAAATGATATCGAACGTCTCTTTGAGCAAGCAACAGCGTAATCCAAATTCACTTCGATTGTCTGAAATAAATGCCGGATTTTGCGTGTCCTACGCTCGTCCCCATTCTCGTTGGAGTACTGCTTTGATTTGATTCTTTCCTAACTCATTTAAATGTCTGAGTTTAGGGCTTTCTTGTAATGTCTGGTGTCGCTCTGTCTGAATGTGAAATCAGAATGGTGTTATGAAAACAGAATGGAATCGAGATTTCAGTTATAAAAAGTTGACAAGAGAGCTGCTTATATAATACGTGCTGCAGCCGGAATCCGTTCTGATAAAAATTCAATTTGCCCGAATTTCATCCAATTTTTTTGTGCCGGGATACATGTGCCGAGGAATGGTTTGTCCGTGGATTCCTGAAAACGGACACTCTGTGATTCCTCATAAGCTGCAGGCAGACACAATTTCATGTCCTTCGAAACGAAGACGAGCCGATCTAGTGCACATCACATTTTACCATAGCGTGTCTCAATCTAATATACTCGGTCCAAATGACCTTGGAGACGCTGCAGTAAAACTGGACACAGTCTAAAATTCGATAATCTTGGTTTCGTATTCCTGTTTGAAGCCAACTTGATCAATCTTCAATCCGAAATTTTCCCCGATCTTCACCGCCTCACCCTGACAGTAAACCTGATTGTTGATATACATGTCGAGCGGATCTTCACAAGGCTTGTCGAATGTAATGAGCGAACCGGGACAAATAGAGAGCAGTTGCTTCATTTCAATTTTTTTCGTAGCCAGTTTCACGATCGCTTGCACGGGTAGCTTGTTGATGCGGTTCAACGGATTCGAATCGGAGTTAGTTCCCATAGATGGCATAGACTGAGGGGAATTGCCAGATGAAGCGGACGGTTGAGGTGCTGGATCGGGTTCCGGTTCAGGGGAATCTGTAACTGGCGGTTTCGTCAGTGGCCAAATTACAGGGATCACAGCACTCGGGCTCTGGCCGTCGCTTTCATCTTCTGCTTGAAATAAGTTGATTCGCAGTAATGCAGCCCAGTCAGAGGGAGCACCTTGCGACACTTCGGTTAATAAACTGTCAGCATAATAAGTTTTAAATTCGTCAACATCACCTAAGTCCATCGGAATCAGGTTCATGGACCATTCCAGAGACAGGGTTTGCAATCGTGAGGATTGCGAGTCTCCCGGAGCGGTATACCAGTCTGGCAAAGGAATATTTGCCGGGATCAACCCGACCATCGCTTCCTCACCAATTCGAAACAGAGCAACCAGTCCAGGACCCTGAAATGCTTCATCTAATTCATCGGGAGACCAGACGCCTGACTCTCCCAGTTCCAGCCGATAGTTGAAATCGAAACACTGGTTGAAAGAATCAGAAAGTGCAGGCATACTTTCACCGGCGAGGGCAAAAATCGCTTCTACATTTTCCTGGCTAAAGCCCGACATTTCGGATTAACAAAGTCCCAAAAAATGATAATGTGTTCATCTCAAGATCAGCTGTCACAGCGTTCTGGAATGAATACTCCTTAGATCATTCAATCGACCACTTGAATTTTAGTTCTTCAATCAAAATCGGCAAACTTCGCTTATTCAGAAAAGATTGCCATTTTGTGACTGCAAACCGGATTCTTTGATCCTACCGCTGATTTCCCACGTTCTGAGGGATATCTCTGCTGAAACAAAACGCAGAATTCAAGAATTAAGGAGAGAAACATGCAATGCCACGAAGTCGACTATGAAATCTTTGGTTCTGACCTGCAGATTGTGGAAATTGTGCTCGATCCGGGCGAGTCTGTCGTCGCGGAAGCGGGCAGCATGAATTACATGGAAGAAGGGATCAGCTTCGAAGCCCGCATGGGAGATGGTTCTAAACCCAACGATGGCTTTCTGGGCAAGCTTTTTAAGGCAGGCAAACGGATGCTTTCAGGTGAGTCATTGTTCATGACACACTTTACCAATGAGGGACATCGTGAACAGAGAGTCGCCTTTGCAGCTCCTTATCCCGGAAAAATTATCGCCATCGATATGGACAAAATTGGCGGCGAACTGACCTGCCAGAAAGATTCGTTTCTGTGTGCGGCGCTCGGGACGGAAGTCACGATGGCCTTTAATAAGCGGCTCGGATCGGGCTTCTTCGGTGGGGAAGGCTTCATTCTGCAGAAACTGCGTGGCGATGGAATGGCATTTGTCCATGCCGGAGGCACCGTCACGAAAAAGAAACTGAACGGGGAAACTTTACGCGTCGATACAGGCTGTATTGTCGCCTTTACAGGCAACATTGATTACGACATCGAACGAGCCGGCAATTTAAAATCGATGGTGCTGGGAGGCGAGGGTATGTTTCTGGCGACGTTACGCGGGCATGGAACCGTCCTGCTGCAAAGCTTGCCTTTTTCTCGTCTGGCCGATCGTGTTCTGGCTCATGCTCCTTCCGCTGGAGGCTCCTCAGTCGGTGAAGGCTCGGTCCTGGGAGGATTCGGCGATATGTTTGGGGATAGTTAAGCTGCCCCCGAGAGAATGCCACTGTCGAGTTTCAGGAGTCGATCAATGGTGAAAAGTAAAGCAGACATGTATAAAGCGGGGCGTATTTTTTCGTTCGTTCTGGGAGCGATTTTCATCATTGCCGGCTTTCTCGTGACCTATCTGCTGGGGCTGCCGCTGATCGAACAGGCGAAAGCCAGTAAAAACTGGCCAACGACCAAAGGAGTTGTGCTCAAATCGAAAGTGGCCACCCACCGCAGCAGCAATTCCAACTCGTCAACCTATTCAGCCGAGATTATGTATCGCTATCAGGTGGAAGGAGAGGACTATGAATGCGCAACGGTCTGGTTTGGCAGCGATGTTTCCACATCGAACCGATCCCTGGCGCAGAATACGGTCAAAAAATATCCGGTGGACAAGTAGGTGGTCGTGTATTATGACCCGCAAAAACCGATCGCCGCGGTACTCGAACCCGGCGTGTTCAAGACCACCTATTTCTATTATATCTTCGGGTGGCTGCTGATGGGGCCGGGAATTCTAATGACGGGCATTCCCCTGTTCCGGTGGCTCCTTAGAAAAGGCAAAAGCATCGACGAGAGTCCCTCTTCGGCAAACTTTGCCGAATGAGCGTGGAGAAAACGTGGCAGGGAAATTTTGAGCTTGCCTTGATGCGGTAATTTTTGGTAAACAGCGTGCCTGCCTCTCAGACATCTCTCACTCTCTCCATGGTTATCTCTTCATGTCTTTTTCGTGCGTCACCCATACGCAGCGACCGATTTTGCTGGCGCTTCTCACTCTGTTGTTGTGCCCTTTTGTTGTCGGTTGCGCGTCGACTCCTTATCAGTATCAGACGAATCTGATCACGCATCCCGATTTGGATTTCGAGGAAGGGGAACCGCAAATCGTACGTGGGAAACCCAGAAAATTTGTGGACGGCGTTGGCTGGGTCGTGGGCATCCCGGGGAAAATTCTGCTCTGGAATCGCCGCGTTGATAACCATGATATTTCGCCGGAGACCGAAGCCGCGATCGCCGCGTATCTGGAGAAAAATGGCCTGGATCAAGTCAAAGTGCGGATTAATGAATACGATCCGCTGGGCGAATGGAGACGGCTCCGAAAGAATAAAGCCGTCGGCTGGGGCTGGCGGTATACCGCGGGTACCTTAACGGCCCTGCACTACACGCTCTTGCCGGGACGCATTATCGGCGGCGATAACTACAATCCGTTTACGAATACGATCAGCCTGTATTCCGATCTTCCTGCCGTCGCGTTGCACGAAGGGGGACACGCCAAAGATTTTGGTTCGCGGAAATGGAAGGGCACGTATGCCGTCGCAGGCGCACTGCCGGGAGTCTCGCTCTGGCCTGAAGCGATCGCCACCAATGATGCGCTTGGCTATCTGCGTGCTGAAGAAAATTATGAAGACGAACAGGAAGCCTACCGTGTGCTCTATCCCGCCTATGCAACATACATTGCGGGTGCCGCTTCACCCTTACTGCCTTATGGAGATCTGGTGATCAAAGCTGGTGCCGTGATTCCGGGGCATCTTGCTGGACGCTGGAAAGCCAATGAAGTGCGGCAGGAGCAGATTGCCCGCCATTCCCAATCGGGTATTCAGCAAGTCTCTGCCGCAGACCCGTTTCTCAGTTTGCCAGAAATAGATGCGACAGATCAAAGTCCGATACAGCAAACGCACTATCAGGCAATGCAGGCAGATCACGATCTGTTTGAAGAACAGAAGATGGGGAGAGAAATCCCCGAGCGCGATTGAAACCAGGGGTTCGTTACTTCGAGGAATTCGGGGGGGGCGTGATTCCCAGAGTGGTCACGCGGTCAACGGGTTCATTGCAGAGCGGGTAGCTACTGGTCGAGGCAGAAAGCACATCGGCCAATGTTGTTTCAGAAAATGCGGTTTCCGTTTCTCGCATGGCATCATCCAGCTTACGATGCAACGGGCATAAATTCGCACCATGCCCTTTTAAACCGAGAGGGCAGGTTGTGATTCGGCAAATGGGATCGACGGCGTTCACGACTTCCAGTAAATTCAGGTCCGCAGGGGTCTTCACCAGAGAGATACCGCCGCCAATACCCCGCTGTGAATGAACGACATTTGACTGACGCAAACTCTGAAGGACTTTCGAAAGATACGCCTGCGGAACTTTAGTCGCTTTGGCGATTTGTTCTGTTGTGCACGGGTTGGGAGCCTGGTCGGCTAAATGAACAATTGCTCTGAGTGCATATTCAACAGTCTGGGAAAACATAAGAAAGTCCTTGAAAACGATAATTGGACATTGATGTCTATTATTGCGTTTGTTATTCTGCGTATCAAATTAATTATGAATTATTTATGTAGTTCGAATACAGTAATTATAGTCGCTCAATTGAATTAGGAACCAAAAATGAAACACATTGATGAAGAAAAACTCGAAACAGACCTGCCTTACCGATTTCAGTATCTCGCCGAATTTATGGGGGTCACGGAAGACGATTTAAAGGCAGTCCATGCAGCAGCGGGCGTCGTCGCGCCCTTAGTGCCTGGTTTAGTCGACGCCGTTTATGACCAACTTTTCCGCTATGATTGCACAAAACGCCATTTTGTGCCACGCCAACACGGTTATGAGGGCGAAATTCCTGAAAGCATCGAGTCACTCACGCTTGATCATGAAATGATCCAATTCCGGAAACAACATCTCGCGCGGTATCTGGAAACGCTGGTTACAAAACCCTACGACGAAAAAATGATCCAATATCTGGATCTGGTCGGCAAGATTCATACCCCCAAAGCAGGCAGCAAAGATTTGGATGTACCTCTGGTACAGATGAACGCACTGATGGGCTTCGTCTCGAATGCTTTGGTCAGTACGATTCTAGGATTGAACCTGGATCGTGACACCGAAGTCAAAACCTTAGCGGCGTTCAACAAATTGCTCTGGCTGCAGAACGATCTGATCACGCGCCACTATCAGGCGTCGTAGCGGGTCAAATCAAGTTGGGTTACAGCCGGAGATCCACGCAGGCAAGGTTCCCGGCTGAATCCCGACAATAGAGGAGTCCGTTGCACAATACGGGAACGGTCCAGCATTGATCATCGAGGACTTTAAGTCGGGAGAGTTCCTGGTACGACTCAGGAGTCGCCTCTGCCGTCACCAGTGTCCCTTCATCAGACAGAATGATCAGTTTGCCGTTTGCGATCAATAACGAGCCGCAACCAAAGCCGGCTTCGCGCCATTTGATTTTTCCCGTTTCCTGATCGATACAAGTGAGGCGGACAATGCGGCCCAGATTCGAATTGCCGTCCATGCCATAAAAGTGTTTCTGAAACAGCACGCTGTTATTGAAATGATTTTTCATGTCACGGTTGGTGTAGCGTGCTTTCAATTTCTGGTTCTCGAAATCCAGTAAAGCACAGCCTTTTCGATAACCGGATGAGATAAAGATGGTTGTGCCATCAATGATCGGTGTGGTCGAGTTGGTATCGAAGGGAGAAGGCCACTCAAAAGTCGCGACTTCCGTGCCGTCATCTGCGCGGGCTATGGACAGGCATTCGTTATTCAACAGTGCCAGATAAACGGTCCCTTCGAGCTCGAATGCCGCCGGTGTGCCATAGCCGGGCATGTGCGGCGTCGATTTCCAGATCTCGTTCCCCGTCCTTTTATCGAGGGCCACCAGCCGTCCCGCTTCGATGAATAATTTGTCGCCCCGAATCAGCGGCGAACAGGTGAAGCCCCATTCGGGGACTTTCATCTCGTAGGCTTTCGTCAGGTCTTTCTGCCAGATGATTTTACCGGTTTCGATTTCAAAACAGATCAATCTGCCGTCACGACTGTTCGTGTAAAGGAACTCGCCGTCAATCGTGGGCGTCGCACCCGGACCACCGGCGTTCAGATGATTCACTAACTGCGCCGGATAGGACTGCTTCCAGATTTCTTTTCCCGTCTCAGCATCCAGACAATAAACCGTTTCATTGCCTGCTTTATGACCAATCGTATAGATACGTCCGTCGGCTGCCGAGATCGAGCTGTATCCCGTGCCCACATTACCTCGCCAGAGAACCTGGGGCGGTTTGTCGGTCCAGTCGGCACGCCAGTCGGTTTCCGGAGAGATTCCGTTATAGTCAGGGCCCAGCCAGTGCGGCCAGCTGTGAGTGCGCTTGATGAGTCGATCCGGGGTTTGGGCATCCTTGAACGAAACTTCAACGATCGTGGCAGGTGCCTCCTCTTTGCTGGAAGCATTCTGTACCGCCGGATGCGGCTTGCCCGCCTGCGGCGTCGTTTCGCTGCAACCAGCTTTCAGCAGACCTGTCATCAAAAACAGAATTAGAGTGACGAACTTCATTCGATTCTCCTTATGAGTGTCACCCTATTATGCACGCCCTGGGATTATTCGGGAATGTCAATTTTGATTCTCAGGTCGCGCAACTGGTGCGGATCGACTTCAGACGGCGCACCGCTCAGCAGATCGGCGGCTTTCTGCGTCTTGGGGAAGGCGACCACGTCGCGAATATTATCGTTTCCACACAGCAGCATCACCAGTCGGTCCAGACCTAAAGCGGCACCGGCGTGAGGAGGAGCCCCGTATCGCAGTGCCTGCAGCAGGAAGCCAAAGCGTTCTTCTGCTTCGTCTGCGGAAATTCCCAGTAGATCGAAGATTTGTTGTTGGACACCCTGATCGTGTACACGAACGCTGCCGCTGGCTAATTCGTAACCATTGATCACCAGGTCGTATGACTGAGCCCGTACCTTAGAAGGATCACTTTCGAGATACTGCATATCTTCTTCCACCGGCTGGCAGAAGGGGTGATGTTCGGCATCCCAGCGCTGTTCCTCTTCATTGTACGAGAGCAAGGGGAAGTTGATCACCCAGCAACATTGGAAGTCTTTCGGATCGTACAATTCCAGTTCTTTCCCCAGACGGTTTCGCAGTGCTGACAGAGCCGCTGAAGTCACAGAGCACTGATCGGCGACAAAAAACAGCAGGTCGCCTACTTCCGCGCCCATCGCTTCCATGATCTTCTGTTTGTCGTCATCAGAGAAGAACTTGGCAATCGGGGAATGCAGGCCTTCATCGGTCACTTTGAAGAACGCCAGACCCTTGGCACCATACTCGCCGACGAATTCAGTCAGGCCGTCGATGTCTTTACGACTGTAACGATCGGCGGCACCTTTGGCATTCAGGCCTCGTACCCGACCACCCGACTCCATGGTTTTCTTGAAGACGGCGAAGTCACAGTTGGCAGCAATCTCGCCGACGTCAACCAGTTCCAATCCAAAGCGTAAATCCGGTTTGTCAGAACCGTATTTTTCCATCACGACATCATAGTCGTAACGCGGCAGAGGCAGGGCAATCTCTTCGTTGCGCAGATCTTTCAGGATCGTGGCGATTAAACCGTCAACCAGTGTGAGAATATCTTCCTGGTTCACAAACGCCATCTCCAGGTCGATTTGAGTAAATTCCGGCTGGCGATCGGCACGCAGGTCTTCGTCGCGAAAACAACGGGCAATCTGGTAATAGCGGTCATAGCCGGAGATCATCAGGATCTGTTTATAAATCTGGGGCGATTGCGGCAACGCGTAAAAGCTGCCTTCGTGGACCCGGCTGGGAACCAGATAGTCACGAGCACCTTCCGGAGTACTGCGACCAAGAATCGGAGTTTCCACTTCCAGAAACTGGTTCTGATCAAAATAATCACGGGTCACTTTGGACAGACGAGACCGAACCTTCAATGCTTCCTGCAGGCGCTCGCTGCGCAAATCGAGAAACCGGTAAGTCAAACGCAGTTCTTCATTCGGCAGTTCTGACGTGCCTGGCTCGAACGGGGGCGTCTTACTTTTATTGAGGACTTGCAGTTCGTGCGCCCGGACTTCAATTTTTCCCGTTGCCAGTTTTTCGTTTTCGCGATCATCACGCAACACAACTTCGCCTGTGACCTGGATCACGTCTTCCGCTCGCAGGCTCCGTGCCAGCTCATGCATCTTGGCATCACGATCCGGGTTGAACACGATCTGAGTGACGCCATAGCGATCTCTCAGGTCGATGAAAGCCAGACCTCCGTGATCGCGGCCCCGGATCACCCAGCCAGCCAGAGTGACTGTTTGCCCAACATGGTCTGTTCTCAATTCGCCACAGGTATGTGTTCGTAACACCGTAATAAGTCCTTGGTTAGAAAGCATCTTTTCTAATTGATTATTCGTCTCTTCAGATCGTGTGAGGGCGGCGGAGTCATCGTTGGAAAGATTCGTAATCCGCAGTCCATAACGAGAGAATTGGTCCCTCATCAATCATTTCTTTCCGGTATGGTTCAGATCCATACTGATCAGCCGGGGTTCGCGATCAGCGCCTCATTCCAAAACAATGCTGCTGATCTTATTGGAGCAGCCTGTTGCTCGCAATGAATAGAACGCCCAGAGCCCGCGCTCGGTTGGTATCTTTTCGGGGAATTACCGATTATTCAGACCGAGGCTGCATCTCACATTCAGATGTGTGGCTACATGTTCACTTATCTGCGGCCGCGGAAGCGTCGAAACAGTCCTCGACGTCTGCGGACAGGAGCACAGTTGCAGTCATCGCTGGCAGCCGCCGCTGATGCGGGAATCGGTTCAAGAGCCTTACTTTTTTCTTCATAAGGCGCTGCCGCCACCTTTTTCGCTTTGGTTTGCTGCTTGAGCGGTTTTTTTTGAGCGACTTTTTTCTTGCTGACGTTCAAAAACTGCTTGTAGGCATCAGCAACTTTTCCCTGTTTGGTATTACCAGAGTGAATGTAGAGCCCATATTTCAGATTCAGCTTTTGACCCGGTTTCAGGTGTTTCGGATCGGCAGGCTGTTTCTTGTTTGTATAAGCATGATCGCCAAACGGGCTGATGGTAAACAGACCGTAATTACGCACGTGATACCGCGACTTTTTATAGTTCTCTGGCGAGTCCATCAATGTCACGCCGTAGACTTTGCCGTTCAAAGGACCGTAATAGTCAATCCATTCGGTCGGTTTGCCCCAGGTGTCTTTCGTTCCTTTTACGCCTTTGTTGTTTTCGACGCTGCCATTTTCTTTTTCCCGCATTCCGTTGGGCAGACGAATTCCAAACAGACCTTCTTTGGTATCCTCAAATACAACCGGTTTCGCCCCGGCTTTAAACGTGATGTTGTAAGTCATCAACCGGTTGGCATAGATCGAAATGACGGTGTTTTCCGTTACGATCGGCTTATCATCTTCCCCCAGCCACTGATTGGTCACCTTCAGTATGGCAGGATTCCCTTTTGCTCTAACAATTTTCACACCGCTGTTTTTGATCTTGCCTTTCTCGGCCCAGAAGTCGACTTCATTCACTTCATCGACGGCGACCCAGATCCCTTTGTGGTGCGGGTGATCTTCGGGATCGACCAGCGAACGGGTGATAATCGTGCCATCAGCGGCACGCACGGGAGAGAAGAACGGCTTCGGTAGATCGTCGCTGGTGTTGTATGTGGCGAAAAGCTTTCCGTCGATGGAAACATTGATTTTTGATCCCTGTTTCTTCAATTCCACGGTATCGGCGTGGGCTACGGTAGAGAAGCCAACAAACAGGCAGATTATACTGAACACGATTTTCACGGCGAACATTCCTCGAATACGACCGGTCGTAAATGGTTTGTGAATAACAATCAGTTATTGTGTGCTGAACAGTGCCACTGCGCCAAGTCGCACAGACAATTTCAACCGTTTTTTCTGGAACTGATCCAGAACACAGTTTGCGAACAAGGCTTTTGATCTGTTATTCTAGAGCGCATCGCATTTTACCATAGCGTGCCTCAATCTAGTATGCTTGGTCCAAATAGCCTTGGAGACGTTACAGTAAAACTGGACACAATCTAAACAGGTTACAGAACGAATTTTTGCCGGTCATCAGCACAAAGACAAAACCAGGAACAATGAATAAACGACGACGATTGCGAACCACTTCTTCCCTGAAATCCTATCCCGAAAAATCCACATCTTTTCGGAGCCACCCTGTTCCGGAAAAAGAACCGGACTGGGAAATTGCCCTTTCCGGTGATCTGGGGGAAAAAGAAACCGACCTGGTTTCGCGGCTCGTTGATCTGCCGCGAGGCAGCCGCGGGACGATCTTCTTCGATTCGCCCGGCGGATCTGTTTACGCAGGGCTCACGCTGGCCAGTCTGATTCGCTTGCGTAATTTAAATGTCGCCGGCGTGGCGCTGGGCGAGTGCTCTTCCGCCGCCATTCTTCCGTTCGCCGCCTGCAAGCATCGCTTTGTCACCAGCTATACCACGCTGCTGTTCCACCCGGTGCGCTGGCAAAGTGAAGATGATGTCCGTTTCGAAGAAGCCGTCGAATGGGCGCGGCACTTTAAGGTCATGGAAACCGACTTTGATCGCCTGCAGGCCCAACTCTTCGGCGTGGAACAAAGTCTGCTCGACAAGTGGACGCGGCCGGGGAGATTCGTTTCCGGGCAGGAACTGGCCGACGCCGGACTGGCGCAGTTGATCGACCCCTTCTCGCAAGAAGATCAGTGGAAGCTCATTGAGGCAAGATAGCGGGAATTTAAGGGGGCTGCGGTTCCCCTTTTTTTGAAGATCCTGTATTTTGGGAACCGTTGCGCATGTGGAAGCGTCTCTTAATTTACAGACAGAGTTGAACTCTGTCTGGACCACGAATTCTTCTGCCCTCTTATTGAGCTGAAAAGGTGTTCTATGAATCAGCTATCACAGATCAGATATATCCTGCTTGCGCTGGCTGTCGTATTGAACAGCGCAGTCCTGCTGCAGGCTGACGACGCAAAACCAACGCCGGTTACCGTTCCCAAAATCATCAAGGTAACCAATCAGGTTCAGACCTCCTTTCCTCCGAATCTAGTGGTGCAGGCGGTCGGAGAAGTTCCCACCGGCGGTTATACTGACGCCAAACTGATTCGCGCGGTGTATGTTCAACCTCCCCAAGACGGCATTCAGGATTATTTTCTGAAAGCGGTTCCCCCGTCAGGTCCCGCGATCACCGTGATCTCTCAAGTTAAAGCCTCTGACACCTGGAAGAATTTTCCCAGCTGGGTCAAAGGCATTCGTGTGCACGGCGTGGGTGACGGGATTGTGTTGATCAAATTTGAACAATCCAAACCGAAACCTCGCCCCGTATATCGCCGATTTACAGGAACCTCCAAAGAGGGGTCTTTTGAGAAAGCATTAGCGGATGCCATTGCCAAACTAAATCAGGCACTTTCTGAAGGAGGCGTTGCAGATGCCTCAGCCTCCTGGAAAGTGGACAGTACATCAGGGCAAGTCGGCGGCATTGCTGGTCTGAATCAGATCAGTGTTTCAATTGTCGCAGAGCGGCAGCCCCCCTGGCAGCGAAAGAAGCAGCCTCAAAAACTACGTCAACAGAAAAAGCCCGCAGCCGACAAATAATCGCTTAGCCTTTCGGTGCGATCACGCCGGTTTCGGGGCTCGAAGCAGTCGCGTACAGCTTCTTCGGAATCCGGCCGGCGAGATACGCGTCGCGACCGGCCTCGATCGCATTTTTCATCGCCCGTGCCATGCGAACCGGATCCTGAGCACCGGCAATCCCGGTGTTGAGCAGCACGCCGTCACAACCCAGTTCCATCGCAATGGTCACATCGCTGGCGGTGCCCACGCCGGCATCCACGATCACGGGGTAATCGGCATCGTCTTCTTTCAGATATTCCAGGCAGATGCGAATGTTGTTCGGGTTCAGAATGCCCTGACCGCTGCCGATCGGACTGCCCGCCGGCATCACCGAGGTCGCACCGGCGTCTTTCAGACGTTTCGCGGTAATCGGATCGTCGGTCGAATAGCAGAGTACGGAAAAGCCTTCGTCTACCAGCTGTTTGGTTGCTTCCAGCGTCGCCACCGGATCGGGGAGTAACGTTTTGGTGTCGCCCAGTACTTCAATCTTCACCCAGTCGGCTCCCGGATTTTCCAGACCACGTAAGATTTCGCGACCCATCCGCGCCACGCGGACGGCGTCTTCGGCAGAGAAACAGCCGGCGGTGTTGGGGAGAATCGTATATTTATCCAGATCGATGAAATCCAGAATATTACGGCCGTCCGAATCGATCAGACGCTCCCGCCTGACCGCAACCGTAATCACATCGGCCCCGCTGACTTCCAGGCTTTCCTGCATCAGTTCGTACGTCGCGTACTTACCGGTTCCCACAATCAGACGTGAGTTCAGATGATGTGTTCCCAGGATCAGAGACGATTCTGTGCTGCCGATTGTTGCCATAATACTTATCCACCGCCTACCAGCGTTACTATTTCCAGGCGATCCCCTGCCTGCAGCATGCAGGCGGCATGTTCTTCGCGTGGAATTAAAATTAAATTTCGTTCAACGGCCAGATATTTTGGCTGCAGCCCCAATTGTGCCAGAAGTTCAGCCACCGTGAATTTTTCGGGAACCTCCTGGGTTTCACCGTTCACTTGAATTTGCACCACTGAGGCTCCTTGGAAATGATTTTCATCTGACGCAGCAAACCGCCACAAAAACAGATCAAAGTAGAAACATTTGACCCTGGGCTTTATGATTGTTTGCAAACAGCGAGTTTAGAAGTGAGACCCCCGATCGTCAAGGAATGGCCGGGATACCAGAAACACAATTTCAAACGGCTTTTACCGCGTGCTGTCTGAACAAAAGATATCAACGGTCTGGTTCGGATGCCCGATCCTGGAATTCACCGTTTCTTTACAAGTCGTTAATATGCTTCTATATAACACAATACAAAACAAAATTTTGACACAGCAACCAGGATTCCATTTCGAGGACCAGAATCGATGTCATGCCTCCGTTTCCCTCAGTTCCTTTCTTTTTTTGCAGGTTTAGCCATCGTGTCCGCGACCTCCTCGCTTCCGGCTGTCGAAATCATTGGTCATCGCGGTGCCTCGTATGATGCTCCCGAAAATACATTGGCGTCTGTGAATCTGGCCTGGAAGCGTAATGCAGACGCGGTCGAGATCGATATTTACCTCAGCAAAGATGGCAAGATCGTCGCTTATCACGACAAAACCACCAAACGGATTGGCGGCCGCGATCAGGCTGTGAAAGATCAGACGTTCGCCGAGTTGCAGACGCTGGACGTTGGTGCGTGGAAGAATGCCAGATATAAACAGGAACGCATTCCGACATTGTCTGAGATTCTCAAAACAATTCCTGCTGGCAAACGTCTGTTTATTGAAATCAAATGCGGCCCCGAAGTTCTGCCCCAATTGAAACAGGATCTGGCGGCTTCCGGAAAAACAGCCGCCCAGACGGCCATCATCGGTTTTGATTATGAAACCATGCAGCAGGCCAAACAGCTCATGCCCGAACTGGAAGTGATCTGGGTTTTCAAAGTCAAACAGAATAAAATTACACGCAAATGGGCACACAACGCGGCCTACTATATTCAGAAAGCCAAAGCCGCCAATCTGGATGGTCTGGATCTGGGCTATAATCAGTTTATCACCAAAGCGTTCGTCGAGCAGGCAAACGCAGCCGGTTTGCCCGTTTATGTCTGGACCGTCAATGAGGTGGCCGATGCGCGAAAACTGGCGGAAATGGGAGTGACTGGTATTACAACGGATCGGCCCGGCCTGTTGAATGCCGCCTTAAAACTGGAAAAATAGCGTGGTTTCCCACGGTCTCCAATCAGTCTCGTATTGATTTCGAGGCACGTTTGCCCGAAAATAGAGAGAAGTCGCCTGACTTGGACGAACTTTTTTCTTAGAGGGACAGGCCCTATGTTTTCACGTTTGATCTCCATTGCCGGATGCGCTTTGCTGGCAGCATCGACTTTGCAGGGCAGCAGCGCAACTGCCGCCGAACCAGCAAAACTTCCTCAGCAAGTGGTTGACTATATTTTTGACCTCGAAAGTGACGACTATCAAAAACGCGAAAAAGCCACCCAGGCTCTGCCGGAATATGGGG
Source organism: Gimesia alba (assembly GCF_007744675.1). Lineage (NCBI taxonomy): Bacteria > Pseudomonadati > Planctomycetota > Planctomycetia > Planctomycetales > Planctomycetaceae > Gimesia > Gimesia alba. Next base: position 183,801 of record NZ_CP036269.1, read on the forward strand.
AACAGGTCATTGAACCGCTGCTGAAAGTCACACGCGGCGACAGTCTTGAAGCGGCCGTCCGTGCGATTCTGGTCATCGAACAGGTTTACGTGAAAGGCAAAGAGTCGTCCATTGCCAAAGCAGAAGAGGCCCTTGAGTCGCTCACCAGTTCTCCAAATCCTTCCGTCGCCCTCCGTGCAGAAGAAGCCATTGATCGACATGCTGACATTCGCGAAAAACGGGCGATTCGTGAAATCAGGAAAAGAGGCGGGACCGTCATATTGTGGACGTCGGAAGAGATCGCCAAATACCCGCAACAAAATAAGCTTGAACCGGGGCGTGTACGCTACGTCGCGCTGGGAGCACGCTGGAGCGGTGCCGAAGTGGGTCTGCGTTTTATCAAGCGTGTTCGAGAATTCGATACTTTCTATCTGATCAAAGGGCATCCTCTGAATGAGGTAGCGTTAGACGATTTGAGAAAAGCCATCCCCTCCACCCGGTTTCAGACACGCGACAGTGATGCGATGCTCGGAATTTCCGGCGGCAACAATGACAGGGGAGGCTGTACTGTGGGTGTTGTCACAGAAGGACTGGCGGCACAAAAAGCCGGCATTCAATCGGGAGATTTTATTGTCAAATTCGACGGCGAGAAAATCGAAAATTTTCAAGGGCTCGTCGATCTGATTGGCAAAAAGTCAGCCGGTGATACGGTCAATGTTGATCTCGTCCGAAATGGGAAGTTGATGACCTTAAAGGTCACACTCAGCAGCTGGCTCGATCAATAAACGGCACACTTAATCGTGCAGCTTCTGCAGCAGATCGAGTGCCGTCTGGCGGATTTGCGTTTCGGCATCGATTTCCAGATAACTGCTGCGGGCCGGCCAGGTTTCATAACCACCTAACGCATGTTGTTGCGGCGTAGGCAGATATCCGCTGGAGCCGTTGGCCAGCTCCATTGAGAAAGTCGCTGCAAACGGGCTCTCTGCTTTGATTGCCAGACCGGTTTCGGTAAACACTTCACAAGGCAGACCCACAATGCCCAGATCGCCAATGCGGATCGCCTGAATTTTGATCTTCTCTGTCGCTGGATATTTGCTGAGTTCTACCGCTTCGGTGGCATAAATTTTGGACCAGGTATGCACTCGTTTCTGTTTTGGGTTCTCCAGAATGTCGCGTGCCCATGCGAGCCGTTCCTCATCTGGTCGGCGGATACCCAGTTCGATCTCCTGCTCCCGCATCGCTACTGGCAAAGCGTTTTGATGCGGGAGCTTTTCAATCACGTTGAGTGTCTGCTCGGCGAACTGTTTTCCCGATTCCTCAATCCACTCAAACGCGGCGTACTTGCGTTTGTCCTGTTTCATGACCGCGCCGACATTGCCGCTCGTCCCGTTCGAAAGCATGCCCACAAACGGAGGATGCGAACTTTTCTTCGACAGTTTTTCAGACAGGTGTTTTGCATACGCACCAAAGTAGTCGGCACTGATCTCCCCTTTGCGATAACCGCCGCAATAGTGAATGCTCATGTTGCCTAAAATCGCCAGCGGTGTGCCGTCAACATGTTGAACGGAAAGGATCGAGCACTGCGGATCAATGGGCGCTGCCGGCTGAATGATCTGTTTGCTGCGGCCTGCGACCGACTTGATCTGTTCACCCGCCACACCAAACGGATTGAGCGACACGCTCCCTTTCTCTGCCAGGAATCGGCGGCAGGCCGCGTACTTGCCCGCATCAAAGGAGCCCCAGGCAACCTGCGCGGGCGCCAGATTCTTCTGGGCTGTGATGATGGCTTGTGCCATGTTTTGAATCAGCCCGTCATAGTAGACGTCATCCTGCTTGCTCGCGCGACCATAGGGCACACGCGGTGCGGCATGCGTGTGCGTGCTGGTCATCAGAATGCGATCGATGGGCAGCCCCGTTTTTTTGAACACGATGGCCTTCGCCCGATCAAAATAACTGCGTTCCACCATACACAGATCGTTCACACAGATCGCGATTCGCGTCTTGCCGTCGTCCAGAACCAGCGCGCGAGAAAAAATTCGATCATGAACCCCCGTCACCGGCCCATTTTTGGAAATCACCCCATCCAGTGAAACTCCTACCGGCGGCGTGATATCCACCACAGCAGCACCCGCCCGCAAACCTGGCTCTGCAGCTTCGATATCAGTGATTAAAGATTGTTGTATCAGACAACAGACAGGCAGGAGCAACAGGCAGACAATTCGCGATGGCATGGGAATCCTCTTTAACAAAGCATCGGCGGGAGAAATAACGCACTCTCCAGCATAACCTATCCATTAGCAGGATTTCCAGACACAACCTACATTTTAAACCCGGATTCATCACTGACTCATGTTGTAGATGTATGCTGATGCAAGCAGATCAATAACAGTCTTATTCAAATGTAGGGGCAACCCTGTGTGGTTGCCCGCGGTATCGACATAGTTTGCGTGATGGCATGTGAAATGTTTTCACCGGTTCCTTCGCAAGCGTGATGCAGAATAGAAAGCGACCAGGCGGGCTGACACATGGGTCAGCCCCTACGTTCCGGTCTCATTGCGGGATGACAAATTCGTTTGACTGCTCTGTCACCTCCTGCTCGCTACGCTCGGCACGAATTTCATTCGTGCCCACCCGGATCAAGTTTTGAGTTGCAAAGTAAAACTGTGGCGTGTACCACTGTCGGCTTGCCCGACAGTGTTTAAATCAGCGACGATGTTCATAGAACTTCAGAAGTATGTACGTTCCAGAACCGTGTGCCCTCAATCCAGTTTCTGCTGTTCGGCATTATCTTGTTCGTTAAGCCACTGGGCCATTTCATTGGAAACCAGAAACGCCATTGCCCCGCCGCGGGTATCGTTGCCCAGAATTGCCATGCGGTCGAAGTACCCGCGGACGCTGGTCTGTTTCCCGGTTCCCGTGCAGACATCAACGAGTGTGCCATCAAAGGCGACGCGGGTTTTGATTCCGTTCCAGGCCCGTTCGATGATCGGCGTGTACTGTGCTGCATCGAGCCAGCCTTCCCGGATGCCGCGAATCATGGCAAACGTAATCATGCAGGTGCTGGTCATCTCACGATAACTTTCGGGATGGTCAATCACCTGATGCCACATGCCGGTCGGGTCCTGATGCCGGGCGAGTGCTTCCAGATGTTTGCGATGCCCGTCAATGAACTGTTGACGCAAGGGGGAATTTAACGGTAACTCGGAAAGGACCAGAGCCAGTCCCAGCGCGGGGAAACCATTCCCGCGTCCCCAGGCGGCATCACTGAGGGGCGAATTACGATAAACGCCATCCGGTCGTTGATCCAGTTTCTGAATGAAACGCCAGTGACGTAGCGCCATTTCGTAATATCGAGGTTCTCCCGTCAAACGGCCGACCGCAGCGAGGATCGGACACGACATGAAAACTGCATCACTCATTTCCACATGATGCGGCATCGATTCGCGAAAGTTTCCCTGCTCATCAAAACCCAGATCCGCGGCCCGTTTCGCAAGTGCAATATACTGCTGGTTCCCGGTTGCTTTGGCCAGTTCCGAAAACAGCAGATGCCCGGCGATCACACTGCCGCCTCCCTTGTTGCTGAGCGGGTTCGGATTCTTGGTAAGATATTTCTGCGTGATCTGTTCGACATGAGGTAACCGGCTCTGGTCGCCCGTCAGTTCTCCCAGACGAATCTGGCTGATCAGTGAAACCACAGGCAGGTAGGATAAGCGTCCCAGATCATTGCCGTACACTTTGGAAAGTTGCGTGGCGACTTGAATCGGCGTGCGTTGCAGGCGTCGCATCAGTTCCAGTCGTGCCGGGGAAGGGCCCTGGAACTTGCTTTGCTGAATTTCTTTTAACAGAGCCGGAAGAAACGCGGGCGCGTTCTGTTGCGGAACTTCGACGGCGAGCGCGGGTAAACGCCCGACGTCTGAAGGTGATTTATAAGCCAGACTGGAAACCAGTTCCCAGCCAAACACGGGTCGAATTTGCGGCTGCAGATGTTTGCCCAGCTTGCGCGCCGCGGAAAGGGAATCCACGGGGACCACCCACTGAAACTGGTTGCCCTCGCGGACATCAATTACAAGATCGGGCGCGTGCATGCCAATCCAGCGCCACAGATATTCGGTTTCGGGTTTCGTCGGACTGTGGTAAGCGGGGCCCATGGGCGGATAGCCGCGGGTGAGATTTCCGTTTGAGGCATTTTTCGGTCCTCGCTGCAAGACCCAGCCATCCGGATTCGCAATCGGAACGGCGGACAGGGAAAACTGTTCTCGCAACGCCGCCGCTTCGGGTGCGCCATAAAACCAATTGACGGCATTGATTACCGCATCGACGGAAGACTTCGATGCATCGAGGCCGCCAATCAGCAGAATCCGTGTTTTTCCGGTATGGAAGTCCAGGTCCTGTTTGGAATAGACACAAGGGATCGGCGTCTCTTTCCGGGTCACGCCAATGGCCGAATGAATCAGGTCCGGCTGTTTTCGTAACGACTGCAAGCGTGTTGCGACAGGCGTTTTGAAGTCGATCGTTATATCCGGTTTGCGGGCTGCAATCGGTGCCGCGAAAAGCGAATCGAATAGAAGTGTATTCAATAAACAGAGTGTTAAACAGGACGTCAGCAGCGGATATTTCATGGAAGGCAGATTCCGGGCAGGAGAACAAGCGAGAGTTAGTTTTCGTAGAAATTTCGTAGTAAAAGAGCCATTGTAAAAGCGACGCAGACCAAATGCCAGCAGAGAATCAGTCTATCTATTTAGAACGAAACAATACCAGTTGGGTGGGCACGAATGAAATTCGTGCCGAGCACAGCGAGCAGGATGTGGCAGGGAAAGCACACAAAAACCCTCAGTGGGTGGCACTGTTGGCTTGCCAACAGTGATCGGGAATGTCCGTTTGCAGTCAAGAAAAGAGACTGGGGATGGGGCGATGCGCCGACCCGCCTGGCGGCACTCGATTTCGTATCACGATTACGTAGGGACCGGTGAAGCCGCTTCGTATGTCATGACACAAACCAGATCAATACCACGGGCAACCACACAGGGTTGCCCCTACGATTTTAACTTATGGGGCAACTCGCACGTGCAATCGTGTCACCGCTGGCACACCGTCTTCGCGTCTGCGTTCTACTTTCACGAGATAATCACCCGGTTTTTGATACGTGTGTTGTGTGATCGCGTAACCATCTTCGTTCAATGGTTTCACGTTGCCGTCCGATTTCACGCTGACGGTTGGACCGCCATCACCGAAGTCCCAGACTTCCTCGCCGCTCGTGTTTCCAAATGTGCGAACCTTAAATGTAATCGGTTCGCCAACGCGGTTCTTGAGCGAAGGCCAGTATGAGGCATGAATCCGCGGCACGTATTCTTCCAGGTTCTTGGGATCGAGCACATGTACTTCTGCAAAATCAAAATCGACGTTGCTTGCTTTGTCGGTGACTTTCAGGATCTCACTATAGACGCCCGGCTTGTGATAAGTTCGTTTGACTTCTGCGCCGGTTGCTGTGGTGCCATCGGTGAAAGTCCACTCATAACTCTGGATGCTGTTGTCGGCACTATACGATTGGGTTCCTTTGAGAGTTGTGGAATCACCGGCCTTGATAAAATGTTTGCGGCGGGTGTTGGCGACCAGTGGGGGATGATATTGATTGCGATATGCTTCCCAGAGAAACGCATAGCCCGCTTGCGTGCCCCATTTACCGGAAGGCTGGCGGCTCTTGATTTCAAAATGCAGATGCGACCAACCGCCGCTGGCCCCTTTCTTGCCGAGGATGCCAATCTCTTCTCCCTGTTTAATCAAACGGCCGGGGCGAATGTGATCGTTGATTTTGTGCAGGTGGCTATAGCGATAATACCAGCCTCGTGCATCGAGCAGATAAACCACATCATATCGTGGCGCGACCGGCGTATCCTTTTTATGTCCATCCAATACATCATTGCCCGAGGAAACGACAATCGCATCGGTGGTGGCAATCACTTTGGTCAACTTCTCTGCGCCGCCGATATCGAGGCCACTGTGATAATAAATTTTCGGCAGAATTTTCGTGCCTCCGTCGACCGGTTCATTGTCATACCAGGTGCGGGTGGCGAACCAGCGCTGATCGACGGGGTAGATAAACGAACCCGGTTTGATCAGCGGTGAACCGGCGGGCCAGAAGCGGAGCCGGGCGTCTTTATCGAGTCCCCAGAAGGCCGGCGTGCCGTTGGAGTTGTAACCGCCGGTGATGGAACAGTCGATCTGCACTTTACCGACCGTCTGCGGCAGATTATACATGCCCGACTCGAGTTCAATCGTTTCGCCGTCCACTTCCACGGTGACGGCCGCACTGCGGACCGCCTGTCGAATCGGGTCGCGGGTCTCTTTCAGGTCTAATAATTTGACTTTGACCTCTTCGCCATTATTGAGTGTGACCGTGGTGGATTCGCCGACGTCCAAATCGACAACCCGCACGATCGGCTCTACAGCCGGTTTCTCTTCAGTAGCTTGAAGCGGAGTCGCAAGCAAACAGATACAGACGACATTCAGCAGGAACAGGTAGAGCACAGAACGCAGGGGGGATTTTTTCATGGCAGGGCTCGCTTTCGGTGGGTAGGACGAAGTCTCAGGTAGTCGCGCGTTTCTGGTCGGCGATCAAGCCGGCAATAAAGCCTGCTTTGAAGCCTGCATTAATATTTACCACCGTCACATTGGCGGCACAAGAGTTTAACATGCCTAACAGGGCTGCCATGCCGCCCAGGCTCGCGCCATAACCAACGCTGGTGGGAACCGCGATTACCGGGCAGGAGACCCAGCCTCCCACGACCGACGGGAGCGCACCTTCCATGCCGGCGGCAACCACGATTGCAGACACATTCTGAATCCGCGGCAGTTGTTCATGCAGGCGATGCGGACCCGCGACACCCACATCCAGAATGAAGTCGGGTTGGTAACCCATCCAGATCAAAGTTTCGATGGCTTCTTCTGCCACCGGTCGGTCGCTGGTGCCCGCGGTCAGAACTGCGATTTCTCCGGTGATGAGTTCTTCGTCAAAGGCAGCATCTTTTTCCGGGATGCGAATTGTCCGTGCGGTCTGATTATAGATCGCCTGCGGAAATTGTTTCAGAACCGTTTCCGCCTGTTCTTCCGAAACGCGCGTGCCCAGGCAGCGTTGTTTCGATTCAAGTAGCAGCGTAAAGATCTCGACCAGCGCGGTTGACGTTTTGCCTTCACAGAAAATGACTTCGGGATAACCGCAGCGCGAACTACGATCCAGGTCGATATTCGCAGAAGGCAGAATGGCCGACTTATGCTGCGCCTGCTGCTGGAATTGCGTCACCGCCTGTTCCACGGAGAGCGCACCCTGTTGTACCTGCTCAAACAGTTGCGAGAGTGGATCATCGGACATCAGGGGGCACCTTATTCGTGATTAATATAGAACAACAGGATGGCCGTTTGCGGGCCATCCTGCGAAATTGTTTTGTGCTGACGCACTACGTTTGATTGTGACACTTCGATGCGATTACTCATCACCCTGTTTCAGGTTGGCGAGCACGTTCAAATCTTCCAGAGTCGTCGTGTCGCCCACACTTTCGCGGCCGGCAGCGATGTCGCGTAACAGACGCCGCATAATTTTACCACTGCGTGTTTTTGGCAGGGCGGCGGCAAAGCGAATTTGATCGGGGGTCGCGACCACACCAATCTGGGTTCGCACGTGTTGCTTCAGTTCCTGCTTGAGTTCTTCGGTGCCGTCATCGGTGGTCAAAGTCACGAAGCAGCAAATGCCTTCGCCCTTCAGGTCGTGCGGGTAACCGACGACTGCAGCTTCCGCTACTTTGGGATGCGAAACCAAAGCGCTCTCGACTTCCATTGTGCTCAGACGATGGCCGGAGACATTGATCACATCATCGATGCGGCCCATGATCCAATAGTAACCATCTTCATCGCGGCGGGCACTGTCGCCGGCCAGATAGCATCCTTCAATGGTACTGAAGTAAACGTCTTTGAAGCGTTCGTGATCGCCGTACAATGTTCGCAGCATGTGAGGCCACGGTTGACGCATCACGAGCAAGCCGCCCTGGTTGTCGCCCAGACTTTCTCCTTCTGCGGTGACGATGTCGGGCACCACGCCGGGCAGGGGAGTCGTACAACTACCGGGCTTGGTCGCGGTCACGCCGGGTAGCGGGCTCATCATGATGCCGCCGGTTTCTGTCTGCCACCAGGTATCGACGATCGGGCAGCGTTCCTGGCCAATAACGGTGTGATACCACATCCAGGCTTCCGGGTTGATCGGCTCACCCACGGTTCCCAACAGACGCAGGCTGGAGAGATCGTATTTGTTCGGCCACTGATCGCCCCATTTAATAAATGCGCGAATCGCCGTGGGTGCGGTGTAGAAAATATTGACCTGATATTTTTCCACGATTTCCCAGAATCGACCTTCATCGGGCCAGTTGGGTGCCCCTTCATACATCACGGTCGTGGCACCATTGGCCAGCGGTCCGTAAACGATGTAGCTGTGTCCGGTGATCCAGCCGATGTCGGCGGTACACCAGTAGGTGTCTTCTTCTTTCAGATCGAAGACCCACTTGGAGGTCATCATCGTGCCCAGCAGATAACCGCCGGTCGAGTGTTGCACGCCCTTGGGTTTGCCAGTACTGCCTGATGTATAGAGAATGAACAGCGGGTGTTCGCTGTCGAGTTCGACAGGATCGCATTCGGCAGAGGCATCCTCCATCAGATCGTGCCACCAGTAATCGCGGTCGGGGACCATGTCGACTTCACAACCGGTGCGACGATAGACGACGACTTTCTCCACGCTGGGAGATTTTTCCATGCTTTGATCAACGGCAGCTTTCAGCGGAATGTTCTTACCACGACGCCAGCCTCCGTCGGCAGTGATGACCAGTTTGGCCTGCGCATCGTTGTTGCGATCGGCAATCGCGTCGGCACTGAAACCGCCGAAAATGATCGAGTGCGTCGCACCGATCCGTGAGCAGGCCAGCATGGCGATGGCCAGTTCGGGGACCATGGGCATGTAAAGTGTCACACGGTCGCCGGTTTCGACTCCCAGTTTTTTCAGGCAGTTCGCAAACTTGCAGACTTCGCGGTACAGGTCCTGATAACGCAACACGCGTGTATCGCCGGGCTCGCCTTCCCAGACGATGGCGGCTTTGTTTTTACGCCAGCTATCCAGGTGACGGTCGATGCAGTTAACCGACGCGTTGATCTTGCCGCCCGTGAACCATTTTGTTTCGGGCATTTCGCCTTCGAGAACGTTGTCGTAAGGTTGAGCCCATTCCAGTCCTTGTGCCAGATCACCCCAGAAGCCGGCGGGATCGTCCTTCGCGCGGTTCCACATTTCCTGATATTGCTCTTGGCTGGAAATGTTGGCCTGCTCAACAAACTCAGCTGGCGGCGGAAATGAGCGAGTTTCCTGAAGAACACTTTCAATGTTTTCGTTAGCCTGGTCACTCATCGTTGTCATTCCCCTTTGTTTTATTTGGCGAGCGAAATAAGAACCGAAAAATGTGATCAACGCCCCGATTGCTCCGGAGCGCAGATTCGATTCTCTCCCTGTTTCTTTCCGTTGAATTATTAAACAATGCTAAGTTAGCGATTTTAGGGCACTATTTTTTTGAAGTCAACAAACGGACAATTGCTTCCTATCAGAACCCGAAAGGCCCTTTGATTCAACTTATCTAAGTGTCAAAAGAGGGAAAATCAAGCAGAACGCACTGCTCAAGCCGGTTTAAATTGTGGGAAACTAATTCTGTTTCCCGAATTCTTCGCGAATTGGTCTGTTTTCACGCCAAAATGTGAACACTTGATATAAACAGACTTTGAAGTGTCGGAGTAGCAGAGCCGCTTAGACATTTACTCCCTATTTTGGTGTGGTTTAAAAACTCAAACGGAGGAGACAAACGTTATGACACGACCCTATTCTGGATCAATCGAAAAATGTTGCCGGAGCAGAAACATTTTTCTTGCCTTTGATAGTGGTGCACTTTTTAAAAGAGAAGAGTTGCTTAAAGCAAACCACAGTGTGATACAGAGATTATGCGCCAGAGCCCACAACTGATTCAGTGCCATGAAATCGTCATCAGGGAAATATTATATTGGGTTAGACCATCTCAGGGCTATTGCAGCCTTTATGGTGTTTTCATGGCATTTCATCCACGCTGCGATCCCTTTCACTTATGCCCCCTCATTTTTCCCATTTTCATTGATCAATGAGGGACACACGGGGGTTGCCTTATTCATGACACTTAGCGGTTATTTATTTGCTAAGTTACTGGATGGGAAGAAAATGAAATATTTTTCATTTTTGTGGAATCGATTCTTCAGACTCGCTCCCTTGCTGCTGTTTGTGCTTGTCGTTGTTGGAATCCGGCTCTACTTCCAAGGCCAAAATATTTCCCTGTATTGTCGTCAAATTCTTGCTGGTGTCATCTTCCCAACTCTCCCCAATGGAGGTTGGTCAATCGTAATTGAATTTCACTTCTATCTGATTCTGCCAGTTTTATTGTACCTCTCACGTAAGTCCAAGTATTCACTCGGCATCATACTCTGCTGCGCAATTCTGGTTCGATTATACTTGTATCATGCACTTGGTGAAATTCAATCTCTCGCGTACTGGACGATCGTGGGGCGCATTGATCAATTTTTGCTGGGGATGATCGCCTTCCAAATGCGGACTTTTTTTAAAGGACGCCATTTTCTGGTTCTCAGTGGCTTCATTGCCTTTTCCATCTTTTACTGGTCTTTTGATAAATCAGGTGGATTTTATAACAACCCATCCTATCCTTCTAATCGTCTGATCTGGGTCTATTTGCCAACGCTGGAAGGCCTGATTTATGCGTTAATCATTGCCTGGTACGATAATTCTTTCGTGCATAGTCACGGTAGAGTTTCCCGATTTGTTGCGCTGATTGGTACCTATTCCTATTCTATTTATCTGCTACACTTTTTCTTCTACAGAATAATCCTCTTTCTCATGATCAGGTACATCATGCCTGTTTCCAATTTCTATATCGCTTTCTGTTTTTCTGTGTTGGGCTTTTTAATGATGGTTCCCATTGCTGCCCTCAGTTATCGATTTATTGAATCCCCCTTCTTAAAACTGAGGACCAAATATTTAATCGAAGATCAAGTAGAAAGTACGATAGAACTACAGCTGGAAAGTGGAGCAGACAGTGTTGGTGCGTGAGCAACCACTGGTCAATTCGGGCTCGATTCCATCAGAGCCCGCGCCCGGTGATAGGCGTCTTTCATCTCGGGAGAGTCCTCGGTGTGTTCGCCTCGAAAGACCATCAGCAACCCCAGCCGTGGATAGTCACTCACATTCGGGGCGCTGAAATGAATGGTCTGGCAGTGATGAATCAGAATATCCCCTTTCTGTAACAGCGCGACGGAGGCGCTGGCTTCATCGACGGCTTCCGCCAGCCCGAATGAATTCCCTTTGACGCCGGACGGCGTATGTTCGCGCAGACCCTCCCGATGCGAGCCGGCCAGATATTGCACGGGTCCGTTTTCCGGCGTGACATCATCCAGCGCAACCCAGACAGTGAGCACGTCCGGCGGCTCCTGGCAGAAGTAGGCGTTATCCTGATGCGGGGGCACGCCCGAGCCGACCTTCGCCGGCTTGTTGAAGGTTTCCACACCCATACAAAGGGGCGTGCCGTTGACCAGGGCGGCGATCAGAGTCATCAGCCGTTCTTCCGCCGGGAGTTGTGCAAAAAAGGGATCGTGAGTGTGCATTCGCCAGCAGTTGCGAATCGCCTGGCCATCGGCTTCGTACACAACATCACTCTCGGGAACCGAGGGAACGACGTCCCGGTTATAGCGTTCGACGGCAGCTCTGATTTCCGCAAGCGCTTCTGAGGAATAGAATTTCGGAAGATGCACGAAGCCTTGTCTGCGGTAGTCCTGAATTGTGTCTTCCCAATGCATGCCAACGCTCCTGTCAGGTCTGATTGAAACAAAGTCGTGAAACCGGAAAGCTATCGTTCATGCAATTAATCTACCTGCCTTGCCACAGAATTTCATCAGAATTACTGGAGTTTGTCAGCAGATTGAGAATTTTTAAAGGCGCGTTGAAAATAGAAGCAGCCGACTCCGGGAGTTGATCGGGAGTTTCAGCGACGCATCAGCGTGCGGCGTCGGCTCTGCTGGCGAAGTGGGCGGCGGGAGATTTCCTGCCAGTGGCGGATGTCGATTTCATACGGGCCGTGCGGACGATCAAAGCCGCCGTAGTCGCGGTAATATTTTTCCAGCTTGCCGATTTTCTGATCGACGCGTAATTCGCCGCGGCGTTGGCTTTTTGGTGAGCGACCCCAGACAATTTCCGAACCGCCGGCTGTTATCAAGCGGTAAATCAGATCGTCCAGTGACAGTACGGCCGTCGTGCGGGGTGGGGCTTCGATGGAAACCATCTCAAGCTCTTTCCAGTGCGGCCCGAGTGCTTCTGCCAGCTGTGCAGCGCCCGTCACCGTCAGATCACCCCAGGAAGTTCCCGGAGCCCCTGCGGGCATCGATTGAATTCCCGTAATCACCGGATACCGCCGGGCATCGGAGACGGAAAAATCTTCGGGGGGCAACAGCACGCCTTCATTGTCTACCGGGAACAGTCCCTGCTTGCCTTCGACCATCGCGGCCGGTTTGCGGAAGATGACTTCCACTTCGACCGTATTGGTCTTGCGCACCGAAACCACTTTTTGCACCCAGGGGTGTTTCTCGAATGCTTCGGCGACTTTCAGAACAAGCCCCTGATCCAGCAGAGAGACCTGCTCCGGCAGGGGCCCCCGTTTGATGACCTGATCGACGATATCAATCGGCACATAGTGGGGCGGTGCCGGAATCAGCGAGAGATCTTTGGTGGCAATCTGATATTCTTCGCGCTGTGATAAATCGGGAATCTGCTGTTTGAGTTTGGGAAAGAAAAACAGTCCCGAAACGATCACTGCCAGCGCCAGTAACACCTTGGGGCGGAACAGCGCGTGAAGCAGAGTCGAGGGGCTTAGCAGAGAGGCTTCTTCTTCGAGCTCTTCCTCTTCGTCCTCGAATTCTTCCTCGATCTCTTCGACCTTCTTTTTCACAGGCCGTTTTTTTTTCGGTTTTTTTGGGCTCATACGCTCTTGTTAATTGTGTTGACTTCTGATCAGAACTGGAATTCTTCCCGGGCACTGACTGCGAACGCGATCGCAGCAGTACGAACACAGAGCGCGCAGCTGGGGGCGAGCGCACCGCTCCTCTACTATGATTATCGCAATCTCACGCCAATAGAGTTGTGGCGCTCCGCAGAAAAGTCACGATTCCTTAGCGAAACAGGCCGCTTAGTGAAGCTGTATCAATTGTGCGGCTTGTGGGTAGCCTGTGTCAGGCATGTGGTGAGAGCACGTTCGCACAATTCGCCAAAGTCGATGCCCGCTTTCGCAGCCGCTTTGGGGACCAGACTGTGGTCGGTGAAACCGGGGATCGTATTCACTTCCAGGACCCAGGGTTTCTGAAAACGGTCCAGCAGGAGATCCACGCGGACAATGCCTGTCGTCCCCAACGCTTCACAGGCATTCACGCCCGTTTTGATGATGGACTGAATTACGTTCGTGGGCAGCTCGAATTCGAACAAATATTGTGTAGAATCTTCGTGATACTTGGCTTCGTAGTCAAAGAATTCGTGTGGTGTCTGAATTTGAATCAAGGGTAGGACCTGACCGTCGACCACGCTGACCGTCCATTCGGTTCCTTTGATGGCTGATTCCAGAATTCCAAATGAATCGTAATGAAAACATCGCGCCAGTGCCTGCGGCAGTTCTTCAGGAGTTTGCACAATCGAGACGCCCAAGCTGGAGCCTTGTGCATCGGGCTTCACAACCAGTGGATAGCCCATACTGCGGGCATGCTGTTCGATACGCTGCGCGTTGTCCGATTCGTGAATCAAAACGTACGAGGGAGTGTTTACATTGTGTTGAATAAATCGCTCTTTCGAAGCCGACTTGCTGAAAGCCAGTTTGGAAGTCGCTGCGTCGCAACCTGAATAAGGAATCCCCAGTCGATCCAAAGTGCTTTGAATGGTGCCGTCTTCTCCATACGTTCCATGCAAGGCGATAAAGACGACATCACAGTTACCCCAGTCGTAGGTATCGAGATCGACCAGAGACGGATCGACGGTTTTGACCTGATGTCCGCGCGACGATAACGCTTGCGCCACTGTTTCGCCACTCTGCAAACTAATATCGCGTTCAGCCGATTCCCCACCAGCGAGAACAACAATATTCAAAGAGGGACGGGGGTTGATTTGTGAATCGGTCATCGGGAAGCCTCCATGCCGCCGGACTTGTTTTTCGGTCGAGTTTTATAATGTAAATGTAATGTATTTCAGGTGAATTGGGGGATTCTAGCAATTCGTCACCAATCTGGAAATGTCGATATTGAGACTAAGTTGGCTGTTGCTATAGGTGGTGTGGGGTGTTTGGGTGGAGGTGTTTATTGAAACAGACGAATCGTTTTTCGGAGCTGCCGATAGGCTTTTTTTCCCAGTGATTCGGGTGAAACCGCAATTTTCGCCTGCCCTGACGAGTGAATCAACGGTTGCTCGGCGAGTGCTTCCAGAGTGACGCGGGCCAGATATGACGTGTTGCTCAGTTCCCGTTTGCCGTTGGGATCCAGTTCCGTGGTGATTTCTTCACGATGAATCAGGTTGGGATGCAGGTCTTCAATATCGATTTCCGCAATTTCCTGAATGGTGCCGTTGAAAATGGTCCCCGGATATTCATCCAGCAGAATTCGCACGGATTGACCGGCAGAGATAAACTCAACATCTTCCTGATTCACAATCAGGCGGGCCTGAAGCTGGTCGGGATCGCCGACCGAGCAGAGCCAGGTTCCCCGTTCCAGAAAACAGTTCCGATTTTCCGGGTCGAGGGGAGAGCCTGACCAGCTGGAAAGTGCACCCTCTTCCTGCGAAACCGGAGAGGTGGGCGCGGGAATCAGGGTTCCGGCAATCGGGGCTTTCAGGCTGAGTCTTTGCAAATCGGTTTGTCGCTGCTGGAGTTGCTCTTTCAAGTCGGCCAGCTGTTCTTCTGCGGTGGGAAGTTCCTGGGCGGCTTCCGGGTCATCCAGTTGGCGTTTTTGCAGCGTGGAGATGCGGATTTCCTGCTCATTGATCAGGCCGGTCAGTTTGAGAATTTCCTGCTCGATTTGATCATTGTGCAGTTCGGCGATTAACGAACCAGGTTTGAGTTCCGCCTGGGGGGCTGCTGCTGTTTTGAGAAAGCCGGGTGCCGTTACATACACGGGCTTTGCATCTTTGAGTTCGATCAGTGCGGGAGCCGTGATCCGGTGAGGCAGGGGAATGAAGATCAGGCCTGCCAGCAAGAGCAGGACCAGTGAGGTACGAACCAGAAAACGCTGCCATTGAATATGACCTGCTTTGGAATACGTCTGAATTTCGTTGAGACCGGACTTCAAAGGCACGATTAACATTCCTATCAGAACAAAGGCTCCCATGACCTGGGCGATGATCTCCAGGCCATACGGTTCCAATACATAATAACAGACGGACAGAATCACGATCACAATAAACCAGCGATACACCATAGAGGCGATCCCGTACACAAACAGAATTCGTCTCAGCCGTCGCGGCTCTTTGAGCAGGATGTCGGCCTTGTGACCGAAGAACCAGTGATGCAGGCGATTCGACACGATCGATTGTGCGCGCTGCCTCAAGTTGGGAACTTCGATCAGATCCAGTAGGATATAGTATCCATCATAACGCAGCAGAGGGTTGCCATTCAGTAACAGCGTACTCACCGAACAGACAAAAACAATGTTCAGACAGAGCGAATGAAACAGGCCCGGATAGGAGAACCACCACAGAAACACACAGACAGACGAGATCACCAGTTCCACAAAAATTCCCGCGGAGCTGACCATAATGCGATGCCACTTATTGGGCATGGTCCAGGCATCACTGACATTCACATACAGGCAGGGAATGAATGCCAGCAGCATCACACCCATCTCATGACACTCGCCTCCAAACTGTCTGCAGGCTAGTGCGTGCCCCAGTTCGTGTACGATTTTCACCAGCGCCAGGCTCACGCCCAGTAATATCAGGTTCTTCGCGTCAAAGAACGTTGCGAAGTCGGGCAATTGTGCGACCACAGTATCGACGTGCGTCAAAATTAACGTGGTCGCTGAGATCATCAAAATCAGTGATGCCAGCAGAAACAGGGGAG
Source organism: Gimesia alba (assembly GCF_007744675.1). NCBI lineage: Bacteria > Pseudomonadati > Planctomycetota > Planctomycetia > Planctomycetales > Planctomycetaceae > Gimesia > Gimesia alba. Next base: position 199,976 of record NZ_CP036269.1, read on the forward strand.
TAAAACAGAGCGCGGTTGCGGGCTGCAGCCAATTTAAAAAACGGTGAGGATCGATGCCGCGAAAACGAATTGCCAGCGGGTTCATGAAGCGGGAACGGAATGCCTGTCGCTGTTTTTCGGTTTGCCGTTCCAGCAGAATTTCCCCCTGGCCAATCGCATCGGCAATGATCAGCCCCGACTGATGCAGCCGCGATAAAAATCCCTGCAGGTGCGAGGCATCCAGCTTTTGAGGCAGAAAGCGTTGTTCGTATTGCCGCCTGATTGCTTCGAAGGACGCAGCACCATCCAGCTGTTTCAGAATGAAATATTCTTCGTCGCGCAGTTGATAGTATTGCAGCGAAATCGGATCTTTGATGCCCCAATAGGTCGTGCCGCCGAATTGCAATTGTTGGACCTGCAGATCCAATCGCATTCGCAAACGCAGTGCCTGATTCGAAAAATCTTGAGAGCCGAACGACATGAGGACGCAGTGACTTTCTCAATCGAATGGAGTTTATTTGATGATCAGCGAAGCCCGCATGCCCGGTTTGAGCTTCAACTCCGGGTTTTCAATTTCGGCCCAGATGCGTGTCTGGTTGTTGACCGAATTCACTTCAGGACTGACAAACGAAATTTTGCCTTTGAATTTGATCTGTTGTTTCGTCCCCGGATTGACCAACAGCACCACGGGTCGATCTTTCAAATCGCGATCCTGGAGACGCGACGCGTTGATCAGTCCTTCGGCCCGCAGACGATCCAGCTTCAAAATTCGCAGGACCGTATCGCCGGGACGCACCCACTCGCCTTCTCTGGTCATAATCTGCACAACCATGCCTGTGATCGGCGAGATCACTTTCCGTTTCTGAACCGCCAGTTCGGCTATCTGCTCGGCATTTCGTTTTAAGTCGGCTTCCAGTTTCGTGGTTTTGGATTCTTCGGCCGCCTGTTCAATTTCCAGTTCCGCTTTTTCTGCGGTCAGTTTCAATCGGTCCAGCTCGGTTTTGGAAATACTCTTGGGATATTTCTTAATCGAATCTTCGGCCCGCTGCAGTTCCGCTCTCGCGACTTCATGTGACTTTTGCGCAAAACGAAGATTCACGTCATTCATGGCTTTGAGTTGTGCCATTGTAAATTCGAGTTTCGCCTGCTGCATTAACAGCATCGCTTCGGTCGCTTCAATCTGTGCCAGGACGTCCCCTTTCTGAACCGATGCCCCTTCCTTCACCAGCATGCGATTGAGTTGGCCGACTTCGCGCGCGGGGACTTCCACCTGCTCGATCAGGCTGACCAGAACCGAATCGATACGCAACTCGTTCGACCCGCTGGTCGGATCAGCGGCAACAGCAGGCCCGCAGTTGCCTGACAAAAGCAGGGCACTGATGGTGAACAAAATAATCAAAGTTCGCGTGGCATACATGGCATTCCATTCCTTGTTACAAAGCAGTAGCAGGAATTGATGAAGTTGAAGACAGACTGGAGTGACGTCTTTTCAGTGTTTTTTCTCTCATACCATATCCGCATTCTAAAGGCCATCTTATTTGCGTAGACTCTTCAGGAGCGGCCTGAAACAGTGAGCGAATGTGCGGAGAACATTGTCAGAATACCCTATTTTTTGCGATCCACAATTGAGAACAGGGTAATGTGTCCGTTAAGATCGAACGAACAAAGCGATTTCGCATACTGTGGATTACGGAATCTTGTTTGAAACTTTTTAAATCAGGTCAATCCTATGGATCAGCGTTCCTTGCAGCACTCGCACCCGTCCGACTCTCGCCGCCAGTTCCTGAAAACCGCCGGTAGTGCGGTCGTCGGAAGTTTTTTCGCGCCGGCGATTCTCGGTGCGGAAGATAAAGCGGGCGTCAAGAATCCCGTGCTGGGTGAAGGCGCATTCCAATACGAGGCCACTCATGGTTGGGGAGAAGTACCCAAACACATTCAATGGGGCGAAACGCACGGCGTGTGTGTCGACGAAGCCGGCTTGATTTATATCAAGCATCGTTCACACTCAAAAACGCCCATGGATGCGATCGTCGTGTTTGATCCTGCTGGAAAATTCGTGCGGTCGTTCGGCAAGGAATATCATGGCGGCGGGCATGGCATTGATGTTCGCAAAGAAGGCTCAGAAGAGTTTTTGTATCTCTCGGATACGAAACATGGAATTGTCGCCAAAACGAATCTGAAAGGGGACGTGGTCTGGACCATCGGCCGTCCTGCCACTCCTGAACATTACAAGAATGCCAAAAATCGCTACAGTCCCACCAACATTGCCTTTGCCCCCGATGGGGGATTTTATGTCGGCGACGGATATGGATCGCACTACATTCATAAATATACGAAAGATGGCAAATTCGAATTCAGCTGGGGCGGCAGCGGGACCGAGCCCGGCAAGATGAAAACGCCGCACGGGATGTGGCTCGATCAACGTGACGGCACACCGAAAATTGCGGTCTGCGACCGGGCCAACCACCGTTTGCAATATTTCACATTGGATGGAAAACATCTCGGTTTTGTCAATACGGTCAGCTTTCCAGCCGATATTGATATACAGGGTGAAACGATGGTCGTTTCCGATCTGCATGCACGGGTCACCTTGTTTGACAAAGAGAACAAAGTCATCACGCATTTAGGCTATAACCAGGACTGGACGAATCGCGTGCTGGATGGCTTTAAAATTCGTAAGCAACCCCAAACCTGGGAAGCCGGACGATTTATTCACCCGCACGATGCCTGCTTTGATCACGACGGCAATCTGTTTGTCACGGAATGGGTCTCAGTCGGCCGGGTCAGTAAGTTGAAAAAGCTCAGCTGACAGACGCCTTTGATCAAGATGCTCAAACCCTCCGTTTTTCTCTTCTCCCCGGTTGGAACCTGATGGATTTTTCTCACGAGTTCGATGAACAGCGCTTCTTCGAAATATGGACCGCGGTACGGATTGAGCGTCCCGTGAATTTTTCTCTATTTACATTCGGCGATCAGAAGCTGCCTTATTATCTCGTCTGCGGTGCCGCCGAGCCCGGCTCGACGGTCACGATTCGCAAAGGCGAAGTCAGTATCACCCGTCCGATGATCATCACCCCTGATCATATGGAACCGGAGTTTCGCAACTTCTTCGAAGAACAGGAAGAAGCCGACCTGGCGGCGTTTCTGCTGTCCCGTACGGCCGGCTTTTCGAATCTGAAGTTCGCCAATACCAGCGGCCCCGAGCGGATCGTCAGCGACAGTATCGAGGAAGCGGTTGCTAAATTAAACAAGCAGCTCGATGACGAAGAAGAAGAGCACACCGCCATTCTGAGCGCCCCGCCCGGCATGGGAGGCATCGCCATTATGCGGTACGCGGCCGAACGGGTCTGGGAAAGTGCACCCGGCAATATTCAGGAATTACGAGAACGCGGCTTTTTGAATTGATGCGTCTCACACCGTTCCCAGGACCGCAACCTGACCCAGGTCGGTATTAACCGTGGCTAACGTCGTGCGGCTGATCCTGTTTTTGATGTTTTCGAGCCGGAATGACTTATTAGCCGAAGGGTGTTAGCCCCGGTTCCTCCCATTTGCAAAGAGGCATTCGAATTAAGAAACACTACTTAGCGTTTCGGAATGCGATTCAACGTGTAATATGCCTGCGGATGCAACAATGGTTGCCCCTGGCTATTCTTCACACCCTCGGCCCGCAGTTCATGCACGTAAAGGGGGCGCAGGCCGTTTGTTTTCAATTGGACGCGCATCCCATCATCCGAGACGGTAATGGCGTCTAGCGTTAACTCTTTGTTGAGGATCTCATCGCTGCCGTAGGATGAGTGATAGGTGTAGGTATAACTTTTCAACTGGTAAGACTTCGGGTCGATTGCCGTTTTCTTATCCACGGGTTCAGTGAAAACCAGTTCAAAGCCGTCCGGCTGTGCCCGCATCTCTTTGATTTCGAACGGCGTTTTGCCCGTCCAGACCAGACGCTGTAATCCATACGAGGCGGTTCCCAGACTGCTCCAGCCGCGGTTGGTCAGGCCGACAAATACCGATCCGTCGGTTCCCTGATCCATGCGCAAGACGGCCGAGGCAAAGCCTTCCCGAAAGGGAAAACAGGCGCCCTGGTATTCGCCGTCCACTTTTTCCAGAAAGACGCGCTGCATTGAGGCTTGCGTGAATTCGCCGACAAAAAACTGACCGTCGAACGGACCGAACTTGCCGCCGCTGTCGTCGAGCATGATATCCGTCGCCGACTGCCCCGCTTTTTTATACGGAAACCAGACCGCGGGCGGCTTCAGTTGCGGCATGCGTTTGACCGCTTCGGGAAAGGGGAGCCCGTTCGGAATCGTTTTGATGCCCTTGATCGGCGAGCCTTCCAGGTTCATGGAAGCCAGTGCTTCGACATGATGAAAGAAGGCCCCCTTGCGCATGTGATGCAGTGTATTGGTGGCGACCCAGTTGCCTTGCTGGTCACTGTAGAACATATCGCCTGCCCGATTCGCGCCCAGGCCGGAGGGCGAACGCATCCCCGCACAGACGGGAATCAGTTTGCCGTCCGGCGTGCATTTCATGCCCCAGCCCCGCCAGCGACCTTGAGAAAAGCCGAGCGTGGGATCGGTGACGGCGCGGGCTTTGTGTTCTTTCTTGAGCCCCAGCCCGATGTTCAGAGTCAGCCACAGATTCCCGTCAGGATCAACTTCGGGGCCGTAGGCGTATTCATGATAGTGACCTGTCACGCCCCAGCCTTTGGCGACGGTCAGATATTCGTCGGCGGTTCCATCTCCATCGGTATCGCGAATGCGCGTCAGTTCGCTGCGCTGCACGGTGTAAAAGGCACCGTCTTTCCAGATCAGCCCCAGCGGTTCATGCAGGGCGGAGGCGAAGCGTTTGTAGGTGACGTTTTTCGGAGGTTCATCGTAGACGCCGTCCAGAATCCAGATTTCTCCTTTCCGAATGGCAACGGCGACACGCCGGTCATCAAGCACCGCCAGGCCGCTTACCTCCAGCACCAGGTCGCCGGGCGCGGGTTTCCAGTTCTTTGCCCGCGATTCAGTTTGTGCTTTCGGCGTCATGATGGAGACAAGCCGATAGTAATCCTCTTCGCTTTGCGCGAAGCTCTGGTCGGTTCGAAGCAGAGTCGCCGCGAACGTCGCAAGGATCAGCGGCAGAAAGAGGTATGATTGCTTTACCATTGGTAGGTCACCTCAATTGTGTTGTTGTCAGTTGTATTGTTATCAGCGGCGGGAAGTGGAATGATCCAGTCGGTTTCATTCTTGATAGTGCGAAGTTGGCTCATCTTCGCTAACGCGTTCGAAACAGAAACGGTCAGGCCAGTTTGATTTTCCATCGTGCCCGGCTTGATCTGCTTCAGAGAGTTCCCTGTTAAGCCTCGGAACCAGAGTTTTGATTGTGCTCCAGAGCTGGGGGTGCCTTTGATCTTGATGGTTCGCTTGAGGCTTTGTTTTTCTCCGGGGGCGAAGCGGTCTTCAATCTCATACTCCCCCAAGCGATACAAGAAGGTGGGGATGCCTGCTTTATCAACGCGGTAGCCCTGAAACTGAAGGGCGTTTTTCATCGACTTACTCTCCGGCCAGCGTTGATTTGAATCACTCAACAATGCCAACGGGGCGCCGGCTGGCAGGAGCACCGGTTTTTCTCCCAGCGGAATCGCCGGTGGTGCGAAGCGAATGAACCAGGTGCCTTGGGCATCGAGGAAACGACCTTTCCAGAAAATCGCCGGTCGGACCTGTTCGGCATCAAAGGCGACGTGTACTTTTTCCGGAAAGCCCACGGCAATCGCATGCGTGCCCGCTTCCTGCATAAAGGTTCGCAGAATGAGGGGCCGCGTTTTGGGAACGAGTTCATAGTTCTTTGATTTGGCTGCCAGGATTTTTTCGGGCAGCGGCTGTTTCTCTCCCGCTTTCAGGTAGGACCAGAGTGAGGCGATCTGTTGATCCACATTGCCGTCGAGCAGTGTTTTAATCTGGCTTTTGCCATCGGGAAAAAATGTCGGCATGCGGGTGCGGGGTTTCAATGAAGCCGGGTTGAGCAGAAATTCGCGGAACCATTGGGGGTGCACGCGATTGGTGACATCGCCCAGGTCGGTGCCTACCACGCCCGGCATACTTTCGCCACGAATCGGATGGCATTGAATACAACCGGTCTCCAGCATCACGCGACCGGCAGACGCCAGCTTGCCATGATCGGGAAAGACTTGCTTTTCCTGCTGAAGCTTCTGGCTGTTGTCGGCTGTTTCAAACTCGGACGGGAGTGAGCCGACGACGGATTTGGGAAAGACGGGCATGCGGGCGTGCATATGAAACCGCAGATCCCCTTTGCCGTTCAGTACTTTCGCCAGCCATTTTTTTTGCAGCTTAAAACCAATGCCCGTCAACGTGGGAGGGATACGACCTTCATCCCCCAGGTCCACATGGTTGACGGTTTCGAAATAGGGCTTGCGATTAAAACCAACGCCCCCCTGTTTGTCCCGTTCGTGACAGGCATAACAGTTCAGTTGCAGTAGTTGAAAGGCCAGACGTTGTTTGGGTTCTGGTTTCTGTTTCTGGGGCAGGGATGCCAGTGCCTGCTGAATAGACGCCTGCTGTTGTTGATCCAGCGGGTAAGCGGGCATGCCGGGTTGTGACGGACCAATACAGCTTGATGCTGCTTTGCCGTTCAACTGGGTCAGCGGTTTGGCGAATTGCTTCGGTTTCAGATTTTGTACTGTGTGACAATTCACGCACTGCAATTGAACAAACCGTTTCTGTCCTTCTGCGATGAGTGCAGAGGCGCTGTTCGTAGTGTTCTCTGCCGGTTCTGTTTTTTGATTGCGGAGCAGATATGCGGCGATGTCGGCGGCTTCGACCGCCTTCAATTTCATTTGCGGCATGCGGCCCGCGGGGCGGGTCTGTTCCGGATTCAGTAGAAAAAACGTCAATGCTTTTCGCATGAACTTGGCAGACAGATCGCCGTGGGGCACCGATTTGACGGGACGCATTTTCGCAGCCAGTCCCATTTCGATGATGTCTTCCGGATCGAGTTGTGCCAGCATTTGATCGGTGGGCGAAATTTTGGTTTCACCCGGCTCATATGTTTCATCGGGTGCATGGCAGGCGACGCAGCCTATTTTGTGATATAGTTCCTGACCCCGTTCGACGTTGCCTTTCTTCCAGAATTCGTAAGGCACCGGATTGGCGCCGGTCGCTTTGATCGTGGGGAACTCTGTTTGTTTTGACATCAGAAATGCCGATAGTGCTTTAATCGTCTGATGTTTTTCTTCCGCGGGTAAATGCTGCAGCATGTCGGGCATGGTGGAACCCGGTTTGACCGAATGGGGTGCTGCCAGATAATCTTCGAGCCATTTCTGTTGCAGTCGATTGCCCGCGCCCGTCAATCGCGGCCCCCCTTTGGGCGTTAGGTCTGATTGGTCTGTCTGATGGCAGGCGGTACAGCTGAGGTCACTTAGCAACAGTTTGCCGCCAACCTGAGGTTCAATTTCTGCATGACGGGCAAACCGATCGAAGCCAGCGACAAACGGAGCCGCTCCTGGTTCCGAAAATACGGGCGTTCCGGCGATCAGGAGCACGAGTCCTGTCAGAAAAGGGATCAGTGGCCGACTCATGATCGAGTTCTTTCTTCGCGAGCAGCTTAACAGCGCGGGTTTTTCTTCAATGCAATCAAACAACAGGGAATAACCCGATCATAAAGCAGCAGCGGACCTGAATCAATTCGCTTGTGTCTTAACTTGGCAGAATCAGATCCAGACATCTGGGATGTGAAAAGAAAAAGCAGGTTATGCCGTAAAATGCATAACCTGCTTTTATTGTTTCTTGTTTGAACCAGCGCACTTTCAGTCGCGTTTTGCCGACTTATTTTGCTTTGGAGTTCAGATCAAAGTTAATTTCGTTCTCGCCCTCTTTCACTTCGGCAGTTTCTTTGGAGTTCGTGTTGTACTTGGCGGGAACTTGATCCATCGTATCATTTGGAGATCCTGGCTCACCAAATTTACTGATCCGTACTGTATGTTGCCCCAGCACAGCTCCTTTGGAATTCTGGTTATATGCTAACTGATACTTTCCCGCATCATCAGTTCTGCCCACAGAGGGAGAACCAGATTTTGGTTCGAAGGTCAGTTCCGCATCAGCGAGAGGTGCTCCATCCATCGTGACTATTCCAGAAACTTGACCCAATTGGGGAAGATCTTTTGCAGTTCCTCCACAACCGACGATTGCGCACAGCAAGATCATCTGTAATCCGTATGCTGTCACGATGTTTAATCGATGGAAAAAATTTACCGCCATTAGAATTCACCTATCACTTCGCTGCCATTGATTGTTTGTATTCCTCTGAGAAGATTGATATCTATGTTCTCACTAATGAAACGAACAGCGCCGTCTCCCAGCAGTGCATGGCAACCACCTACGTGTTCACTTCCCGGAGATCCCCAGTATGCGATGGGGTTTGTAGCACTGGTTGGGTGATTGATTTTGCGATAAGGGGCAGCAATGACAGCACCTGTGGCAACGTAAGTAGCCCAGAAGGGGCCTCGAATAGGCGAGTCTTTTTCCATCGGGGTTTCCATCATCAACATCGAATTACTCGTACCATCTCTGACGTCTCGCATCCGAGCTGCGCCATTGCGACCGAAGGCTGTTTTTGTTCCTGTCGAGGCGCCGTAGGAAACGTTCGCTCCGTATGTGATGTAGATGACGCTATAACTCGTACGATAGTCATTTACTGTTGTGTAAGCGGTGTTTGAGTTGTAGGAGTAAGGACCGTGTGAGTACGAATCGCTCGGACATTCGAAGACGCTAATTGGTTTGGAGGTAACCGAAGTTTGAATTCCCGTCGTCGGACCAGTGCAGGCACCATTCCCGTCGCTTGATCCGGTTGCTTTTGAAAAATCAATTTGGTTATAGAGTACTGACTGTTCAATGAAGGGAAGTATGAATAGATATGCGGTATGGTTGCGGGTCTCTTGCGTTCCCAACCAGGCGCATTCGTATCCGCCGGCATTTATATCACCAGGAGGAAAAATGCGGTGAGTGTCGTGATAGTTATGCAAAGCCAGACCGATCTGCTTCATGTTGTTCTTGCAGGTAGATCGCCGGGCAGCTTCTCTTGCCTGCTGAACTGCCGGCAGGAGCAACGCGATCAAGATGGCAATAATGGCGATGACAACCAAAAGCTCGATCAGGGTGAATCCGCGGGATGTTTTGGGCTTGGAGCCGCCACGCATAAGTCTTCTCCTGTTTAAATATTAAGAAGTTTTATTAATATAAGGTGAAAGACTCAAATTTTAACCAGCGGCGCATTATTAAAGCAAGAGATTTTATTAATAAAAGAAACTAAGTTCGTAATTGAGGTGAAAGATTTAAGCGGGAAAGTGGGACCGAATTGTGACCTCGACTCACGAATTCGTCAGACTCTTACTTGCTTTGCAGGCTTAATTCGCGTTCATCGAGGGCTTGTTGCATCGCTGCCGAGTAGGCTTTGTACTCGTGATCCAGCTCGGCATAAGAGTGCCCGGTCAGCTCTTCCATTGTTTTCGCGTTGTTGCGAATGCGGGAGTTGAAGCTGTAAAGCTGTGCCATCTGGTTGATGAAGGCATCCCGGTATTCTCCCTGTTTGGCGTGCATGAAGAAATGAGACAGTCCCGATGCCTGGCTGTAATTGGGGCTGATGTTAGGGCTGGTTTGAAAGGCCTGGCGACCCATGGCGGCGAATGTTTCCAGGGGGACATAATACTCGTCTTCCAGCAGCCGATAACGGGCTGCATTGAAGCGGATATGATTCGGGTTGCCGGCTCGAAAGACATTGCCGTTTTTCTCGAACGATTCCATATAGCAGGCGATGCCTTCAATGGCCCAGAAATGATTTTTCTCGCCGACCTGCCTATTGCTGCGCAGCGAACCGGTTTCGTAAAACAGTTGATGCGTGGCTTCGTGATACAGAGTTCCCAGATCACCTTCTGCATCGGGGCGGTGATAAAAGTGCGAGATCCGATCGCCGAACAGATAGATGCCGTGCGTCAATGCAATCTGGGGGATCTCTTTCTGTAAGCGTTGTAGATATTCGTCGCGAGTGCGGTAGTAGTGCATCACGTGCTGGGAATGCTTGTTTCGCCTCTGAAAGGGATTGCGGGCGCCTTCAAATAATTTTCGCAATTGCTCCGGCGTCTTAAAGAAACCGACGAAGGTTTGATGGAAGTAGCGATGAAACTCTTCCATCTCTGTTGCCAGTTTCACGCCCATTTCCAGGCTGTGATTCGTTTTGATCAGAAAATGCTCCGTCTTGATTTCCCAGGCGTTACGGAAGTCACGTCTGATTTCTGCTTCCTGGGCGGCCGACTTCCAGCGACCATTTACATAACGTTCTCCCCGTTCATAACGGGCGATATGTGACGCGGGTAACCAGCCATACTTTTCATGCCATTGCTGTTTGCGATCCTGCATTTCTTTTTCGAATGGAGTCATCCATTCATCGCCGTTACGCACATAGCCCAGGATCAGTCTGACCGATCGATGGTCCGGGTTATGATAAGCCGTTTCCAGAATCAGATCATAAGCATAGCTGGGGAAACCAGCGTATAAGACTTTACGTGAGAAGACAAACAGATCATTTGCCTGTTGTTCTCGAAGGTTGCGCAGTTTCAAACGCCAGGCACGTTCTGCTGGTGGGAGATTAAGTGGGATCTCCGCACGCACCGCGCGCGGCAGTGGTTTGGCATGCGGATCGAAATCCTGTACTGCTTTGAGCAATTGGGCAATCGTCTGCACGCCTTCGAACTGCTGCTCCTGCTGGCAACGAACGGCGAGCTGTTTCAGATCATTCTGAAAGTCACTTTGCAGCGTCTCGTATTGTTTCTGGTAGGCTGCCCGGGCACGCGGGTTTTGTGCAAACGCTTGTTGAGACAGAACCAGCATCAGAGAGAAGATGAGCAATATGCGACTCCAGCGGCCAGCACGATCCGATCGCCCCGCGCCAGCCACTTGCTTGATCACAGAAGCTGCTGACTCGAATGAAGCTCGCGAAGGTTGGTCTTTCTGGACAGGCATGATTACCGTTTCCCTGATTGAACTCAGACGAAGGAGGCGCTACGACAGAAGGCAAACTCCCTCATTGGATTGTATGCGAGACGGACAGCGGAAAAAAGAATGATTCTGCAAAAACAGGCTGAAATCAGGTCAGGGCAACCCCTGTATTCCGGTTACGCCGTGTAATGTGACCCGATCGTGCGTGGGGGAAAACTCGATTTGTTGTGCCACACTTTGGTTGGGAACCCCGCCCACACGCGAAAAGCGTCGGATGGTTGCCTTGCGATTACCGAAAGAACGCATCATGTAAAGGTCTTTCGATTCGTCAAAGCTGATGGTATCGGCGCTGGCGCTGAAGGATTGATTCGTCGGCGTCCTTTTGTTTTTAATGAGTGCATTGCCTTCCAGTTCCGCATTTCCTTTCGCCAGCATCGAGATGTATTTTTTCTTTTGCCCACTGATTTCGTGCTGAATCAGTTTCAGGCTGTTGCTTCGCATCCAGCCGGCGTTGGGAGGCAGTTTGTCGGGATCGATGGTATCCAGCGGACGTTTCACACCGCCATGAGTAATCTGTACGCGATCATCAAACGTCGTGCTTCTCTGTTCCACATTGCCGGCCATCTTGCCGTTAAAATCGATGCGCGTGTAAGTCCAGCTGTCGGTGGCTGTTTTTTGAGGCAGGTTGGCCTGCGAAACTTTGGTTTCTGAATCCGGTTGGTTTGGATTTTCGCGGCGCCACAAAATCAACCAGCCCGGACCGCGGGCTTCTGCGTTACCGGTTTTCTGATCGACGTTCATCTGCCAGAAGCTGGCACGGCGGATACCGACCAGCCGGTTCTCCATGTATTCATTGCTTTCGACTTCGACGCCATCCCGACAGGTAATGAAATGCACGTTGGGTTTTTGGCCTTTCGGCTGTTTTTTTGAAAACGAGACGCGGTCGGACAGAATGACTTCCATCTCCTGGCATCGCAGGCGGTTGTCTCCCATATTCGTTCTGACCTTACCGAAGAAATTCGCCGTCAATCCGTCGAAGACCATTTCCTGGTCCCAGTGAATTTCCAGAACGTGGTCCTGGTTATTTTCTTCACTCAATTCTGGTTGCGCCAGGTTATGCTCCTGGGTAATGCCATCCGCACCTGATAAGAGACCGGCGGCCGATTTTTTACCGCCACGCACCGGCAGCAGCAACAAGCCTTTCCCCTCGACCTTGGCTTTATTTGCCAGACGGTAGAGATAAATATTCTCGCCTTCGATTTGAGAATCCTGCGCATTGATTTTAGCCGGCTTGCCGATCACATGCAGAACCTGATCGTTTTCCCCTTTGTTTTCAATATGGATCTGGTTTCCCGTAATATGCAACGGCTTTTCTGATTTTTTCTGCAACTGCTCCACGGAAACATTACCTTCGGTCCAGACTTCTGCCACTTCTGCTTTGCCGCGTGCATTTTTCCTCACACGCAATTTCATCAGATCAGCATGCACCTCTACTGGCTCGGGTGGCTCTTCCTGCTTTTGATCCTGCATGGGAACTACTGAGTTTCTACGCGACGGCAGCACCGCTCGTCCTTCCGGAGAACCTGCCTGATACTGCTGATTGGTGAGAACATTTCGTCTGCCCGGATCAGAAAAGGGGCCGCTCACATTTTGATTGCGGCCTGCACTCGAAGGGACTGCGTCATCAACGGCAAACGCGACCTGCTTGACGGGGGCGCGCCTTAACTGTGGCTGTTGACTAAGGGGGGCATTCGGAGCCGACTCGGGTGTCGTCGCCTGATCAAACCAGATTTCAAGTCGTTTGGTTTTGCCACGGAGTTGCGGACTGAAGATTGTGACATCCTGTTCCGCAAACATTTTGTACGGGTCAAGTTGACTCTGCATATCCCCATCGGAATCGGATTGACGTGTTCCCTGTTGGAGCGATTCCGCCTCCTTCAGTGAAGGCAGATCTCCTTTCAGCCAGAGTCGGATGTTTTGCGCCAGCAGGGCAAACTCCTCGGCAGGCTGCCTGACGTCGCAATTCTGCTGCAGTTCGATCATCTCCAGTTGAGTTTCCGGGTCGATCGATTTTTTCATCTGTTTAGCCCACCGCGCTGTCATTGTGATTTGACGGGTTTTGGGGTCAACATGTTCAATCCAGCCGGCTCCCTGACAGAGAATGGTTTCCAGACGTCCTTCCTCATTCTGGTGGATTGTGATCTCAGGGCATTTGAGTCTTGAAGCCTGTTGCTTTACCCGAACATCACGTTGATCTGTCAGGACGATTGTTTTGGTTTGTTCGTTGTAGGAGAACCGGGTCATCCTGCCGGAAAACTGATTTTCTTCGGAAACCAGCAGGACATTTGTGCCGATTGCCACCAGTTCCTGAAATTCCAGTTTGCCACTACTATGATGATGTTCGGACTGTTGTTTGTTTTCTGGCTGTTCGGCCAGCGTTTCCCCATGCGCTTGATCGGTTTCTACTTTACGAACAAACTGCAACAGCAGCTTGTCGCATTCCAGGGTGTCAGCCTGATAGGCGTTAGTTGGATGATGCACGCGTACGTTATCTGTAAACGTGCCCTGATTCGATTCCAGATTAAACGTAAAACTTCCTGTACTTTTGACCGTAGCAAAACGAGAAAGGCTGGTTTCCGAAGCTTTTGTTTCTTTCTCTTTCTTCAATGCCAGTATCATATGGACATCGCGGCGGAGCACAATTTCACGGATGCCTTCTGCGGCTGGCTTGAGTTCCTTTGGTTTCTCGGCGGAGGGAATCAGTTTCATTTCGATGCCCCGCGCGCGGCCGCGATGGTCTCCATACGCGAACTGCACTTCGTGGTCGCTCCAGATATTCATTGACGATTCATCATAAAAGAAATTACGTCCATAAATGATCAGTCCGTTGGGTCCTGTAATTTTTACATCGCCTTCCAGAGAGCCGGCAATCATCCGACCGGGGTCAGTGTGTTTGATTCCAAATGGCTGTTCAAACCGGACCAGTGCTTCCTGGCTCATCAGAGCGAACGGGGCCTCGGCTTCCCCTTTTTTGCGGTCGAACATTAACATCGCAAACGGTTTTAAACGGGCTGCTTTCTTTTCCTCTTCCTGTTTCCAGCTTTCCGTATAAATGTAGACATTTTCGTCTTTGAACTGATAGCGGGCATCGGCGGCCCAGGGGATCTCGGGCAGGTAGGTTTGGGCCTTCTCGTTACTTCCCGATGAATAAGCGGGAGACGTGAAGACCTCTTGCGGAAATTCACGTCGAATGACTTTATCTTTGATGACATGCCGCAGCGTCTGCGCATACGCCAGATAGGCACCGGTCAATGAGAGTGTTGTGACCCAGGTCAGCAACAGCCGGTTTGATATCAGGCGATCGAAAATTCCATTCCTGTTATATTGAATGGCTCCGGTCATGGAATTGAAAAAGTCGTTTCTAATGTAAGAGAGGATTGTCAGAAAGGGATATCGAAAGCGGGTTAGCCCGCCTGTTTGTCTTCTGCTGTTTCCAGGTGTGGCTGCCAGCCGATGACATCGGTAATGTCGATCAGACCTGCTAAATGCTGCCGTTGGTCGACGACCGGCAGTTCACTGAGCTTGCGTGCTTTTAACAGTTCGACGGCCGCTTCCAGAGAAGCGTCAGATTGAATGGTAGTCGGTTGCGCGGTCATGACTTCAGAGATCGGTCGGTCCAGTTGTGCATCGCGGCGTTCTTCCAGCAGACGGGCCAGGTCACTATCGGTGAAGATGCCTGTGACCCGATCGGATTCATCGACAATGATCACCGCACCGCTGCGACGACCGGGGCAACTCAAGCGGACAAACGTTTCGCGGATGGAACTGGTTTCTTGTGTCACACGCACTTCGCTGCGCGGGCGCATGACTTCATTAATCTGAGTCAGCTTTCGCCCCAGATTTCCTCCGGGGTGAAAGGTGGCAAACTGCAGCGGCGTGAAGCCGCGGGCTTTGCTGAGGACCAGCGAGAGCGCATCGCCCATTGCCAGCATCGCCGTCGTTGTTGTGGATGGTGCCAACTGATGCGGGCCGGCTTCTTTCAAATCTCCCAGACACAATACGATTTGAGAGGCGCGGCCGAGTGTGCTTGTCTTGCGGGCCGTGATGCCGATCGTGGGCAGGTTCATTTTCTGAAACAGGGGGAGCAGCCGCCTGAGTTCTTCTGTTTCGCCGCTATTGGAAAGTGCCAGCACGGTATCATCGGAATGCAGGCAGCCCAAGTCGCCATGAATGGCTTCCGCCGGATGCAGAAAATGGGAACGTGTGCCTGTCGAAGAGAGTGTGGCGCAGATTTTTTGTGCGATCAACCCTGCTTTACCCATGCCCGTTAAGATGACAGCGCCCTTGCGAGACAGAATTAATTCGACGGCGTCACAGAGTTCTGTTCCCAAGGCATGACCCATCTGGCGCAGTGCATCGGCCTCGCAGAAAATAATCTCGCGCGCATCTCGTAACTGATCAAACTGGGAAAACTCGATTACCGACCTTGCAGGAAGGGAACTCATCACGCCATATCCTTATGTCGCATCCTTGCGGGCATGTTCAGGGGAGCGGGAGTATAAAGTGAGCTCGAAAATGGGTCAATCCGAAATTGCATTGCGAGAAATGCTGTAAGTATATAACAAATAATGCCTTACTGGACCTGGTTGCTGGAAGTTTGTTTCGGAGATTGTCAGGAGAATCGTTGTGGTTCCCCTTTCCTGGTCGGGATTGTAGAAGAAAGCATGAGTCGACTCTCGTAATTTCAATGAGACCATCTACAATGATTAATCCCTGCGGTACTTTGTAGCAGGTTGTCCTTTGAGACGATCTTTCGAGTTGTCATTCTGGAACAGGCAGGATCGTTCGTTTCCACAACGCGAAGACAAAGTGCGAAACGTGGCCATCGTTTGGTTCTTAAGTCATTAAAGTAAAAGAAGATACGAAACGCATTCTTTCTGAGGTTCGCGACAGGCGTTGCAAATCTCGTTTCCCCTGAAATCTGGACCGGTCGTGGTTTTGGATTGGAATGCTTCCGGGGAGCGCAGTCTGGAATTCAAAAGTGTCAGTAGACGGATCATTATGTTTGTAGATCGAGTAGATATATATTGTAAAGCCGGCGACGGCGGAGATGGGTGTGCCAGTTTCCGACGGGAAGCCCATGTCCCGCGCGGCGGTCCGAATGGCGGCGATGGCGGCAAAGGTGGCGATGTAGTCGTGCTCGCCGATGAGAATGTCAGTAGTTTAGCCAATATCATCGGCCACAAACATTGGAATGCCGAACGCGGCGGACACGGATCGGGAAGTTTAAAAACCGGGAAATCGGGTCAGGACGCGGTCATTATGGTCCCGCCGGGAACACTGGTCCTGGACAGTAAACGCGGGCATCTGTTACGCGATATGAAGCAGAGCGGCGATCGCGTGGTGGTCGCCAAAGGGGGCAAAGGGGGCCGCGGCAATCGTCATTTTGCGACCGCCACTCACCAGGCACCCCGTGAGTTTGAAAAGGGGGGAGTGGGAGAACAGCGTGATATTTCACTCGAACTGAAACTGATCGCTGACGTCGGATTGGTCGGGAAACCGAATGCCGGCAAATCGACGCTGCTGAGCCGACTTTCGAAGGCGCACCCCGAAATTGCAGACTACCCGTTTACCACAAAATATCCTAATTTAGGCTTGGTTCGACTTGGATTCGACCATCAATTCGTGATGGCGGATATCCCCGGTCTGATCGAAGGCGCCCATGCAGGTGTCGGGCTGGGGCATGAATTCTTGAAGCATGTCGAGCGGACGCGGCTCCTCGTGCATCTGGTGGAGCCGTCACCCATGGACCAGACCGATCCGATTCAGAACTACCGTCAGATTCGGGAAGAGATGCGACTTTATGATCCTACACTGATGGAACGCCCGGAAATTCTGGTAGTGACGAAAAGCGAGTTGCCCGATGCGGCCCCGGTGGCCGAACTGCTGGAAGAAGAATTAGGACATCCGGTGATGCAAATCTCCTCTGCCACCGGCGCCAATCTCGAAAAACTGGTCCGAATGATTATTGACGAACTGCAAAATCTGGAAGTCGAGGCCTGATCGTGGAGCAGGAGCCCCTTTCCCAGTCAGACGATCCCGTTCAGAAACCAGCGGCTTCACCAACGCAGCCGGAAGAGACGCCCGGAGAAGTCCGGGTCCGTTTTGGTAAATTCGGAGCGGCACTGTTCATGGTACTGGGGTTCGCCTATCAGGCATTTTTTAACACCGCACAGAGCCAGACCGAGCGGATTACCGAGCTGGGCATTCTGATGCTGGTCGGCTTCTTCTTGGGTTGGGGCTTCGCCCGACTTCGTTTTTAAGCCCTGTCTCCGCGTCGGCTTCTGAATTGTAAAATTTGCATTTCCTCTCATTCCCAGGGCGACTTTGCAATTTCTACAATGTTTTGACACGTCTCTTTTGACGAAGGTTCTGCTGCCAAATTTTTTTGTGTGTATGCCGTAAGTGGCATGTGAGACATGTCTTATGCGCATCTTGTCTCTGCTTTGAATCCCGCTTCGGTGTGATTTTCGAACCATTGGCCTCCCGTTTGCATTAACCATCTTTCACCTGACTCGCTGTGATTCGTGTGAATGGAATTCACCAACCATCGTTTCAGGCAACCGGAACCTCAGGTTCTTCCCACGATCATATCTCAAAACCCCATTTCGAGTGATCGACCCAAAACTATCCCGTTACAATCAATTGAGAGTGTGTCAGCCGAAGACCCGCATCTTCGGCTGCAACCCAAAAGGAACAAGAGGGCATGGAAGCTCAACTTTGTCGCTGTTTCGTTTTATTCCTGGCTGCATTCTTATCGCTGGGAGCCTCTTACAAAACATCCAATTTCATTACTCATGCACCCACGCCGGAAATCGCCAAGCAGGTGGGCGATGCTGCTGAGATCTATCGTAAAGAACTGGCCATTACCTGGCTGGGACATGAACTTCCCAAATGGTATGCCCCTTGTCCGATTAAAGTCAAAGTAGGCAACTATG
The DNA here is from genome assembly GCF_007744675.1 of Gimesia alba. NCBI lineage: Bacteria > Pseudomonadati > Planctomycetota > Planctomycetia > Planctomycetales > Planctomycetaceae > Gimesia > Gimesia alba. The sequence continues at coordinate 217,947 of NZ_CP036269.1, forward strand.
GAGCCGGTGGTGCGACCACCTTCTCCTTCGACCGGGGAGAAGTCTTTGGTTGGGACATGCAGATCCAGGGAACATTAGAACGCATTCTGGATTCGGTACTCCCGCACGAAGTCAATCATACGATCTTCGCCTGCCACTTTCGTCGACCGCTGCCTCGCTGGGCCGACGAAGGGGCAGCGACTATCGTTGAACATGAATCAGAGAAAAAACGTCAACGGTTGTTGAACCGTCAGGTGATGGGAACCAACAAACGGATTCCTCTCAGACGTCTGCTCTCCATGACCGAATATCCTTCGGAAATGCAACAGGTGCTGACATTGTATGCGGAAGGGTATTCCCTGGCCGACTATCTGCTGCAGACCGGCGGCAAAAAACGCTATCTGATGTTTCTGGAAGATGCCCATAAGAATGGCTGGGATGAAGCCATCGCCAAATTATACAAATACAAAAATGTAGAAGATCTGGAACAACGCTGGGGCAGCTGGATTATGGCTGGCAGCCCGGCTCTGAATCTTCCCGCAGGTCAGCAACTGGCAGCCAACGACCCCCAAGCGAAGTCGGCAGCCGAAAACAAGGATCTTGTGATTCGTTCTCAGAGTCCTGATGAGAGTGAAGACGAATTCGAAACCGCCATGAATGAGCAGACAGAGCTGGCCAGTCTGGATCAGACCGACAGAGAGAGCCGTAAATCACGGCCGCTGCCGATTAAGTCGCGGATTCCCTTCAGCGGACGTAAGGCAGAAAGCCATCAAATCAACGAAACGGTTGCCTTTGCACCCGAGTCACAGCGTACCTCGCTGCCACAGGAACGAGAGCAGTTTGCTCAAGCTCGTCCCCAGCCGCGACGTGCTCCGCAACGCAGAGCACAACAACAGTCGAATGGTCGGTACAGCCGCGTCGCCAGTCCTGCACGTGGCATCGATCTGGGCCAGTCGGCTGAAATCGACTTTTAGACAGTGTCCAGATTAAGTTAATCAAATTGATGTGGCAGGATGGCGACACGATACGAACGATGATTGGCTGACTCTGCAAACGCAGCCGGGACTTCATCGAGCGAGAAGGAATGTTCGCTGAGTCGCTGAAACGGATACTGGTTCTGATAACGCTCGAGAAAATTCAACGCGTTCGCCAGATCAAGGTCGGTATAATTGTGAATGCCTTCCAGTCTGAGTAATTTACGGACCATGGTTTCCGCAGAGAGCTGTATCGGCCGGGCCGGGTAAACGGCACCGACGAGAATCATGCGACCGCCAATCGCCAGCGACTCCAGACCGCTTTCCATGACTTCCGGAACACCCGTCATGTCGAACACAAGGTCCACGCCGCGTCCGTCTGTCAGATGTGGAATCTCCGCATGCAGCGGCTGTTCTTTTTTCGCCAGTACCGTGTGCGTCGCGCCGAATTCAAGACTGCGTTTGACACGCTCCGGTTCGATGTCGGTCACAATCACCGCCGCAGCGCCGTGCGAATGCGCGACGGCGGCAGCGGTCACTCCCAGCATGCCCGCTCCTAGAATGAGTACGGACTTGTTTTCGATTTCCCCGGCAAGACGAAAGGCGGCCATCACGGTGGCGGTCGCACAGTTCGCAGGGCTGGCAACCTGATCGGGCAATGATTCCGGCACTTTGAAAATCGTCGTGCCTTTAACCAGATGACAGTGGCTGGCCAGACCGCCACTCAGATAATTTTGATCGGTGAGACGCTGATGTCCGTATTTGAACAGCCGGGTACATTTTTGCGTGAGGCCGCGGCGGCAATTTTCACATTCCTTGCAGGAAACCGCAACAGACCACGTGATGCGATCACCAATGAGAACAGGGCGGTCCAGATAATCCCGGATCGGGACTTCGGAATTCAGGTCCACCACGCGGCCGATCATTTCGTGTCCCAGAATCGTTGGGCAGGGGGTCGAACGCGTGCCCTCGTACGTATGCAGGTCACTTCCGCAAATCGTACAGCAGAGGATTTCCACCAGAGTTTCGCCCGGCTGCAGTTTGGGTTTTTCAACGACAGTACGTTGTAAGGGGGGATCATCGCCCGTCAGGACTATCGAGGTACATTGATCGCTCATGATTTCGTACGACTTATTATAATCTGGTTAACGCGATCTGATTGAACGGCTTTTCAGACAGCGCGAGTTTGAATCTGCTAGAGGGGTTCTGAATCAATACAGAAAAGTGACCTTTTTTATAAACGCCCTTTTCGAAAACCGAAAGTGTACTTTTATCTGCGGGGCTCTTTTTATTCTGTCTTGGCGGAAGTAACCGCCATCGCATCCAGCACCTGTTCAATCTGTTCCACCAGCTGCTGCATGTCAGCGGGAAAGACATTGCCGATATTTCCAATCCGAAACGTCTCTGCCTGGCTGATTTTTCCCGGGTAAATCACATACCGGCGGTGTTTCAGTTCATCGTAAAACTGATTGAAGAAAAACAGCGGCGAATCGGGATAATAAAACGACGTGATGATCGGCGATTGTAATTCGCGCGGCAAGAGTGTGCGCAATCCCGCCTGTTGCATTGCTGCGACTAAGGTGGATTGGTTTTCACAATAGCGGGCATGCCGCTGCGCCACGCCCCCTTCTGCTTCCAGTTCTTTCAACGCCTGCAGGAACGCACACACCACATGCGTGGGGGACGTGTATCTCCATTTCCCCCCTTTGTGTTCCATTTCGTTCCATTGGTCAAACAGATCCAGACTCAACGAGCGTGCGTAACCGGCCGTCTGTTCCAGTTTCTTCTGGTTGGCGATGACAAATCCAAAACCGGGAACACCCTGAATACATTTATTGGCCGAGGAAATCAGGTAATCGACATGAAAGTTTTCCATCAACAGCGGAATCCCGCCGAAGGAAGACATCGCATCCAGAATATAGTCTTTGCCTGCCTCGGCAACGATCTGCCCGATTTCCGCAGCCGGATTCAACATGCCGGTTGTCGTTTCACAGTGCACCATCGCGACATGTGTGATCGCCGTGTCGTCGGCCAGCGTGGCGCGAATCTGATCCAGATCGGGCGGTTCTGTTTCCGAGAAAGCTAATTCGATAAGCGGGATTTTCAGACAGTTGGTGATTTGCGCGATGCGGCTTCCGTACGCGCCATTGGAAATCACCAGCAGTTTGCCTCCAGGCGGAATCACCGAGCCGATAGTGGCTTCGACGGCGAAGGTGCCGCTACCCTGCATCAGGACCGACGTAAATCCTGGTTCGTTTGTCGCCAGTCGTACCAGTCGCTCGCGAATTTCGACGACGCGCTGATTGTAGTCAACGTCCCACGTGGAATAATCGACGCCCATTGCCTCACGCACACTCTTTGTTGTGGTGAGTGGTCCGGGGGTCAGTAATAAATAAGGAATGTCTGCGTCCATATCAGTGCTCGCTTGCTTCAATTTGTTCGATGATTTCAGGGAGAGTTTTCAGCGTGGGAATCACAAAGTGTGCGCCCGCGTTTTTAAGTTTGGTTTCAGCGGTTTGCAGCACGCTCGTTTTTTGATTGTCGTCCAGGGCAGCGAATTCGGCGACCGTCAAGCCGACTTCGCTGCCGGTTTGCGTTAGACCCACGGTCCACGTGCCCGCATTTAGACCGGCTTCGATATCGGGGACCGTATCGCCGACTTTCACCACCGACGTCGGAGGAAAGACATTCAGTGCTTCCATGTTCCGATAAATCATCCACGGCGCAGGGCGTCCTGCGGGAACTTCATCGGCACACATAGAATAGTCGGGATCGTAGCCTTGTGCTTTGGCTGCTGCCAGAACAGACTCGGCGACGATCCGCGGGTAACCGGTGGTGGAACCGATTTTGATACCGCGTTCTTTCAGTCGTGAAATCGTGTCACACAAGCCGGGCACCAGGTCGGTATAGTCTTGCGCTTCCTTGACCTGCAGTGGCATAAACGTTTGATAAATCTGTTCGACATCCTCTTCCGACCAGGGACGCTGGTGGGCCGCTTCCCACTGGGCGGCGATCTCTTCCAGTTGAAACAGGCTGCGGATGTGATCTTTTTTATGCAGGCCCATCGGTCCCCGTGCCTGGGCGGGCGTCAGTTCCACACCACAGGCCTGGAAGGCTTTGATGAAGGCAGAGATCGGGGCAAAACAACCATGGTCGATGGTGGTTCCCGCCCAGTCAAAAATAACGAGTTTGATTTTGTTGGTTGACATAATGACTTTCATTCAGTTTGTTTCCAGTGTCGGTTGTTTCAGGACGCGCTGGACATAGGTTAAAAAATATTCGAGTTCCGGCGTTTCATAGCCGGGGATTTTGGCTGCTTCATCATAGGTCCGCAGACGCAGGGCATCTTGAGCCCACGGATTCTGTTCGAATGCCGCTTGTTCTGTTTCATCAAACGGGCCTCCCTGTAGCTTGAGACTTAACACGGAAGCAGGTGACAGGCGGGATGCATATTCTGCATCAGTCGCACAGCGATAGCGTTTGGCGTCGACGTGCAGACGAATCGGTTCGGTGACCGCAGGAGGAAAATACCGAACGAGCCACTGCGCGCCGATGGTTTCATGCAGATCATCGATGCCTTGTGCCGCACAGTCTTCATCGTGTTTGTGGAGTAAATGACCGATGTCATGCAGGAACGCGGCCACGATCAGTTCCTGAGCTTCGCCGGCCTGCTCGGCGGCAAAAGCGGCTTGCAGCGCATGCTCTGTCTGTGAGATCGCTTCGCCGGCGTACATGTCGCTCCCTTTTTCACAGAAGCATTTCCGGATTTCCTCCACGATTTGATCAGGTTTTACCTGGGGCATCAGGGGCCTCCGTTTCGGGTTCCGATGAAAGTGCTTGAGCCAGATTCATGTCGCGCTCCTGAATCAGCCAATACACGGTACCGGCGATAATCGCCGTACAACAAATGCCGGCCAGACCACCAAAGGCCATCTTCCAGCCATAATATTGCGCAATCATGCCAACGGTATGGCCGGATAAAATGGCGCCCAGATAACCGGCGGAATCAACGAGACCCGCTACTGTGGAGCAGCCTCGTTTGCCGCCCAGGTCGATGGCCATCACACCCGACAGAAACGAATAGGGGGCCATCAGAAAAAAGGCGACCAGTGAGAGTAAGATGAGTGCCAATACCGGTTTGCCGGCGACATCAATCGTCGCCAGTAAACCCAGTGATAATACGAGTAGGATTAAACTGGGAAGCACAACGCGACCGTGGCGACCTCGTAAACGGTCGGACGTGACTCCCGCCAGCAAAGTGGAACAGCCGCCGACCAGGGGAAACAGCATGCTGCCAATCGCCGCTTCGCCGATATCAAACTTCACGACTTCATTCAGGAAGGTGGGGGTCCAGAAATTGAACGTTTCCCGCACGAGCGTGAGACTGAAATTCATGATGCAGATCAGCCAGAATAACGGGCTGGCCAGCAGGGGTTTCAGAACGTCTTTGATCGAAATCCGCTCGGCATGATTGCCTTCCGCACCAAACACATTGATCGGGTTGGCTTCGGGTTCTTCCAGCCCGACATCTTTGGGGCTCGACTTCAATGTGAAATACACAAAAACGGCAATCGCGGTCAGTGTGCCGGCAGCGACAAAAAAGACAGTCCGCCAGTTTGCCAGAAACTCGAACGATGCATAAGTCTCTCCCAGCAGAATCAGGCTGCCCAGGTAGATGCGGGCGAAGGCGTCTCCGAACAGAAAGGAGAGCGAAAGAATGGCCATCACGGTGGCATGCCATTTCACGGGATACCAGCGGGACGCCGTCTTGACCAGCGCCACCCAGCCCATTGACTGAAAATAGCGGTTACAGGCCCAGACGATGATAAATACGGTCAGGCCTGATGCCAGCCCGAACAGAACGGAAAACACGATCGAGCAAATCATGCCCACGAGAAACATCAAACGGCCGCCGAGGAAGTCGGCCAGGTAACCGTTAAAGATTTTGCCAATCGCATACAGCATCACGCCGACGGAAGCCACCGTGCCGATCTGGATTTTGGTAATCCCCACGCCGCCGTATTCTTTTAATATGAGTGGCGTCGCGACCGCCAGATTCGAGCGGCAGATATAATAACCGACATAACCCAGGAACAGACTTGTCAGAGTCAGCAGCTGCCAGTTGCGATTGCGTTTGTTTGACATCAGGTTTCACTTTTTTAAAGAGAGAGTTGGCCTATATTTTCTTTAGCCAGCCCCGGCCCTGTTGTCATTCCCTTACCGCCGATGCCTGTGACAAGCTGCACGCGATCGCTGATGGTGTGCTGGAACAGTCCTGCTGACTTTTCTTCAGTATAAATACCACACCAGCGATCTGTGACCTGAAAATCCAGATTCACAAACATCTTTCGCGCATAATTAATGATCAGCGATTCGATTTCCGCAGACAGAAACTCGGTGGGCGGTTCGTCCGTATATTCGTGCGAGTCACCCAGGATAAATTCGTTGTTTTCATTTTGCGTGATCCAGATTTGAATTCCCCGATCCAATAATTCCTGCTCAGGCAGCGGCAGCGAAACGCCTTGTGAATATTGGGCATTCAGAAACGCCGGGTAACGCGTTAGCGCGATGGGAGAAGCGATGTTTGTTCCCAGTGTGCGATTTTCCGGATTCGACAGTTTGAGCATCTGCAGCTTGCAGTACTGCAGATTCGCGGTCGCATAAATTTCCGGATAGAGCGTTTGCAGGTCGGCTCCCGAACAGACAAAAACCTGTTTCGCATGAAACGGTTTTCCATCGGCGGTCGTGATCTGACTGTGCTGGGGCCGTTCTTCAATCGAGACTGCCGTGGTTTTCGGAAGATAATCACAGTCGGAAGTACACGTGAGCCAGTTCACGAATGCGCGGAAAAACGGCCCTGGATCCAATTGCAGATCTTGCGGGAACAACAAGCTCCCTTTGCAGAATTCCGGGTTCAGGCAACAGCTCGTGCGGATTGTATCTCCCGCATTCAAAAATTCCGAAGGGCAATGCACGTCATTCTGTTCGCTTGCCAGTCGTTTTAAAAAGGTCGCTTCCTCGTCCGAATGTGCCAGATACTGCGTACCCACGCGGCGGAGCGGAGTCCCCAGTAATTCAGACAACTCGGAATAGATTTCGCACGAGGCCAACGCCCGGTCGCGCCAGATGCCGGCGGGCATCGCACTCGGAATGATCAGACCGAAATTCCGAATTGACGCCTGCTGGGGAAACAGGTTTCGTTCGATCAACAGTGTCTTGAAACCCCGGCGCATCGCAAAGAAGGCGTGAAATGCACCCAGCACGCCGCCGCCAATCACAATCACATCATATCTGGTTGGGGACGTTGGAGAGGACATGGTTTGTGAACAAAAGCAAAGTTGGAAAATGGTGGAATTTGACGGTGTGTTTTATGGGCTGCCTCAGAGGGCAGTGAACTAGCGTTGAAGTTCGCAGCCTGACGGAAACCAGGAAAACTTTCCGCCAGGCTACGGTCAAACTTCATTGTGCATTGAAAAGTATCGGGGTTTCAGGCCAGAATACAATGACAAAACACGCAGTTAAATTGACAATATTTACATGGTCTTCACAGCTTCTTTAACAAACGCCAATCGTCTGCGTTTAGGATGATCTACAGTGAGACAGGCTGTTTTTTGAGATTTTCGAGTTAGAACAGGTGGAATGGTGCGGTTTCCCGAACGTCGTAAAATTGCTTTGTTAGTCCAGACTTCCAGCGACTGGAGTCGACAGATTATTCAGGGAATTGCCGATTATGCATTCGAGCAGGGGGGCTGGGATTTCTGGATTGAGTTCCGGGGATTACAAGAACAGCTTCGGTTTCCCGCTTCCTGGGAGGGGCATGGCACCATTTGCCGGTTGACGGATACTCGGATCCAGCAGTCGATTATCAAACGCCGCTTGCCCGCGGTGAATGTCTCATGGTTGGGAAAGCATTCGTCAAAAATTCCCAAAGTGGTTTCTGATGAGCGCGGCTGCGCGAATCTGGCGGCCTCGTTTTTTCTGGAGAAAGGCTTCCGTTCGTTCGGTTATATCGGCGCGGATCCGACGTCGCATTATCCCGACACGATCCAACAGGAATTCCAGACTGCGGTGGAACAGGCGGAGGGAGTCTGTTTCGATTTTCCCTATTATGAATTGACGAAGGAAGCCGACTATCAGAAACAGCAACAACGCTTGAAACAGTGGCTCTGGGAACTTCCCAAGCCGGTGGCGCTGTTGGTCTGGTCGAGTAAAGTCGGACGCGAGGTGGCGACGGTCTGTGTGAACCACCATCTGGAGATTCCCGATCAGGTGGCCATTCTCAGTATCGAGCACGATCCTTTGATGTCGGCGTTGTCCCCGGTTCCGCTTTCCTGTATTGATCAGGCGCCGCATGTGGTCGGTTACGAAGCGGCTTCTTTACTGGACCAAATGATTCAGGGCAAACCAGCGCCGGAAGAGCCGACTCTGATTCCGCCGTTATCGATTGAAGAACGAGCCTCTACCGATACCCTGTTTGCCGATGATGATCTTGTGCGGGAAGCGATTCAATTTATTCGCCAGCATGCACACGAAGCAATCCAGGTTTCGGATTTGACGCAACAATTGAATGTCTCCCGGCGGATTCTGGAACATCGCTTTCAAAAAGCCCTGCATCGGTCGCCGGCCAGTGAAATTCGCCAGGAGAAATTAAAACGCATCACGAAACTGTTACAGGAAACCAATCTTCCCGTTTCGCAGATCGCCAACCGGTGTGGCTTTCAGCATCAGGAAGCGATGATTCGCATGTTTGGCAGGCTGACCGGAATGTCGCCGCGGGAATATCGGCAGTCGAGTCATTCACTGAAAGAGCCGACGGGAGAATAATGCCATTTTTCAAACCGGAATTGTCCGGGTTCTGAATAGTAACGGGTCTGTTCCAGTGGTACGATCAAGGAAGAGAAGAAGATATTCAAGACCAGCCTTACTGACTGAGGAAGACGACCATGAATCAATTCTGTTACCGGATGTTGCTGACTGTTTGCTCTGTGATTCTATTAACATCTCCCGCCTTCGCCGTGGATGACGATGCCGGTTCGATTTTTATCGAAGGTTATACGAATCAGTTGAGCTATCAGCCGGGGGAGCATATCGCCTTTCATCTTTCCAGTTCTGAGCCGGAATATTCTGTAGAGATCACGCGGCTGGGGCCTGAAAAAAAGACGGTGTTTAAGGAGTCCCGCAAGAATGGTGCCGCGTATCCGGTTCCGGAGAATGCCTCGTCTCACGGCTGTGGCTGGCCGGCTGCGTTTGAGTTGACGATTCCCGATTCCTGGCAGAGTGGTTATTACAACGTCCGTCTGGCGGTTCGCGATCGAGGGGGTAAGTTCATTCAGCGGAATTCCCGCACGGCGGAAACGAATCTGTTTTTCATCGTGCGTCCCAAGCAGCCGGGCACGCAGACTAAAATTCTGATTCAGCTCAGCACGAATACGTATAACGCCTACAACAACTGGGGCGGTTCCAGCCTTTACAGTTATCACGGCCGCGCCAATCTGCAGGGACATCGTGTTTCCTTTGATCGACCATTGGCGGGTCAATTTGGAAACTGGGAATATCCTTTCATCGTTTGGGCGGAAAGCAATGGCTACCAGCTCGACTACGCCGCGAATAGCGATCTGGAATTTCATCCGGAACTGCTGCAGGATTATAAGCTGGTGTTGAGTGTCGGCCACGATGAATACTGGTCGGCAGCGATGCGTGATCATCTGGAGAACTACATCAAGCAGGGTGGCAACGTTGCGTTCTTCAGTGGGAACTCGGTCTGCTGGCAGGTTCGCAGTGAAGATGAAGGACGTGCACTGACTTGCTGGAAGCAATGGTATAACCTGGACCCGCTGTTTCCGGACGGCGATCATCGTCTGTTATCGACGCTCTGGAGCCATCATCTGGTCAATCGCCCTGAGAATCAGTTAACGGGCGTCGGCTTTCTATATGGCGGTTATCATAAAAGTCATGGCCAGTTCATGGATGGTTCGGGCGCTTATAAGGTGCATCGGCCCGAGCATTGGGTGTTTGAAAAAACGAACATCAAACAGGGGGACGAATTCGGCGGCAAAGATACGATCGTTGGTTATGAGTGTGATGGTTGCCAGTTTGAGATGAAGGATGGTCTGCCCGTACCGACGTTTAAGGATGGCACGCCACGCACGTTTCAAATTCTCGCTTCCTGTCCAGCGAAATGGGCTCCGGGTGACAGTCTGTGGTATGAGCGGTTTGATAAAGATCGCGTCGGCGCTGCGATTCTGGGAATGTATACGAACGGGGGCACTGTCTTCACGGTCGGTAGTACCGACTGGGCACACGGCTTGCGAGGCAAAGACCCAATTGTGCAACAGGTGACAAAGAATATTCTGGATCGCTTATCAAAGTAAGCGTCAGTTGTGCTGTTTGCTGTCCCAGTCGGTTTTGCAAATTCGATACAGCACGTGACGTTGGAGCGGATCGCCGTCTTCCAGGGCAGGGTGGTCAAAGTTGTCGATATAAGACATGCCGATTTTTTCCATCACGCGCCGCGAAGCCTTGTTCGCGGGAACTGTGAAAGAAACGACTTCGTTCAGACAGCACTCTGTGAATCCAAATTCCAGGACCGCTTCGGCGCCTTCACTGGCATAACCTTGATTCCAGAATGGGACCGCCAACCGCCAGCCGATTTCGATGCAGGGAGTAAAATATGCCGTGAATTGAGGAACCGCCAGACCGATGAAGCCTGCGAATTGCGCATCCTCTTTGAGTTCTACCGCCCAGAGGCCAAAGCCATATTCGTCAAAGTGTCTTTTGATACGTTCCACCATCTGCGCAGTCTGCTCAAACGAGAGTGGTGCCGGCATATATCGCATCACTTCCGGGTCAGCGTTCAGCTTCGCGAATGGATCCAGATCGGATTCACGCCACTGTCTGAGAATGAGTCGGGAAGTTTCCACTTGCTGTTCCTCTTGGGAGGTAAACGTATCTATTTAGTATTGTTTCCATTCATTACGAACCTAACGCGAAATTCTCAGAAATATTGTTGGAAATTCAGACAAATATCAGAATCAGAGTGAGGGTTGTATCGATATTCAATTTTGTTGAGCGATTTGACTAAATATGTAAGCGTCATTTAGTTATCAGCCCTTAGAACGTTCCGTTGTTCTATTCATTTTTATGCTTTTTAAACGGACGAATTCAGAGAACCAGAAACGAATGATGTTGCCAAAAGGCAACATTTTGAAACCGCTTATATGCACTGATGCTGATGTGATGAAGCACGATTCTTTCAGGAAGCGGAATGAAGCGGGCGCATGTTCCTGATGCATGTCGGAACGGAAGGTCGCGACGGTTTCAGTTTGAAAAGCGGTCGAGAATTTGCGCCGCGTAATCGAGTTCGGGGATCAGGCAGGGGTGTTTGTATTGCTCGATACTCCCGCCCAGTTTTTTCTGTCGTTCTTGTGCGAAGCGTTGCCAGGTTCCTTTGGCAAGCGGGCAGAGTTGCAGCGGTGCGAGGCGACCGGACTGGCGTTTCTCTTCATACTCACAGTTGGTTCGTTGCAGCAAGGCATCGATTTGGTTCAACAACGCGGGCAGTTCTGCGGCAGACAGAGCAGAGGGTTCTTCTATCAACAGTTGATAGTGTGGCGGTTCGTCCCATTTGGGGATCAGTGAATACTGACCAATTTCCAGAGACGTGGTCTGAACCGCCTGACGAACGGAATCAACGACCTGCGATTCGGTGATTTTCTCACCCGTCAAATTGGAAATGTGCGCGCCCTTATGCAGGAATTCCAGCAAAGGCGTTGACTGATAAAAGCCCGTACAACGCACGACATCACAGATATGATATCGATACAGGCCCGAAGGGGTCGTGAGGAGAATAAAATAGTTCCGGCCGGTCTGCAGCTGATCGGCGGTGAGTACGTTGGTCGTCGTCAGCGGGTCTTCGTCTTCCGGCACGAATTCAAAAAAATGAGACGTGATATCGAGTACGCCGGTCGACGTGCCTGACTCCAGCGGAATTGTCATGCGACCTTCGCTGGCAGACAGGCCATGATCGCGGATCGGCAACTCACCATAGTAAGGAGTGAGTTGTGACAGATACGCGCCGGCACTGCCGCCCATCCAGACAGCGAGCAAAGACAGGCCGGGCCAGAAATCGCGCGGATAAAGGTACCCCGTACGTTCGATGATTGATTCCAGTTCCCGGGCCCGCTGTTTCTGCTTGCGTTGTAAGCGCGGTTTTAGTTTCTGGTAAATTGTTGTATCGAGTTCGTCGGCTCCCGTCAGTGTGCCGTCGGCGATATCGCGGACCAGTGATTCCCGGTGCTGATCGGTGAATTGTGCCAGATGCAGTAGCGTGCTCGGATTCGCGGTTGTGATCATGCCCACGTGTCGGTCGGCCAGCGAGAGACGAAGGGCCGTGTAATATTTCAGGTGTGCCTGGTCAATTTGTGAGACTTCGCTGGGGACGGTGTAAAGCAATTTCACAACCGGGCTCTGCATGGCGGCGACGAGCCCACTGATGTTGCCGCAAGGTGTTCCGCCGGGCGTGCGAAACTTATCGAAATTACTCGAGAGTTGAACGATGTTCTGATATTTGAGTGTCGGGAAATCGTCGTACGCCAGGATGCCCCAGTTCTGCCAGCCCTGACGATAATCTTTGAGAAACGGTTCGGTAATCGGAATGAACTTGGAATCCGACGTTGTGCCGCTGCTCAGCGTAAACATCAACAATCGATTGTCTGGTCCCAGTAAAGCGGACGTCTCACCGTTTTTGACACGGTCGATATACGGCCGGAAACGTTCGTAATCGGAAACGGGAAAGCGGGACTGGAAGTCTTCAATCGTGCAGGAGTCGTCCAGCTTCCATTGTCGACTGAAATCGCTGTCGGCGTTCAAACGCAGAATTCGGCGCAGCGTCTGTTGCTGGACCTGGCGGCAGTCTTGGGTTTGAGCGAGAAAAGCATGGGCGGCACGGCGATAGCGACGTCGTGTGAATGTGCCTCCGGCAGCCCGTAGCAGATACAGGGCGTGCATTCCTTGCTCCCCGGTTGAATTGTGCTGCGCGTAAGAAAGGGTTGGAGTGAAGGAGAGTTATCAGAACCAGAGAACTCTCCTTCCCCTTACGAGACCAGACGATTATTCTTCGTCTTCGTCTTTCTTCTTTTTCTTCTTCTTGCCGATCGAAATTTTTTCGACGCGGACTTTAGGCAAACCCAGAGCGCCCTGTCCTTCGACCCAGCGGTCTTCGAATTTCAATTTTTCAATACGCTCGGCGCGCTTCAAAACGTTGCGTGCACGGACCAGCGTACTTTTGCTCTTCAAACTTTTGTCGAGTGACACGGTGTCATCCCCTCATAATAGATGTTATTTCGAAGGCAGTCAGTTACTCTAGAAATTGACTGTCAAAATTGGCATAGTGGTGTATCGTTCGCAAGATGGGCTGAATCAGCCTGCTGGTCAAACGGTCATGGAGCCGTGACGATTTGCGAAGCGACATATGGTAAAAGGAATCGTCATTGATTGCAACCGCTGCTAAATGAAACCTTTCCGCTGTTTTCCGTGAAAATCGGAAATTCAGCTTCGAAACCAGGACCGAGGGGACCAGACCATTTCTCTTTACGATACAAATTTCACCTGGATGGACTGGTCGATCGTCGGTTGCTACCTGTTATCTTCGATCGTAATTGGTTTGTGGGCCAATCGTTACGTCGGAAATCTTTCTGATTATCTGGTAGCCGGGCGAAAACTGCGTTTACGGCTGGCTCTGGCCACGATGACAGGCACCGAACTCGGGCTGGTCACCGTGATGTACATGGCCGAACTCGGTTTTATGCAGCAATATGCGTCCCTGTACCTCGCGTTTTTGGAAGCGGGATCGGTATTAATCATCGGTCTGACCGGCTTTGTCGTCTTTCGGCTGCGCGAATCCTCGATCATGACGATCCCCGAATATTACGAAAAACGCTATTCGCAGAAGGTACGTGTCGTCGGGGCGATCGTGATGGTGGTTTCCGGCGTGTTGAATATGGGGCTCTTTCTGAAAGCGGGCTCCCAGTTTCTGACGGCGATATCGGGTCTGCAGGATGAAATGTCCCTCAAACTGATTATGACGGGCCTGTTGTTGCTCGTGCTGTTTTACACGGTACTGGGCGGCATGGTCTCGGTAGTGATTACCGACCTGATCCAGTTTTTGATTCTGGGAACCGGCATGGTGATTGTGACCGGCGTTGTCTTCTGGAGTGTCGGCTGGGACGGACTGGCGGCGATTACGACAGAACAGAACGGCTACTTTAACCCGTTCGACTCTGAGAATCCGTCGGGGAAAGGGCCGGGTATCGGGTGGTTACAAATCATCCAGATGACGATCATTATCGGATCGGCGGCCATGCTCTGGCCGACCAGTGCGGCGCGAACCCTTTCCTGCCAGAGTGCCGCCGTGGCGCAGCGACTTTATTCGCTCAGTTCGATTTCGTTCCTGGCACGCCGCGCCTTGCCGGTATTCTGGGGCATTGGCACGTTCGCGTTTTTCGCTTCCCAGCCCCAACTGTTCGCCGAATTTGAACAGGCGGTCGAAACCAATCCATCGATTACTTCGTTATCGGCGATGCCGCTGTTCCTGGCGAAAGTAGTGCCAACCGGTTTACTGGGACTGGTCACCGCGGGCATGATTGCCGCCTTCATGTCGACGCATGACAGCTACCTGCTCTGCTGGAGCGGCGTGATTACTCAGGACATTGTCGCGCCGCTGGCGGGTCCGATGAGTCAGCGTTCACGGATTCTCGTCACGCGGATTGCGATCTTCATCATTGGAGCCATGCTGCTGATCTGGGGGCTGTGGTATGAAGTCAGCAGCGATCTCTGGGGATATCTGGCGGTGACGGGAGCCGTCTATCTTTCGGGCGCGATTCCCACCGTTGTGGGTGGCTTATATTGGAAACGGGGCAGTCAGATCGGCGCACTCGGCGCCATTCTGGGGGGCTTACTGGGACTTTCGGCGATGGGGCCTTGTGTGGAAAGAATCAATCACTGGTTCTCGCTGGATGTGAACGGGACCCATCTCACACTGCTGACGTTTCTGTTTTCGACCCTGCTGTATATTGCCGGTTCACTGGCATTTCCTGATAAAACCACTGAGCTGAATTCCCAGAATTCGGGTACTCCTCCTGATGTGAATGAGAGTTGAACATGTATGTATGGATGACGATCTGGACGATCCTGCTGCTGACCAGTGGTCTGGCCTTTCTGGTGGTGCTGGTTTACGTTTCATTTGGTGTGAAAACAGAACTTCAGGAAACATTGAACGACTTGAAAGCCGACGTGGATGAGTCGCGGGCGCATGAAGAAATTCTGGATCGACCCATTGAATAACGCGGAAAAACCGAGTCAGGCGGCGGCTCAGGCAGTCATCGTAAACCCGCAAAAATTCGGGATTTCTGAACAATTGACTGGTGAATCGGATACGATCATGCTATTTTTAGACATTGATAGGCAGACTTTCCCGGAGTGTGAAGGGATGGTTCTGTTGCTTAAGTACCAGGAGTCGCGTCTTCATGATGTGCCCTTTTTGTCGTGACGGTGAGACGAAAGTAATTGATTCACGTTTGAGTCAACCTTTCAGTGTGCGCCGACGACGAGAGTGCCTGGCCTGCGGAAAACGCTATACGACTTACGAAAAAATCGAAGAGTCACCGCTGAAAGTCATCAAGAAAGATGGCGCCCGTGTCCCCTTTGATCGCAATAAGATGCTCAAGGGAATTGAGACCGCCTGCTACAAACGACCCGTCAGCCCCGATGATATTGAATCCATCGTTTCACAGATTGAGGCCGAAATCTACGAGAACTTTGATCGCGAAGTTCCCTCCCGTTTTATCGGTGAGCATGTTTCGTCCGTTTTGAAAAACGTCGATGGGGTGGCCTTTGTGCGATTCGCGTCCGTCTATCGCAACTTCACCGACGCCAACGATTTTGTGACGGAAATCCAGCCGATGCTGCGGACGGATGATTAACGCCGGTTACTTGATCAGGCAATAATCTCGGGAACCACATTGCCGGCGACCCCGGTAATCCGCATGTCGAGTCCCTGGAACTTGAACGTCAGTTGTTCGTGATCCATGCCCAGCAGATGCAGCAGCGTGGCATGAAAATCGTTGACGTGCATTGGATTTTCGGCGACGTTGAATCCGATCTCGTCGGTTTTGCCGAATGCGAATCCACGTTTCACGCCGCCGCCTGCCATCCAGACCGTGTAGGCATCTTTGTGGTGATCGCGGCCGGGTGCTTTGCGATCGCCCTGCACCATGGGTGTGCGACCGAATTCGGCACCCCAGACGACCAGTGTGTCATCCAGCAGCCCGCGCTGTTTCAAATCCTGGATTAATGCGGCGATGGGTTGATCCACCTGTTTGCATTTCTTTTTCAGGCCATTCACCAGACTGCCGTGATGGTCCCATCCCTGATCGAAGAGTTGCACGAATCGCACGCCGCGCTCGACCAGTCGTCTGGCGAGCAGACAGTTATTCGCGAAGCTGGCTTTGCCCGGCTGGGTGCCGTACTGTTCGTGAATGTGTTTCGGCTCGCCCGAAATATCCATCAACTCGGGAACCGCTGACTGCATGCGGTAAGCCATTTCGTACTGATTGATCCGCGTCGCAATTTCGGGGTCACCAATATCGGCCAACTGGACTTTGTTTAAGTGATTCACGCTGTCGATGATCCGTTTACGATCTTCGCCCGTCATCCCTTTCGGGTTGGATAGAAACAGAACCGGATCTCCCGACGAGCGAAATTCGACACCCTGGTAGATGCTGGGCAGAAAGCCGCTGCCCCACAAACTGTTGCCGGCGCCTGCGACGTTGCCGGTAATCAAAACCACAAAGCCGGGCAGGTTGCTGTTTTCTGAACCGAGACCATAATTCACCCAGGAGCCCAGAGAAGGGCGACCAAAGCGGGAGAACCCGGTCTGGAAAAAAAGTTGGGCGGGCGCATGATTGAAGTGCTCGGTTTTCAGCGAATGGATCATACAGAGTTCGTCCGAGACCGATCCCAGGTGAGGCATCAACTCGGAAATTGGAATGCCGGCCTCTCCCTGTTGCTTGAAGGCAAACGGGCTGCCCATCAGTTTGGGTTGCTCGCGAATGAAGGCCAGCCGCAGTCCTTCCCAGAGCTTGTCGGGAACCAGCTCACCATCCAGTTCCTGCAGTTTGGGTTTCGCGTCATACAAGTCGAGGTGCGAAGGTGCTCCCACCATGTGCAGGAAGATCACATTTTTCGCTTTGGGAGTAAAATGCGATTTGCGGGCCGCCATTGGATTGGCACTGCTGGGTGTTTTCGCCAGCAGATCATTGGCCAAAAGTGAGGTCAGCGCAGCACCGCCGACTCCCATGCCGGCCCGTTGAAAAAATTCACGACGGGTATAATTCAGAAGTTGTTGCAAACGCTCGTTCATGATTATCCCTTCGTAATCGTTTCATCGAGATTCAGCAGAATGTTCGCGACATACAGCCAGGCCGCCATCCGCGAGGCACCGACGCCTTCCGGACGGTGATCGGCAGAAATCAGTTTCTGTGCCGCTTGAGGATGGTCCTGGAAATACTTTAATTCCTGCTGAAAGACTTTAGACAGGTGGTCGAGTTCCATTTGTTTTGCTTCACGGGCCACACACAGACGAAATGCATAGGCGATTCGTTCGCGGTCGCTCAGCTCGGTTCCCAGGCCTTTCGTTGCCAGTCGTTTCGCCAGACCGATGCCGATTTCCACATACGCAGGATCATTCAAAAGCGTAAGCGCCTGCAGCGGCGTATTCGTGCGCGAACGATTGATCACACAGGCTCCCCGGTCCGGGGCGTCGAAGTTGGTAAAACTGGGATAAGGGGCGCTGCGTCGCCATATGACGTACACGCCTCTACGATAGCGGTCTTCAGAAGTCGACGTGAGATACTTGGGCGCATTGCGACCGACGTGTCGCCAGAATCCCTGCGGCTGCGGTGGATAAATGGGCGGGCCTCCCATTTTGGTTGAGAGCAGCCCGCTGATCGCCAGGGCATTATCGCGAATGGTTTCGGCTGACAAACGGAGTCGGGGGCCGCGTGTATACAGTTTGTTATAAGGATCGGCTTCGAGCAATTCGGGCGTGATTTTTGCCGACTGCTGATAGGTGGCCGACATCACGATCAATTTGTGAATCTGTTTCATCGACCAGTTGTGTTCCATGAACTCGACCGCCAGCCAGTCCAGCAGTTCGGGATGCGTGGGCGGATCTCCCTGGCTGCCAAAGTCTTCCTGGGTAGCGACGATTCCCTGGCCGAAAAATTGAGACCACCAGCGATTGACGGTCACGCGGGCGACCAGCGGATTCTCTTTCGCCACCAGCCACTTTGCAAATTCGAGTCGGCCTGGCGTGCCTTTAGTCTGCAAAGGATGCAGCGCTTCCGGCGTGTTTGGTGTGACTTCAGCGCCTTTGCTCAGGAAATTGCCCCGCTTGAAAATGTTGTTCATTCGCGGCTTTTCCATCTCCACCATCACTAGTGTGGAATCGGGCTCCAGGGTTTTTAGTTCGGTGCGGATCTGGTTGAGTTCGTTTTGCAGATCAGAGTAGGCGGGGTCCTGCTTTTGCTGAAACTGTGTCAGCGATTTCTTTTGTTTGCCCGTTCGCTTTTCGGCTTCGATCCTTAAAATCTTTTGGATGGCGACGGGAACTTTGGCGCTCTCTTCGCTGTTCTCCAGCAAGGCGAGTGTCGTCTGTTCCCATTCGGGCACCGATTTCGCTAGTGCTTTCTCGCGGGCATTCAACTTTTTCTGCAGGGCGAGTCGCTGGCTGTTGAGTTCGTCTTTCGTCTTTTCTTCGGCTTTGCTTAAGGGCAACGCCAGCTTCGGGCCGGTGACATCAAAGGTTACACTTTTACCCACCTGTTCAACTTCCAGCGGCGTATTGTTGAAGAACGCAAAGATCTGGTAATAATCCTGCTGTGTGAAGGGATCATATTTATGGTTGTGGCACTGGGCACACTCAAACGTCGTTCCCAGCCAGACCAGCCCCGTGGTATTGACGCGGTCAAAGATCTGATTCACGCGATTCTCTTCCGGGTCCACGCCCGCTTCCACATTACAGGTGGTGCAACGATGAAAGCCGGTGGCAATTTTCTGGCTGAGCTTCGCCTGGGGAATCAGGTCGCCGGCGATCTGCTGAATCGTAAACTGATCAAAGGGGAGATCCTGATTGATGGAGTTAATTACCCAGTCGCGATAGAGCCACATCTCACGTAGTTGATCCGCCTGAAATCCGTTCGAGTCGGCATAGCGGGCCAGGTCGAGCCATTGGCGGGCCCACTTTTCTCCATAACGCGGCGACTTGAGCAGACGATCAACATACTTTTCATAGGCCGCCGGTGACGGATCTTTTTCGAATGCGATCACCTCTTCCGGCGTAGGCGGCAGGCCGATCAGATCGAGGGAGACGCGTCGTAAGAGACGGGCGGGACTGGCTTGTGCCGCCTGAGTGTGAGGCGGCGTCTGCTGATTCAGTTTTTCGACAACGTACGCATCGATCGGGTTGTTGATGCGGGCCGATCCCTGGATGGTGGGAACCGGGCTTTTGACCGGTGGCACGTAAGCCCAGTGTTTGGGGGCTTCTGATTCGGTGGGCCAGGTTGCGCCCTGATCGATCCACTGTTTCAGAATCTGGATTTCCTGTTTGGTGAGACGCTCACCAAAATCGGCGGGCGGCATCTGTTCTTTTTCGTCCTGAGTCGAAACGCGATGAATGAGCACACTCTGGTCGCTTTTTCCCACGATGATCGCCGGCTCGCCGGAATCGTTGCGGAGCAGAATGTTTTTGCGGTTTGTTAAACGCAGTCCCCCTTCGCGGGCATCGGGGCCATGGCAGTCCTGGCAATATTTGACAAACAGCGGACGCACCGATTTTTCAAAATCAATCGGGGGCGCCGTTCCCGGCTTCTCCGCGGCAAGGGGCGCTGCCAGAGTAACGATACTTAAAATCGAGAACCCGACGATGAGAGTTCGTGGAACGAAAGAACCATACATACGCGTTCAATCCCTATCAGGCCGTACCACAAAGACTGCAATAATCTCGAGGCGTACCTGGTGAGACAATTGAAAGTATTGCCGGTCCGTCGGAACCGCCGAAATCGGGGGACGGTAGCCAGACACCACTGTCTGACGGGCTGAAATTTGTTGGGAGAGTTTGTGTGGTTGATCTTTCTACATAAGAAAAATCAAGGATTCAGAATAACGGTAAATCGCAGGAATTTCAAGTTTTTCTATCAAAACAGTCTGATGTGATCGACTTTTAATCCGCGTAAAGCATTATTTATAAAGAGGATAGGGTGAGCCCCGTTGGTGCGGGGCTCTGTGGCCTTGATCAAGATTTCGCTTTGGCGCGTTTTTTGGCGGGCTTCTTCATTTTTTGTGCCGATGTCCCCGCTTTGAAGATATCGACCGCGCCGTTGTTCTCTTGAGGTTTACCGGGCGTCGAACGTCCTTTGTCGGCGTAACTCTGCAGCAACGCTGTTAATTCTTTAACGACCTCGGGGTGTTCTGCCTGCACGTTCTTCTGTTCTCCCACATCGGCGTTTAGATCATACAACTGAATCGCGGGGAGGCCACTCAGATCATCTTTGCCTGGCTTGGGAAAACTCCAGCCTCCCGAACCCGGGCAGAGTTCCAGCTTCCAGTGATCTTTGCGAATGGAAAATGCGCCGCGAATCGAATGATGGACGGCGGCTTCACGCAGTGGTTTGGTTGCCGTGCCTTCCATCGCGGGCAGGATGCTGACACTGTCGACGCCCGCGGATTCAGGCAGCTTTGCTCCGACGATGTCGGCGGCGGTCGCCATCAGATCGGTCAGGCACGTCAGCTGGTCCGAGTGAGTTCCCGCTTTAATATGGGCGGGCCAGTTGGCGATGAACGGGACGCGGTGTCCGCCTTCATAAATGTCGGCTTTGTGACCGCGGAATTGATAACTGGGAGAATGGTCTTTGTCGGTCATCTCTTTGAAGTTGGCGGCCGGCGAACAGCCATTGTCGGCGGTGAAAATGACCAGCGTATTCTTATCGATGCCTTGCGCTTTGAGAGCCCGCATCACCTGGCCGACGGTGTCATCCACCTGCATCACGAAATCACAGTAGGCATTGATGCCACTTTTCCCCTGCCATTTCGGCGTGGGAAGGATCGGCGTGTGCGGTGCATTCAGTGGGAAATAAATGAAGAACGGTTTTCCTTTTTTCGCTGCCGCAGCATGCTCGTCGATAATCTCTACGGTTTTCTCGGTAATGCGGGGCAACACGTCGATGGCTTCGAAATCTTTGTGCGCGGGGCCTTCGCGAAAGAAG
Organism: Gimesia alba; assembly: GCF_007744675.1. NCBI lineage: Bacteria > Pseudomonadati > Planctomycetota > Planctomycetia > Planctomycetales > Planctomycetaceae > Gimesia > Gimesia alba. The sequence goes on from NZ_CP036269.1 coordinate 239,218, forward strand.
GCTTTGGTGACGGTGGGAATGCCCTGGCTCTTGTTGTTTTCAATATAAACGTAAGGAGGCATGTCGAGCGATGCACTGATGCCGAAGAAGTAATCGAAGCCGACGCTGTTAGGACCGTTCTGGATCGGTTTCGAGTAATCGACTTCCCAGCCGGGATTCGTTTTTTTGTTGAAGGATTGTTCGGTCGCGATGCCTCCCTGCTTGAGCGTCCAGTCCATACCCAGATGCCACTTGCCCACACAGGCAGTATAGTAACCATGTTGCTTCAGCATTTCGGGAACGGTCAACCGGTCGGGTTCAATCAGGCGTCGGGACAGTCCCCAGAGTACGCCGCTTTTCAAACGTGAGCGCCAGTTATACCGGCCCGTCAAAATTCCGTACCGGGTAGGCGTACAGACCGACGAACTGGAATGCGCGTCAGTAAAAATCATGCCGCCGTGCGCCAACTGATCCAGATTCGGTGTGGCAATTTTACATTCCGGGTTCAATGCCCGGATATCGCCGTAGCCCATGTCGTCAGCCAGGATGTAGATGATATTGGGATCGTTTGATTTTTCTGCTGCATCGGCTGACGCAGTGCAGCACAGCGTGAACATCCCGCAGGCGAGAGTCAGTGCGGCAGTGAGAAACAGAAAACCCGAGGTGCGGGTTCTGGCAGAGAAAGCGAGCGAGACTTTGGCAGACGGCATGGTGGTTCCTCAGAGAATATGTTGCGTGGTATGTTTTCTTCAGTATCAACCAACGGGACCGCAGGGTCAAGCAATTCATCACACGAATCAGCTTTGATTCAGGGGGATCGCATGAATCAAAATCGAAAAAAGGAGTCGCGCTGTCATGTCACTTCAACTCTTTGATATATAGATTGCGAAACTCTACGGGATCGTTGTGATGCTGCAGGGCAATCGGACCTCTGGCAGGAATCCCCGGAAGCTGTGCTTCAGTGATGACGGTGGTTCCGTTGAGGACGACTGTCACGCGATCGCCGCGCATCGTAATTTCGAAGCGGTTCCATTGACCGAGTGGACGATCTGCGTTTTTGATGGGGATACAGGCGCGGCGGACTTCCGGCGGCATCGTCTTGTCGGTGCGGTAGCCGTTGATTTCGCCGGAGCCGAGAACCTGGCTCCAGATGTTGAGCTGTGCTCTCGTACTGCCACGGAGATAAATGCCGCTGTCACCGGCGTCGAGATGCGGGCGGGTGACGCGTTTGCGGGGATTGTCTTCCTGCATCAAAAAATCGCCGTTGAACAGCACGATGGGGTGCGGCTTCAGTTCTGGCTCAACCGGCAGACGCCAGTCGGCGATCAGGATAAAGTCGCCGAATTCGTCCTTGGTCCAGAGGTCGCGGTCCGTTCGCTTCTTCGACTCGGCTTTGCCGTCGTAGTGAATTTCGCCGTCGTGCGCGACCCAATGTCCCTTATGCCCTGGTAGATGCTTCCAGCCGGCAAACGAGACTCCGTCGAACAGCGACACAAAGCCTTCGTCGGACTGGGCGATTTTCTCCGGCGGCGGGTTACTCGACGGCAATTCGCGAATGCGGATGTTGCGAAAATGCACTTCGGTGTGTTCCGCCTGCAGGCCGATAAATCCTTTGACGAGACTCGTCTGTTTCGCGCGCGTGACCACCTTCCCATTGACGGCCAGTTCCACCGTACCGTCCTTTGTTGTGAGCACGTACTGGTTCCACTGGCCGGCCGGTTTACAGCGTTTTTCGAGTGCGCGGGCCCGCGCGGTGCTCCCTTTCTTGTCGGGATCGGTCAGCGGCACGAGCGACGCACCGCGAATTCCAAACAGACTCCCATGATCGTCGTCGAACAACTGGGCTTCGATGGCACGCGGATACGGGGCACCAATCTGCGGCAGTGCATCGGCATGGAAGAACAGACCGGAGTTGCCGCCGGGTTTTTCGTGCCGCCATTCCAGTTCCAGCACATAGTTCTCGTACATCCGATCGGTTCGAAGAAAGCAGCGTGGCTCCCCCGTACAAACGATGGTACCGTCTTGCACCTGCCAGGTGTCTGGCGCGCCGTTGACGTTGACCCAGCCAGAGAGATCCCGGCCGTTGAACAGCGCCGTTCCTGCAGCGGGCTCGGCAGCTTGCACTGGGGCATTCGTCAGGAAGAGCGAGATGAGGCACAAGCCTAGCAGCTTAACCCCGGCGTTGATTCGTACGTTACTCTGCATTCGTTCCGCGTCCTTTATGATATCTCAAACCAGGTGGTAGTCATCAGCAATCATCAATTGTCATTACGACGTTTCCGGCGGCTTGCCATCGATCCATGGGCCGGCAAGCTTCTGATATTCGGGCGGGTACATCACACTGCCGGTGTCTCCCGCGTGCCAGCCGGGCACATGGCGCGGTTTGACTTCTGCCTTGGAAAGCTGCTCCCAACCGTCTGCCCAGCTGCTGTTGCCGTCGCTGACCTTGCCGGCGCGATCGACGTGGAATACCTTGCCTTCGCGATAGCTGCGCACGGCCAGATTGACGAGCATCACTGCGGCTGCCGCCAGTTCCGGATCGTTATTAACCGATGTGGGCTTGCCCGAGCGGATGGCGTCGAGCCAGTTCGCGCAGTGCGTCGACACGATATCGAGTTCGGTTTTCGCATGGAATGTCTCGGGCTTGAGTTTGCTGTTCAGAGTCACCTGCGGTCGTTCGGGCACAAATTCGAACGAACATTTGCCGCTGTTGCCCGAACAGCTCTTGTCGAACAACAGCAGTCCGTTGTGGCCGCGGATGATGTGATCCAGCTTGCGTTCCTCGCTGACCATGGTGCTGCTGACCAGTCCCTGCACACCTTCGTGAAAGTCGGCGATGATCGACGCTACGTCGGTGACTTGACGATGGTCGTATTCAAAAAAGATCCCGCCACCACCGACCACGCGGCCGGGCTTGCGGAGTCCCGTGGCTTTCAGCATGCCGGTCACACGATGTACGAACAGGTCGGAGAACATGCCGTATCCGAAGGCCCAGTAGCAACGCCATTGCCCGAAGAGTTCACGGTCGAACGGCACATCGGGATGAAAGCCCTCGTCCACACCGAGGAAGCGGCGGAAGTCGACGGTTTTCGGCGTCATTTCTTTGGTAATCAGGTTATGCCGAGACATGCCGAACTTGCCGTTACGAGCACACTCGGTCTGAAACTGGACGACTTTGCCCAGCAGGCCAGCGTCGATTTTTTCGCGGGCCATGTCCCACACAGGCGCACTGGTCGATTGCACGCCGACCTGCATCACGCGGTCGCTGGCTTTCCACGCAGCGACCACCTCTGCGCCTTCCTCGACCGTGTGAGTCATCGGCTTTTCGCAATAAACGTGCTTGCCCGCAGCGAGTGCATCCAGCGTGATTCGGGCGTGCCAGTGATCGGGCGTGGCGATGACGACCGCGTCGATGTCCTTATCGCCCAGCAACTCGCGATGATCGACGTGCGTGGTTGGTGTGACGCCGGTCTGTTCCTTGATGTAGTCCACAAAGCGTTGGCGATGCACCGAGTACACATCGGCGACGGAAACGAGGTCGATATTGCGACCCAGTTCGCGGAGCTTGACGAGCTTCTTCGTGAGCGTGTTGAAGCCGCGATTACCTGCACCAATCACGCCGATCCGTAACCGCCCGTTGGCTCCGGCCGCTCGTGTCTTTGCGGCCCCCGCCAGCAAACTTGCCGCGGCGCCGGACGTAGCGCTGGTCTTGATGAACTCGCGTCGTGATACGTTTGATTCAGTTGGTTCAGTCATTACTCAATTCTCCAAATTACGGTTGAGCCAGTCCGCTTTTTGCTGACCATGGATGAAAACAGGGGCGATGCTGAATATAAATCAACTTCGATATGAATTCTTTCAGTATCAGGCAACGAGACCTCCGGGTCAAGTAATTCGTGCAGGGGACCGGGGATGACTGCCATTTACCTTCGCCTGCGGCCCGCTGTGGCAGGAGAATCTTAATAGAGCTGTTCTGTGAGCCCGCTTTCGTTTTAGAGACGAGTACTAGTTAGTTGTTCAGTTTACGCTGGACGAACCTGGGAGGAGTTTTCATAATGAAATGGATTAATACTGCTCCCGGATGTTTAGAAATGTGCAGATGTGACTGATGCATCCGGTCGTGCAGAAATCTTCAGGATGCAGCGCACCCAATCCTGTCAATCAACGCGGGCCCGGACTTACTGGAGAGATAGAACTTTTCCTATCTCACCAGGCAACGCATAACGAGATGGATCATGTATCAGAAAACCGGATGGCTCATCGGCCTCATTCTCATGGTCGGGTGTGGCGAACAGCCGAAACCCGATGAACAGACACAAACCACTCCCAGTCAGACACCTGCGATTCAGACGCCTGCCAGTCAGGCAAAGCCTGAGCCAGCACCAGTGCAGGAAACTGTTACTCCAAAAGAGAAAACGGCTCCCCCCAAAAAGGACTCTACCGGAGATGACTATGTCGATAAGGTCATCGCCGAACATCAGGAGAAAACGTTCCAGAGGTCATTAAACGATCTGAAATCAAAGGATAGCGATCAGCGCGGCATGGCCGTCGCCAGGATGGTCACGTCCAAGATCGACCCCAACCGGGTAGTCGCCGGTCTGTTGAATGTCGTGGATGACAAGGATGAACGACTGGCAAAGATGGCGCGGGGTTACATTCAGTCACACACGTTCAAATCCAAAGGTCAGCTGGTCGATTTCTACGCAGACTGGTGTGGCCCCTGTCGGATGATGAAGCCGGTGGTGAAAGAACTTCAGGACGAGGGTTACCCGGTCATTCAGGTGGACGTCGATCAGAATCCGGATTTGAGTTCGCATTTTTATATCACCAGCATTCCGACATTTGCGCTCATTGTCGACGGATCGATGCGGCAGCGCAGGATCGGCGTGGTCGATAAATCAGAATTACTGAAACTGCTGAAAGAGATCCCCAAACCAGATAAGAAGGATCAGGAGAAGGCGTATGTGACCGATCCGAAGCTGAAGGTTTATGGCGCCCTGGTGACGATGCAGTCGGAGAACCCCTGGTATCGGTATGAGGCGAAGCAGCAGTTAAAGCAAGCTTCCTTGCCCGCGCTGATTGAGATCCTGCAGGATCCGGGGCAGCGCACCGTCTTTCGCGAATCGGTGATGCAGGTCCTCGAATCGTTCATGAAGTCAGAAGATCAGGCAACGCAGATCGTCAAGGTGATGACGGAGATCATGAACGACCCGAAGCAGTCGGAGGAACTGCGGGGAATGGCTGTCATTTTCCTCTCCCGCCACGATCCAGCACGCAGTAGTGCGCTCGATGAAAAACTGGTGGCCCTGTTAAAGGCATCCCGTCCCGAAGCGTTACAGGCAGATGTGGCAGAAGAAATTGGTAAACGCAAAATCAAGCAGGGATTGCCGGTACTGATTGATAAGGTGAAGCACCTGGATCAGGCTCCCGAAGATGTGCGAACAGCGTATATCTCTGCGTTGGGAGAATTCGGTGCCGCAGCGGATACCGCGGTGCCTGCTCTGCTGACCGCCTATACGAACTATCCTGATGAGAGCGATGCCATTTCCGAAGCGCTCGAGGAGATCTGTCCCGATTCCAAAGCGGCCACGGAGACGTTGATCAAAGTGCTCGCAGAAGATAACGAAGAGGCCAGATCCTTGGCGGTCTCGCTGCTGGATCAGGCCGAGTATATCCGCACGGCCAGCAGTTCCCTGCAGAAACTGTTGAACGATCCCGATCCTGAAGTGAGTCTCAAAGCGGCGAAACTGCTGGAGAAAATCGGCGGGGCGGACCAGAAGATTGTTACTGCACTCGTCAAACAACTGGATGAAGGGGAAGTGGACTGGGAAATCCGATTCGCGCTGCGGACCGCCTGGCGATACTCTTATCCCGCATTGACCAAAATCATCTGCGATCCTCAGAGTACTCCCCAGGCCAAAGAGAATGCGATGTCGGTGCTCAGGGATTTTCATCATCGACCCAGTCCGGAAGAACAGGCTTCGCTGGAACAGGCTTTAGGCCAGAAAGACCTGCTGACGAAACAGTGTGCCGCGATCATGCTGTCGTCCTCTGAATCTCAGCAGGCACAGATAAATTCCCTGCTCCTGGAAGCAGTCAAGTCTGACAACGAGGGTGTGCGCCTGCACGCAGCCCGGGCATTGGGCAGTCGTCAGAAGTCCCTCTCAAAACAGCAGCAGGAGCAGGCGAAGACAGAATTACTGAAGTTGTTGAAGGAGTCCGATTCCCGTGTCAGTGAAGCCGCCGGGTCTGCCCTTGCCAATTTCGAGTTAACTGAGGATGAGTTGAAAACGGTGGTCGGATCCCTCGAGAATCCGGACCTGCAGTACTCTGTGATGAGTATTCTCAACAGGCAGAAAACACTGCCGGGCTCGGTCGTTCCATTGCTGACCGCGAAATTAGTGAGCGATGAAATCGATGAAGATCTGGTCAATCAACTGACTGCTGTTGTGAGTCGCGCAGGTAAGCTGGCCCTGAAAAGTCTGGAAGCGGTGGTCTCGAATACCGAGGTGGATCCGGAGCGCCGCGCCAAAGTGATTCTGGCACTCAGTGAGGTCACGGCTGACGAACCAGAGCTCGTGAAATATCTTCAAGCATTTCTCAAGGAGAAACAGCCTGAACCATTACAGATGGCGGCTGCGATTGCTGTCGCAGGCCAGGTCGAGGATAAGCAGTCCCTGGTGCCTCTATTGCTGACTGGTGTGCAAAGTGAAAACTGGCAGATCAAACAGTTCGCCGGTGATGCATTGACGAATGTCGCAGGAGATTCGCCGGAAGCGCTCAAACTGGTGCAGTCACAATTGAAAGAACTGGAAGCGAAGCAGCAATCTGCAGTGCTGGTTCTACTCTGCCAGGACGAGCGACTGCGAGATAAATTCAGTTCACAACTGCTCTCCCAGGTTCAAGGTAGGGATCAGGAAAAGGATGCCTACCAGCTCAGGGCGGCGATCAGCTACCTGGTCCGTGGCGATAGGGAGGGCACCGCGATCAACAAACTGCTTGCAGAGCAGGATCAGGAGATCGTGCAGCAGACATTACGCACCCTGGGAAATAATGCAGACGGCGTTCCCAAAGCCGTCCTGCCGGAACTGGAAGCGTTATTGAAAAACGCGCCGCCGAAGACCCGTTTACTGGCAGCGTTCTGCCTGTTGAAAGCGGGATCTGAGGATCAGGGGCTGCTGACGATTGTGCGTAACGCGCTGGACTCGGATGATGAAGAACTGAGTCAGCAGGCGGCCTACGGTCTGCAGATGGCCGGCCCTTTAAATGAACAGTGGACGCCGGTCTTGATTGAGTTAATGCAAAATCGGAATTACCGGCAGGCGTCCATTGAACAGTTGGGAGAGATGGGAGCTGACGCGAAATCAGCAGTGCCGGCTCTGATTGAGCTGCTGGGGACAGTCAGTTATTACGAGGATACCGCCTCTGCCCTGAGAGAACTGGGCCCGTCTGCTGCTGAAGCGATTCCGGCACTGCGAGAGATGCTGACGAATGAGCGAACCATGTATGCGGCTGCTCAGGCGCTGGAGAAGATTGAAGAAGACCATCAGCCGACGATCGATATTCTGGCGCAGAATCTCGATCAACCGAATCTGCGCGGGGATGCTGCCTATAGCCTGGGAGTCTTTGCCCCGGATTCTCCCGAGCGGATCGAACCCCTGTTGTTGAAGGTGGCCAGCGGTGAGAATCAGTATGACCGTGAAATGGCGCTTCGTGCCGCCGGCTCTTTGAAGTCAAAAGCGGTGGTCACGATGCTGATCAAAGTGCTGGAAGAAAATGACCAGGATCTTTCTGACCTGGCTGCCCTGTCGCTGGGAAAACTGGCCATTGAAGCGGATCTGGCGGTACCGGCCTTGATGAAATCGATGCAGGACTCGGATGAACGCGTGCAATATACCTCAGTGCAGGCCCTGGGTAAGTTTGGTGCCGACGCTGCGCCTGCGGTGCCCGCTTTACTCAAAGCCTTGGATGACAAATCCATTCGCCTGTCCGCTGCTGGTTCTTTAGGCCGCATCGGCGCACCGGCGCAGGAGGTCATTCCCCGCCTGATCAAAATGCTGGATGATCCGCAAGAGCGGCGTGCAGCGCTGGAAGGACTTAAGCAGTTCGGACCACTGGCAGAATCCGCGGTCCCCCGCTTGAAGGAACTGGAGCAGGAGTCTCGGAACTATGAACTGCGACAGGTAAAAGCGACCCTCAAAGCGATTCAGTCGCCGGAGGAGAAAGAGAAGAAATGAAGATGATCGCACCTCTGTTATAATTCTCTCTGAGTAGATTGATATCGAATTCAGATTTGCAACAGAGGTGCGTAAAACATCATGAAATTATGGCGTTGTTTTCCAGCGTAGTTCGCGAAACTCCGGTGCAGGGCCACGCCAGTTTTTACCGACGATCCTTGGCTTTGTTTTACTTCTGCGCATGGGCTGCAGTCGCTCGGCATAGGTGAGCTTCAATTGTCGGATGCCTTCCCAGTTCGGTAAGGGGGCTCCGTCCAAATTTTGAAATTCGTCTGGTTTCAGCACGACGGTCTGCCAATCTGTGCCCCCTTTGAGTTCGACCTCGGCGGCGTATCCGTCAATGACAATCACCAGCCGATTGGCTTCTGCTGCGCGAACTTTCAACGCGAGCTGCGCCTGCTTTGGTGCTTTCCAGATGGCGTCATTCAGTTTATGCGTGATCAGTGTCCATTCATCCGGTCGGTAATTAAACCATTCCTTTTGCCAGTCGCCTTGAAAGTCTTCGATCAATAGTGTTGGCTCCAGTGTGACACGGACACCGGCATCACGAAGCTGGGCGGGTGCGACCTGCGTCAGTAGCGATGAGACGTTGAATGATTTAGTCGTGTAGGGGCGATAGTAATAGCCCGCTCCGGAAACAGGCTCATCAAGGGGATACCGCACGTTGGCGTAGACCCAGAGTGGCTGTTCGACGTTGCCCAGTGGCAGCGCCGCTGTCCAGACGCCGTCGGCTTTGGTGGCCGGGGCATGGCGCCAGAAGCGGTGCATGGTCTCCAGCCTGTTTTGGGGGCGTTCATTCATTTTACCCTGTTGGGTATAAAAGATATCCACAGAGAGAACGGGCCTGGAGCGATCTGGCTGCACTTTGAAATGGGGCACGCCGTCTTCGGTCTTGAGCGAGAGTGTTGTTTTTGGTGTCTGCGGAAACGAAAACGAATTTTTCAAATGCTGATCCATCCAGAGCAGCGTCGCGACTTCGTAATCGGGCGTGTCCTGGTGATTGTGGTGCGGCGAACAAGTGACGCGCCACTCGCTGCTGCTGATTTCGTTGACTGCATCAGGCAGGTTGCCCAGACGCCCGTGAAAATCGTTCGCGGGGCTGAGGAAGATAATCGGACATGAAATGTGCTTCAGACTGACGTCATCACCCAGCGTCGCACGAAAGAGCGGACTTTGATTATACCGGTCGCTGACGCCTCCACAGGACGGCGCGGCGGCCTTGACGCGCGGGTCGGGTGCGGTCATGACCGTGAGCTTGCCACCCATGGAGTGTCCATAAACGCCCAGTCGATCCGGATCGACCATCGGCTGCTGTTCCAGAAACGTCAATGCGCGGCGTGCGGCGAGCGCACACAGAAACCAGCCGCTATTGCGAGGCGACTCAACCTTATCGAGGGTCCATGCCGCCGGTTTGGCACTGGGAAAGACGTTGCCGGGATTTTTCCCCGGGGCGTGATAGCCGTCGAGGGCGCCCCAGTCGGTGGTGACTTTGTAGTGAGGGTCGTCTGTCTTGCCGTCCCAGAACAGCTTGACTTCTGCCGGCGTCACTCGGTAGTCGGGGGCACTGATGCGTCCTGCCCAGGCAATCGAGACCGTGGCGTATCCCCGCTTCGCATTCATGAGACAGGCCTGGTGATCGGCGTATTGTCCCCCACCATGAATCTGGACCAGTCCTGGCAGAGTTTTCGTACTGTTGGCTGCGCTCTTGGGAAATCCAAAAATTGCCGCCAGTCGGGCAGTCTGTCCTTTGAAGACGCCGATGCGAAATCGTATCACGCGCAGAATCACGCCCTCTTCTTCCCACTCTTTAAGCACCTCGACTTCGAGCGGTTCACGGCGCGGATCAAAGCCGGCCCACATTTCATCGAAATTCTGCGGTGCCTTTCCGTTTTTCAACGGGGGCAGCGTTTCGGTTTCCTGTCCTGAAACAACAGAAGCTGAAAGCAGAATCAGGATCAACAGAGATGTGCACAATTTCATTTTGGTGTCTCGCTCTGAGATGGGATGTCATGCTGAAGGAGGGCATGTCAGTTTTTGTCAGTCTGCTTTTTCTTTAACGCAGCTTTGATCTCGTTGGCAACCTGTTTTGCAAGTTGGGCCGAGCCTGCTTTTTTAAAGTGCACGTTGCCTGGTCCGGTCCAGAGCGCGGCGTCAAATCCGGATGCGAGTTTGTGCAGATCATTGATCCTGACGCCGTGTTGTTTCATGATTTTTTCGGCGACGGCGTTGTACTTCAAGTCGTCGCCAACGACGCGACCTGCTTCCCCTTCAGGCACCGGGGTTGTGGTGGCCCAGACCAGCGTCGCGCCGGTTTTTTCGAGTTGTTGCACTAACGCTTCCAGATTTTTCTCGTATTCTTTTAAGGGGACGGCGATGGTGCCATTCACCTTGTCGCGGTGTCCCTGGACTTTCGAATCCGGGTGCCGATAGCAGAGGTCGTGCAAGCCCCAGTTGAAATGAATCACGTCCCAGTCCGTCTTTCCCAGCCAGCGTTTGAGGTTTTGTTTCCCCCGGTTCGTATCGCCGCAATTCGCTTTCACGCGTTCTACATTCGCGACGCCTTGAAGTAACTCGATGGTGGGTTTCGTGTACCCGATCGAAATCGAGTCACCAATGATCAGAACGTGTGGCAGGTTGGGATCAGCTTTGGTGGTTTGCTTCTCCTGGGCTGTGACGATGGAAGTCAAGCACAGGAGCATGAGGGACGCTGTTTGAAGTCTGACGTATTTATTTAGTCGATTCATGCTTTTTTTCCTGATAAGGATGAATTTCGAATCCGATTACATTTAGTATCAGCAACGCCCCCATCTGGGTCAAGCAGGACTTCCACTGAATCAATGATCTTCATCAGTCCGCCGGAGAAATATGGCTCGTCTCACTGGGACTCCAGATGAATTCCGTCCGAAGACCTGAATTCCCCGAAATCTTTGATTGTTGATGACTAGATCTGTAACCCAGTGAATTCTGAACCAACAATTGTGGATTCGGAAATTCAACCAGTTATGCTCTGACTTTAAGTAACCTTGAACGCGACGCTGTTTCAAGAATTTACAGAATTGTTGCGCATCCAGTTCATGTTTATGGTGAGTTTCCGGCCACTTCGCATGTTCCACATATTCTTGAAACTGATTGATGGCATCTCGACCAAGGCTACTCCAGGTTTGTGGAATGATATGAGCTACCTGAGATCGCCGTTTGCTGAGAAGTGCTTCTGCCTGACGGTCTAATTGATCGCAATCGAGTGAGGCGATGATCTTTGCTTCCTCGTCCGAAAGTCCCTGTTTGGTGATGAATGCGGAGACGTTTGAGCGTAACTGGTCGCGCAGGATCTGATTCTGTAAAAGAAGTGCGAGAACTCTAATCATTTCGGGCGCGCTCACAGGTTTCTTCCAGACGAAGCAATTCCGCTGACAGATCCGTTGGTGCTGGAATTGCCATGTCTCGTTCAAGTATGACTGCTTCTACTGGCGCATAGCGCACGACCTCGCTGAGAAGATCGTAAAGATTGTCTTGAATCGGTTCACAATGACGATCGTGATAAATGCCATTCTGGATCGAATAGCCGACGATATGCACCTGTCGAATGAAGTCCGGCTCGACTTCATGTAACCATTTGACTGGATCAAAACAATGGTTTTGACCGTTGATCAACAGATTGGTGACATCCAGGAGCAGCCCACTCCCGGCTCGCTCGCATAGACGGTTCAGGAATTCCGGCTCAGTATAATCTCCAGGAATTCGCAGGTACGATGTGATATTCTCTAAGAGCAAAGGCCTTTGACAGCGGTCCATGACTTCACGCGCATGGTCGGCCAGGATGGTTAAAGAACTTTCCGTCATCGGCAATGGATTGAGGTGCCCCAGGTCAACGTCGTCAGTCTTCGTAAAGGCGATATGCTCGGTGATCCATTTTGCATTGGCGTGGTCAGCAACTCTCTGAAATTGTCTCAATGTTGAGTTATCAAGCGGACCGGGAGTTCCCAGGGAGAGTCCCAGACCATGGACAGAGACCAGGTAGTCTTTGGCAAGTTGTGACAGAGTTGATGTGTCAGAATCGAAGAAATGTTCGGCTGTGACTTCAACGCAATCCAGTTCTATCGGGTCCGACAGTACCCAGTCCGCTAATGGCTTACGAAATCCGACTCCAATCAGAGGGACCTCGATCATTTCGTTGTTGTCAGTCACCTCCACAGCCTCCGCATCCACCACCGCCACAGCCTCCCCCACAGCTGCTACCGCAACTGCTGCCACAGCTGCTGCCGCAACTGCTGCATCCACTATTCGACCAATGATTCGATTTCCCAGAGCCGGCATAAGAGAAGATCAGGAAGACGAATGGTCCAAACAACATCATCCCAAAAAGTCCACCAAATTTGTGCATACCGTGGTAGCTCCCATACCCAAGTCGAATTAAAGCGGTACTCTCGTAAGCCAGGATGAAAACAAGCAGCAGGCCCGGAGTGAGCTGTGATTTCAGTCTCACATAGATACACAAAACGGCAATTCCCACTCCCAGAAAAAAGAAATATAGTAGAAAAGTCTCCCCGTTCCACCCTATTTGTAAGATACTGATGCCGATCACGAGAACAGAACAAAGTACGATCCAGGTTCGCATGATTGGGTCTTGGGGCAAAAGATTGATGAACGAAGCCCCGATGAGACTGAGTCTGCCTGGCTCCTTTGCCGGAGGTTGTGGTTCGGGGTGCTCGTCTTTATTTTTAGCGTTACAGACGACACAAACGGGATTTTTCCGGTCTAATTTCGAAAAACAGACAGAGCACCACTTAGGATTATTTGAGGCCCGGCGTTCGAGCAGTAAATCTTCTTTGCAGTTGCGACACTTGACTTGCTTACCTTCGAGGTCAGCACGAACGAGATATTTTTTACCACACTTGCAGGTCACTTTGAACTTTGCCGAAGTGGTTTTGCTCATTGTGTTGCCTCCATTTGGTCGACCAAATGCGTGGTTTCATGGATCAGGGACATAAAACCGCTATAGATTTTCTTTAGTTCTTCTGACGAAGGCATCTGCTGCAATCTGCGGAATTCAAGGATCTTCCTGATTACCGCGACATCGATTTGAAATTCATCACCAAACTCATCCAGAACGTCACTGTCCTCTTCTGGAACGATACCCGTCTTGACCAGCAGGCAGGCATTCACATTGTTGAGAAAAGAATTTGCAGTCTCCAACAACGTCTGCAGCAACTGTTCTGGTTTATGCCGTCGATGCAAGTAAATAGTACGAAGCCGGATCATGATATTTTTTAATTCCTGTTCGCACCGTAATCGTAAATGCTCATCTGAGATGTCAAGATCAGAGATCACGTCTTGTCCATGTAACAAGGTGTGATACTGCTTGATATTGTGAAACTTGACCGGGAAGACGTCACAGGAAGAGATTAAATCATCCTGGGTCAGAATCATGGTCGCGAGTGGAACTTGCTTTTCGAATTTAGCAATTGCATCAGCGATGCTATCCAGCAAGTCACAGTCAATCCGATTCAGGACCAGCATCAGGTTGAGTTTACTATGTTTCGAGTCAAACTGCTGCTGTTTGACAAAATCGCCAAAAACGATTACGGACGTCAGTTCATTAGCTAGCGTAGTGGTAAGCACGTCTCGCAATTCATGCAGGATTTTAACGATGCATGAGTGATCAAGAGTACGATGACGTGAAAAAAAATTCATGTGGGTTCCTTCAGGTGGAAAAGCTATTTTGTCGATACCGCTTCACCAATGGAACCTGGTCATGAGGTTCAGTTCCTGGTGAGGTCACCAGATTCATGCGACTGCTCCAATCTCGATGAATAGTGAGATGATAATTTGGCTGTAAAGCGGCGTCGATGGGACAACGAGGATTCTACGTTTGGAGTTCAAATAAAACATGATTTTTTGAACTTTTAGTTTGAATTCGAATTGAATTTCGCTGGTTAGCACTCTTTGAGCAATCATCGCAACCGATTTTGTGGATTCCGGGGTGAGTCAATACTGGGCGCAGTGAAGCTGGAAATGCTGTAAAACTGTTTGAAGGTGGTCGAAGATCGGAATCAGGAAATAGCCCTCGGATATCGTTTCAGAAATATTGCGAACCAATGTGAGCAGACCACTGTCTTTCATCGGCAGCCGGCGATTGTGGTTTCGTCGGCTTTTCAAAAGCATGCCTTGCGAGTGTGATGGAGGCACGATGGTCTTCGAAACCATCAGACGGGGTTCGACTCCCTGGCGAGGTACTGAAAATAATTTGTCCCTGGAGTGTGCCGGATTCGCACGCGAGCCCGCGAAGCTCGTAGATCAGGTTCAATTCCTGACAGGGGCATTGACTGACGCCGGAACCTGATGGTCGGGCGGCTGCCTGCAAAGCAGTTGGAACTGGGTTCGACTCCCACTGGCGTCTTCAACCGACCAACTGCAGGCTCGGACTACATCTTATTATCACTAAGAACCCGTGTCTGAGCAAATCTTTCGTTGGAAGGTTGTTTAAAATAGCCCAACAGTCTGTTGGGATAACATGATCACTTTAAAACGTGACCGACTGCCTTACTGGAGTACATGGATCATACCCCGGTGGTTGTGGGTTCGAGTCCCACCGGCGCTATTTTGTAAAGCGTGTCGCGCCGTAGCTCAAAGGTAGAGCACCGTAAGTCTCTGGTACAACACTTCGTCGGTCTGTTTTAAAATTGAATATCGACTTTCTGAGAGGATGACCACGTCACAAGAAAAAACAAGATCGACTGCCGAATGGGAGTACATAGGGAACCAAAGGTTGTGGGTTCAATTCCCACCAGCGCTTCATGTTTAAGCATGTCGCGTTGTAGCTCAACTGGCAGAGCATTGGCAAAAAAACTCTGGTTCAACAACTTCGTCGATCTTTTATAAGGCAACACACTCGACTGCCGGCGTGGAGTACATGGTTTAAGCTGGTTCGATCCCTGCCCGGCCGCCTGATGTAATGCTGTATGCGGCCGGCCCCTGCGATCCGCGCGTGCGCGACGTCACAGGGAAAACTCTGCCCACCACTTCGTCGAGTGCATTTGTTGGGTCATTAAAGGGGTCTGGTCTCCTTTAAAAAGAGACCAGTCTCCTTTAATACACACCTTTATTTTGGAAGGAGGTCATGATGGCCAACAAAACTTTATTTTCCAGTCGTAACAGTAAATTACCACGTACCGATTCGTTTAACGAAGCAGGAGGCCGTGCGTACCAGTTGGCGCCGAAGCAGGCACTGGCGCAGATGGCAGCAACCGGTTGCTTCAACGGTGTGTTCTACGCGAGCGCGAAGGATCAACTCGATACGATGCGCAAGCTGATCGATCAGATCGACGACAATCGCTATCTGGCGCAGCTGGCGGTTTATGCGCGAGAGCGTGCTTTCATGAAAGACATGCCGGCGGCGCTGCTGGTGGTTCTGTCCAAGCGGGATACCGAATTGATGCACCGTGTGTTCGATCGGGTGGTCGACAATGGTCGCGTGCTGCGCACCATGTTCCAGATGATCCGTTCGGGACAGTTTGGTCGTACGAGTCTGTCGTCCAGTCTGCAGCGTGCGTACCAGCGCTGGTTGAACGAAGCGTCGGTAGGCAAGTTGCTCTCGGCTTCGATCGGCAACGATCCGAGTCTGCGCGACGTACTGCGAATGGCGCGACCTACGCCAAAGGACAACGCACGACGTGCGCTCTTCGGTTGGTTGACGGGTAAGGAGCTGGAAAAGTGGGCTCCTGCGACGGCAGCCGACTTACCGCGACAGGTACAGGCGCTGATCGCGTTTCGTCAGGCAGAAACCGATGCAGCACAGGCGGAGATTGTGAAAGATCTGTCCGTGCGTTGGGATCTGCTGGCGGATGCAGCCAAAGGGCCGCTGACCTGGAAGGCGATCGCCCGCCAGATGGGACCGCAGGCACTGCGAATGAACCTCAACACGCTGCTGCGTCACGAGGTATTCAACGACAGTGTGCTGGTAGATTACGTGGCCGATCGACTGGCGGATGAAGACGAAATCCGTCGTTCGCGGCAGTTTCCTTACCAGTACCTGGCGGCGTATCTGAACGTGGCTCCGGTAATTTCGCACAAGATCAAGGCGGCGCTGCATGCCGCAGCCGAGATCGCCTGCGGGAACGTGCCGGAGTTGACGGGGCCTGTGGTCATCGGTCTGGATACGTCCGGTTCGATGAGTAGTTCCGTGACCGGTTGGCAGGCCCGTGGTGCGTCGAGCAAGATGCGCTGTGTGGATGCGGCAGCGCTGTTTGCGGCAGCGATTCTGCGGCGTAACCCGGACAGCGTGGTGATTCCGTTCGATACCCGTGCTTACGATGCACGCTTTGATGCGTCCGACTCAATTCTGAGTCTGTCAGAGCGGTTGGCGAAGTACGGCGGCGGTGGAACCGACTGTTCGGTTCCGCTTCGCGAAGCCAACGCACGACTGTGCAACCGCGCGTTTGCCGGCTGTGTGCTGGTGAGCGATAACGAGAGCTGGGTCGGCGCGGGCCGCCGTGGTGCGACCGGCGTGATGTCCGAATGGCAGACGTTCGTGAAGAACCAGAAACGGCTCGGCGTGACCGATCCGAAACTGGTTTGTATCGACATCCAGCCATACGGTTCATCACAGGCTCCCGAGCGGGGCGACATCCTGAACATCGGCGGCTTCAGTGACGCGGTGTTCAACGTGGTTTCCTCGTTTGTTGGGAACGATGCCAGCCGGTTCGTGGCGGAGATCGAATCGATCGCAGTCTGATCAAGGATGTTGTTGAACAGGGAGACCCCTGGTTTGAGAAATCGAGCCAGGGGCTTTTTGTTTCTGAAGATGTTGTTGTTTCACACTTGTTTTATAGTGTATTTAGGGTGTCGGTGTGCCACTGTCGGCTTGCCCGACAGTGAGAAGACTCACTTTGATTCAAATCGATTTTGACTGTCGTGATAGACAATTTTGATTAAGTGTTCGACAATGAGTTTGGCTTTGTATCAACTGCCTTCTTGCCTTTATCAGAGCAGGGGGAGACCGGGCTGAACCCTGGATCGTAAACACTGTTGGGCAAGCCAACAGTGGCACCCAGTGTCTTACTCACCAAGGAAAAATATGCTGACAATATCACTCAAGGAGTTCGCACTGACTGGTGAATTTGGGCCAGTCAAAATCGGAATGCACAAGGATGAAGCTATTGCGCTGCTGGGGAAACCTGGTTGTGAGTCTGATTTTGGTCGTAGTATTACCGGTGGATTTCTTTATGGATGGTATGAGTTTTTTTATGATAATGACACCAGGGAAATACACTCAATTCAGAACGATCATCTTCAGGCTGATTGCCTCAATCATGGCGATATGTTTTTATATCAAAACAGTCATTTCCGAGTCGACACCTGGTTTTTAAAGGCGGGGCAGGACTTTGCATTCCAGGATGTCATAAATATTCTGCATGATGAAAAAATCCCTTTTCGAATTGTGAGACGATTGGGAGAAGATAGAGAAATGATCGAATTTAAAAGTGGCGTCCTTTTCTCATTTAATGAGAGATGTGATACAAAAACAGGTGAAGTCACTGGCGAAATGGTACTCTTCGCGATCAATCATTGCCCACTTCACCATGTACCGGAGCTTTATGAAGTGGTGTATCAAAGCGGGGAATAGTTAAGAAGGGATCTCTCTTTTCTGGTACGTCTATGGAATTGACCTATACACAACTTAAAATTGTAGAGCAATTGCTGTCTGCGCTAGCAGGTGAGCCGTCGCGGGAATTCACGTACGTTACAGAGTGGCTGGGGTATCTTCCGTTTGGGCAATATCACTGGATTGAAGTAGCGGGCCAGGACTTGTCAACGACATTTCCAACGGAGTGGCAGTTCTCTGATCTGGAGGCTCTGGAAAGGGCGGGGCACCTGTGTCGGGTGAGTGAGTGGCAAAATCCAAATGACGAACTGCACCGTAGAATTATTTATGAGATTCGAAAAATTTAACCCGCAGTTCAAGCGGAAGCTTTCTCTCTTCTTAAAAAGTCCAGTCTCTTTTTTTATTCATCCGAATTTACTTTTTCCCAAGTTTTTTCAAATCATCGACATGAACTATGGGGACTCCTGCGTTATGCATTCGGAGCATAACCTCTTGGGAAATATCCGAGTCCTCTATGATCTCATAACAGCCGCTCTCTTTGTGATAAATCAAGCATTTGGTCCAATCAGAACTGTTATGCTCCGATGACACAAGCAGGAACTCGGAACCTTCGATATCCCAGTATTCTGCATATTCTGTCAGCTTCTTGTCATCCAAGATTATTTCCCTCGAAAATCTTCTGCCACTTCAACCACATCCGGATTATCGTGCTGGGCTGCTCGATCTAATAATCGATTCAGTAGGCCATCATCGAGTTCAGAATACAATTCAGCAAATCTTCGGTAGTATTCCTCAGGTTCGGTTTTTACATAGTGATCAGTTTCATCCGAAAGAATCTGGTTGACGATCGGTTCAATATGCTCAATCACCCATTTTCGAGGCATTGTTTTGATTACAGCACGATTTAAGCCAATGGATCTGTGTGCAACAGATGCTAGCTTAACAAGTATTTCGAATACATTCTTTTTTAAATCATCATCTTGTGACAACAGAAGAATTGAAAACGTGATACCGTGTTCTGTCTGTAATCCGTATTGAATCACTTCCAACTGATTCTCTATTGCATTCCATTCAGCTAAGATCACTGACATCGCTCTCTGATGCAAAGACTTAATTCTCGTCCAGCGTTCTTTGTCGTCCTCACTGGTCATGGATTTCATCCATTCTGTTTTTATGATTTCTCTCAGGGAGAAAAAAGTGTGCTCTAAAAATCTCTTTCGCAATGGTTTGATGAATAATGGCAGAATTCTGTTCTACCATCAATCAAAGGTTCCTCTCCCTTATTTCTATCCCCGATTAGGACGATTGGCGCAGTTTATACCCAGATTCAATTTACGGCACGATACATCAGTTATAAACTACGTCTAGAAGAGACTTAACCAGGGTGTTGAGTGATCTCTCCACCAGACACGATCTACAGCAGGGCACTGATATGGCAAAGAAAGTCCGTAAGAAAACGAAGCAGGAGATGGCAGACCCCGTTTTCCGCAAACGTGTGTCATCACAATCAGAGGTGCTGTTGCGTGCTTATGCGGAATGCGAGAAGTTATCTCCATCGCGACTTCAATTCATATATGATCTGACTGGGGGGGGCTGGATCAGTCGCTTTGAAAATCTTGATGACGATGCCGCATTCGAAAAGGAATCTCGCCGGTGGACCAAGCTACGTCGGGAGTTTCTGAATACCGTTGAGAAGCCCAGGGAAATACATTGCTTCACTTGTCTTTATAACGCCGACGAGGGCATAAAACCGCTCATTCGCATGATGAAGCATCCGTCCTGCGATGCCGGGTCCGCCTTGCGAATGTTCTGGGTCTATGACCCGGTCTACTATTCTGATTACAGAACCATTTCTGAATGCCCTGATAACGAAGGGCAGGACGTAATGAGGATGCTGAGGGCGATCAAGCGTCGATTCAAGCAGAGCGACTTTAAAACTCGCAAGTTTTACTTCGACCCGGAGCCATGGCTGCAGGCTGATCATGTCGACCTGGAAGCACTGCAGTTACCCGATGCGATGCTGACAGCTATCCCCAAGTCCTCGCGCGGTGTTAAATAACGATCTCGTCCTCCGCGATGCTATTTCTGTAGGACATAACTATCACAATGGAACAGAGGAAAAACTAAATGCCCGATCGGCGGCAACATCGTGGTTCGCATCCGCAGGATCGGGGTCTGTTTGATCTCGATGCCGCGCCCGCGTTGCTCAGGGCGACGGGGGATCTGAACTGGCTGTTGACCCGCGGCTATGCGTCAGCGTCTGCACTTAAACTGGTCGGTGATCGGTATGCGTTGAATGCGCGGCAACGTCTGGCCGTGGCCCGTTGTGCCTGCGGTGAAGAGGATGCCACCCGACGACAACAACACCAGGTTCAGACTCAAGACCTGGCGCAGCAGGAATTGTGGATTGATGGTTACAACGTGTTGACGTCGCTGGAGGCGGCGTTGTCGGGCGGGGTGATCTTACATGCGCACGATGGCTGCTTTCGTGACATGGCCAGCATGCACGGCAGCTATCGCAAGGTGGCCGAGACGATTCCCGCGATTCAAATTCTGGGAACGCTGATGGCGGAATGGAATGTCGCTGTCTGTCGCTGGCTGCTGGATCAGCCGGTTTCCAACAGTGGGCGTCTGAAGACGATGCTGCGCGAAATCAGTGAGGAACGCGGCTGGAACTGGGAGATCGACCTGGTGCCTGACCCCGATCCCGTGTTGATCGGCTCGGATCAGATCGTGGCCTCCGCCGACAGCCAGATTCTCAACCAGGCAGAGCGCTGGTTCAATCTGGCGCGCGTCGCCATCGACGCACGCGTTCCCGACGCCTGGATTGTGGATCTATCGGGGGAGGGAGTTGAGAGAACGTCGGAGACATAAGGAGACATAAATAGAAAAAGAAAGCTTCCTGGCAACTTTCTTTTTCTATCTGCACAGCAGACTACCGTTCGGATACATGGGTAACAGTATCACCGGGACGATAAAAAATGACTTTCCGGAAAAGGAAGTCAGACTCCGTTAAAAAAAGTGTTCAGCAATATTTGCCATGCAATATCGGGCGTAAGTCTCATTCTTATAGTAGCTTATGGGGAATCGGGCTGGCTGGGCTTCCCTCTGCTGAATTTCTTAACATAACTCCGTTACCCCATTGTTTTTAGATCTGTCACGGAGCTTCAATTGACGCTCCCCTGTATCCATCGGTATTGTAGAGTTTGGCGTATGAATGGTGAAGAAATGGGTATCCACCACGGTTACCCCGCGCCGACGCTTAACTGCCTGGTTTTCAAACCAAAAGAAGCCTGCCACCTTGCGTCGTAGTAACACGATGCTCATCCCCCCGCGAAAAATCAACGAAATCAACGTACTGAAAAGGATACTGGAATGCGACTTTGTCTTGTTATAGCCGCTCTCACGCTCAGCAATTTATATTCAACCGTCAGGGCTGCAGAGCCTTTTGAACTGAAAAAAAATGAGCGCATCGTCGCCGTCGGAAACTCGCTGGCCGAACGCATGAACCTCTACGGAAATTTCGAGACGCTGCTTCATACGCGTTTCCCGGAAAAGGAGATCATTTTTCGGAACTTTGGCTGGCCCGCCGATGAAGTTGGCATTCAACAGCGCCCCAGTAATTACACGGCGATTGACGATCCGCTGGAAGTTTACGGCCCCGAAACGTTTTTCTGTTTCTTCGGTTTTAATGAATCCTTCGCCGGCGATTCGAAAGAAAGTCTGGATGCCTTCGTCGCGAAGTACCGCGCTTATATCGCCGAGCAGACCAAACGCTTCACCAAAGAAGGCCGTAAGCCGCGCTTCGTGCTGATCAGCCCGATTGCCTTTGAAGCAACGGGGAATCCACTGCAGCCATCAGGTGTGAAAGAAAACAAAAATCTGGCCGCATATACCGCGGCGATCAAAAAACTGGCAAAGGAAGACGGGCATCGTTTTGTCGACCTGTTTACCGATACCAAACCGCTGTTCGACAAGGAACCCGGCAACCAGTATACATCAAATGGTGCTCACGCTAACGAAAAGGGCGACCGGGTGATTGGCGAACTGCTGGATGCCAGTCTTTTCGTTTCGCGTCATCCGCTGGGAACGGGAACGTCTCAATTCGAGTTGGTTCGCAAATGGGTGAATGACAAATCCTGGTTCCACGCGCAAGACTATCGGATGCTCAACGGCTGGTACGTTTACGGCGGTCGTCGGACCTGGGACATGGAAACCTTTCCCGGCGAGTATCAGAAGATTCGCAAGATGGTAGCGGTCCGTGACCACTATATCTGGGAGCTGGCCGCTGGTGGAGTCGTGCCGGATCAGCCCGATGATTCGAAGACGGGGGAAGTCTTCATTCCGGAAACCATGTTCGGCAGCCGCAGCGATTCGTTTCGTGAAATGCGAGAGCCTAAAGAGCTGAAGTATCCGACGCCCGAAGAGTCCATCAAGATGATGACGGTTCCCGAAGGTTTTAAGGTTGAACTGTTTGCTTCCGAGCGGGAGTTCCCCGAACTGGCGAATCCGAATCAGATTGCCTTTGATAACAAAGGACGTCTGTGGGTTTCGTGCATGGCCAATTATCCGCAGTGGATGCCCGGCGCGGGACGCCCCAGCGACCGCCTGTTGATCTTTGAAGATACCGACGGCGATGGTCGTGCCGACAAGTGCACCCCTTTTTATGACAAATTGATTTGCCCGACCGGTTTTGAATTCTGGAACGGCGGCGTGCTGGTCGTGGATGAACCGCGCATTCTGTTCCTCAAAGATACGGACGGCGATGACAAAGCCGATCTGGTCGAACAGATTGTGGATGGTATCGCCACCGACGACACGCACCATACGGTGGGGGCGTGGGAATATTCCAACGGCGGCTTGCTGCACATGCTCGAAGGGGTCGCCCTGTCGACGACTCTGGAAACACCCTACGGTGCCTTTCGTAATAAAGATACCGCCGGCTGTTATACGCTCGATCCACGCAGCCTGAAGTTCCGTCACTTCCGCACACCTGGTTACGGTAACCCGTGGTGTCTCGTCTTCGACAAGTGGGGCAATGGTATGGTGGGTGATGGTACCAACGCCAAACAGCACTGGACGAGTCCCTTGTCCGGTCTGGAAGTCAATACGCGGCGGACGCTTGAACCCAACTTTGATAACCAGGGAATGCGTCCCGCGGTCGGAAATGAATTCCTGATCTCGCGGCACCTGCCCGATGCGATGCAGGATCAGTTTATCTATGCCTGTGTGATCAACATGCACGGCATGCCGCGATTCAATTTGCGTGATCAGAAAGACGGCGCCGGTTTTGAGGGGGAGCGTGTTGACGATTTGCTTTCCTCGACCGATATGATTTTCCGTCCCGTTGATCCTAAAGTCGGTCCGGATGGTGCGATCTGGTTTGGCGACTGGTGCAATGCGTTGATTGGTCATATGCAGTACTCACAACGCGATCCAAACCGCGACCACAAACACGGGCGTGTTTATCGTCTGGTCAATACAAAGAAGCCACTGCTCAAACCTGTGACTCAAGCCGGCAAATCCATCGAGGAATTGCTGGAGCAGTTGCAGGCTTACGAACTGCGGACCCGTTATCGTGCCCGCCGCGAACTCTGGGACCGCGATCAGGATCAGGTGCTGGCGGCTGTCAGCAAATGGGTGGATGGAGTGAGCGATCCGATGCAGTTATGTGAAGCGATGTGGGTGCAGGAAAGTTTCCGTGCCGTCGATCCGAAACTCGTCGATCGCATTCTGGCTTCAGACGAATACCGTGCCCGGGCGGCTGCAATTCATGTTCTCGTGAATGAAATGGATCGCCAGCCGAAGCTGATGGAGTATCTGGCGAAAGCGATTAATGATCCTCATCCGCGTGTGCGACTGGAAGCGGTTCGCGGCTTGAGTTTCTTCCCTTCAGTGGAAGCAACCGAGCTCGCGTTAAAGGCAGCCGACCAGAAACGCGATTACTGGATCGATTACACACTGGAACATACGCTGCATGCCTTGAAGCCCGCCTGGGAAGCGGCTGAAAAGAAACCCGACTTTCTGGCCAATTCTTCTGACGCGGCGAAGAAGTACCTCGACCGCTATAAGAAAATGACGGGGCCGGGTGGTGCTGCGGTGAAGCCGCTGGAGATGGCGGAATCCGTCGAATCTTCACCAGCGAAACGGAAAGCAGCAATCCGCGAACTGGCGAAATTGTCGGGCGGCAACGCCGACCGGGGGCAAGGCGTGTTTAAGCAGGTCTGCTCGGCCTGTCACAAGATTGGTGATCTGGGCAAAAAGTTTGGACCCGATCTGAGCGACATCGGTCAGCGGGTGAGTAAAATCGAAATGATGACCTCGATCCTGATGCCGAACGACAAGATTTCGAAAGGTTATGAAACCGTCGCCATTCTGACGGAAGAAGGTGAAGTGCATACCGGCTTCATTCTTTCCGAAACCGATGAGACGATTACACTCGGACTGGCGAAGGGGAAAAAGATCGATATCGCGAAAGACGAAATCGATATCCGTAAGCCGATGAAGTCCAGTTCGATGCCCGAAGGGTTGATCAAAACGATCGCGCCGATCGAGTTTCTGGACTTGGTGGCATATCTGTCGAAGCAACGTCAGATCGCCGCTGTGAAAGATAAGGACGGCTGGATCAGTGCGAAGCAGAAAACGATCAAGCTGCGGAAGCACAACGGATTTCAGGAAATCTCGCGCGATGCGGCGATCAAATTCGGTGGCAAATTCGGGAACAATACCTGGAACAAAGATGCGTACCTGTTTCTGACGGATGTGCCGGCGGAGTCGTTCGATTTCGCGTTCCATTCGGACCACGATACCGACTCGCCTTCCGTGACGATTCGCCTCGAACAGGATTCCGAAGTTCGTTCCATCTGGCTAAGGAATCGGGGCGGCCTGCAGGAACGCGCCAAAGGCCTGACCGTCTGGATTTCTTCTGATGGCACCAACTATGAAAAAGTCTGGACGGCCGACAAAGTCGCCCCGCAATGGATGGTCGAACTGCCCGAAGGAACCCGCGCGAAGTTCGTCAAGGTCGGCCTCGAAGGCAAGGGTACCCTGCACCTGCATCAAGCCGCGATTTACGGTAAATAAACTGAACCGCCCGCAAGGCCGCGATAGTAATCGTTGAGCAAGAAACACCCCTGAACTGAGAAATCGATCAGGGGTGCTTTTGCCCCCTTTTGTCTTCTGCCTCCTGTTTGTCGGCTCTGATAGAACAAGAGAGGCTATGGTTTAATGTGTTGCGCCTGCTCTAGAACTCGCCGACGACTTCACCATTAGAGCGGGTTGAGAGGCTCAGGAAGGTGGGGTAGTCAAGACTGGTCGAGAGAAAACGGACGGCACCGTCTCCCATCAGGAAATGCGTGCCTCCCGTGTGCCAGCTCCAGAAGGAGAGAACACTCTGGTTTGTATCAGGTGGCAGATCGGGCGGCGCCAGTCCGCGTTCGGTGGCAATGTATTGTTCGCATTCCGTTCCGCCGCAGATGGGCCAGCCCCAACC
Source organism: Gimesia alba (assembly GCF_007744675.1). NCBI lineage: Bacteria > Pseudomonadati > Planctomycetota > Planctomycetia > Planctomycetales > Planctomycetaceae > Gimesia > Gimesia alba. The sequence goes on from NZ_CP036269.1 coordinate 264,527, forward strand.
CCAGTCTGAAGGAATTCCTCGCTCGCCCACCAGAAACGTTGTGGAGAGACCATCGGTCACATCTCCGAATCGGGTTCGGCTTTTGGTATAGAGGGTTCCGTCGCCGTTGAGAATGCCATTAAACGGACACGTGCCAGAACTGCTTTCCTTGCTCCCGCTGACGCCCAGGTAGTCGGAGGGGTAGAGACGGCCTGTATTGTAGGAGTTGGGAGTGGGACCTGTTGGGCCTGAAAGGAGTTGAATTTGCGAATTGGGATCGCTCGGGCAGGTCACAATCGGGAGCAGAATCGAACTGGGATCTGGTAATCCGGCGGTCTGCTGATTGATGATGTACTGGGCACAGTCAGTATGTTCAAAATCAATGGTGTCATAGACGTTGGCCTGATCGATGAAGGGGAGCAGGTGGGCCACGAAGCCCCAGGCCAGACCGGTTCCCCGCAAACTTCCCGGTGGCAAAACCTGGTGAGTGCTATGATAGTTGTGCAGCGCCAGTCCGTATTGCTTGAGATTATTCTTACACTGTGACCGTCTCGCCGCTTCCCGCGCCTGTTGCACAGCAGGCAGAAGCAATGCGATCAAAATCGCGATGACCGCAATGACCACCAGCAATTCAATGAGTGTAAATCCGCGGGATTTGCGATGGTTCATTCGTTACTTTCCCGCTTGTTCAAGAGTTTCAGAGGGGATTTGCGAAGTCGCATCCAGTGTGAAATCGGAGTTGATTTCCTGCTCCTGATCCGGGGAGGGAACCGTTCTCTGGAAGCGCCACCTCTGCGGCAATACTTTTTGTGCAGAGGCCCCCTTGCGCAGTGGAACATGCCTTTCAATGAGGACCGAGTATTCTCCGGGGAACGGCCCATTTTCTTTTGTGAACGAATATGTTCCCTGCTTGACCCGTCCTGATGTGACCGGCAAGTTTGTTTCTGATGATGCCGGACGAAAAGAGATCGTGCCCTGAAAATCCTGAAGGCCTTCAATCTTTCCGGAGAATGACATCCGCCCTGTCTCCTCACCGCAGCCGGCACAAAACAGGCTCAGCAATCCACAGAGAAAAACGGTGGAATAACAATGAACGCCACGATGCCTGTCGAAGGCCAGATCATTGTTTTCCATTTCATGCCCTAAGCTTATCGTCCCACGTTTTTCACGGTGAAGCTGTGGAAATGCCCATTGAGAGTTTTTCGGATCGTCCAATCATATAAGTGTATATACATGTTACTGGGCAGAACAGTCAGGTCAAGCGACCTGAGTTTTGACGTCGTCCCTGCGGAATTCTGGCATGGCGTTGAGTGTCAGCCGCGATTAAAAGGTGCCATTCGTCGCTGACACCTTTTTCTCTCTTAAGTAGAATCTTAATCGATTCCCAGTGCAGAGCGATGGAAACGCATCACGATATTCGGATCGGGAATGAGTGAGATCTGAGACTCGTCTTTCCCTGCGTAATCCAGCAAAGACAGGACATAGCGGATGCTTTCCAGTCTGGCGAACTTTTTCTTGTTTGCCTGCACGATAATCCAGGGGCTGAAACTGGTATGTGTCCGTCCAAACATGGACTCCTTGTATTTGGTGTATTCTTCCCATAACGTCTGGGCTTGCTGATCAAGCGGGCTGAACTTCCACTGTTTGAGCGGATTCGTCCGTCGCGATTCAAACCGGGCGAGCTGGATTTCTTTCGAGATGGAAAACCAGAATTTTACCAGTTGTACGCCATCTTCCATTAACATATGTTCGAATTCGGGAACCTGGCGCATAAATTGTTCGTATTGTTCGGGCGAACAAAATCCATTCACAGGCTCGACAACCGCCCGGTTGTACCAGCTGCGGTCGAATAAGACGATTTCTCCGGGGTTCGGAAGATGTCGAATGTACCGCTGGAAATACCACTGCCCCGTTTCTTCCTGAGTTGGCTTGGGAAGCGCAACTACACGCATCGCCCGCGGGTTGAGATGCTCAATGAAGCGGCGGATTGTTCCCCCTTTTCCTGCGGCATCGCGACCTTCAAAAATAATCGCGACCCGCTTACCTGTTTCCTGAACCCAGCGCTGCATTTTTACGAGTTCGATTTGAAGATATTCCAAGTCGAATTCGTATTTGATTGATCGTTTGATCTTCCCCACGCTGACCTTCTTCGACCGCAACAGTTGGATAAACTCGCGCGAAGAGTGTAGATCGGATAATTCGTCCTGCAGCAGAACGTTCTCGGGAATTGGCATCACATCGGCACTCTCAAGTGCTTCAGCAAGAATCGAAACCAAATCCGTCTTTGAAAGTTCCGAGTCAGCCTTGATCAGAAACTGGGAGCCTTCACCTTTATCCGTATTTTTGGATAAGGTGCCATTGCCAGATGTGGGACTGTCCTTAACGGCAGTCTGTGATTGATTTGCCATCATTTACCTGCTTGCTAACGGTTCCTGAGAATCAACAAAGAATGAGTTTGCTATTTGGCATTCTGAGTGAAAAGAAGTTCTGAAGTACTTCCCTTTATACTCAATTTGCGCTTAATTGAAACAATTCTTTTGGAGGTTCCGCTTCGATCAGCTTGAGATCAAATTTCTCCTGCAGGATCTGAAACACGTTTGGCGTGATAAATGCCGGTGGCTCGGGACCAAGACGAATCCCTTTGATTCCGAGATGAAGCAGTGTAAGTAGAACGGCGACTGCCTTTTGTTCAAACCAGGAAATGACAAGTGTCAACGGGAGATCGTTCACACCGCACTCAAACGATTCTGCTAACGCCGATGCTACTTTTATCGCTCCGTAAGCGTCGTTGCATTGACCCATGTCGAGTAGTCGTGGCAAGCCCGCCACAGTTCCGTAGTCATAATCGCGAATGCGGAATTTCCCACAACCCAAAGTCAGGATGACCGATTCCTGCGGTGCCTGCTGTGCAACTTGTGTGAAGTAGTTTCTCCCCGATTCCGCGCCGTCGCAGCCACCAATCAGATAGAAGTGTTTGATTTCTCCCGATTTGACCGCATCGATGATCTTGTCGGCAATTCCCAGAATCACACCATGATGAAAACCAATCGTCGACTCTCCGACCTGCTGTTCCGCCAGGGGTGCGCATTCAAGCGCTTTCTGGATGACCGGAGCAAAATCATTGTCCGGCACGCGAGTCCCTCCCGGAACTGCTGTAATTCGCGTTGTAAATAAACGGTCAGCGTACGATTCCCACGGAATCAGTACACAGTTCGTCGTCGCCACAACGGGGCCGGAGAACTGGGTGAACTCTAATTGTTGATTCTGCCAGGCTGTCCCGAAATGCCCCGCCAGATGCGCATGTTTTTTGAGTTCCGGATAACTGTGAGCGGGCAACATTTCTCCATGAGTATAGACATTGATCCCCATGCCTTTTGTCTGTTCCAGTAGATCGGAAAGGTCGAGAAGATCATGGCCGGTCACCAGAATTCCCGGTCCCGCTTTCGTGCCTTCATGCACGGTCGTCGGTTCCGGAGTTCCAAACTTTTCCGCATGCCCTTCATCCAGCATCTGCATGACCCGCAAATTCATGCGGCCACATTCCAACACGAGTTCCAGCAAAGACTCAAGATCAAAATTGACATTCGTCATCGTGGCGAAGAGCGCTTCTTCTATAAAAGCGCTGACCTCATCATCAGTCTTTCCCAGGCGGCGGGCATGGTTTGCGTATGCAGCCATCCCTTTGACCCCATACAACAGTGTTTCCTGTAACGATTGCATGTCGGGATCTTTGCCACAGACTCCGATATCTGTGCAACCGGTTCCCTGGGATGTTTGCTCGCATTGATTACAGAACATGGTAACTCCTCTCTGCCGGGCGTGGGATTGTCATAACATTGATTGTCAGTTTTAGAATGTGTTTTCTCTTTCGTGAGATCATAAACGGGGCTATAATAGGATGTCAAGATCTAGATGTCCAAATTAAGAAAAGGTAATACAGAATGGACCATATTGATGAGTCACTTCTTGAGAGTGATCTTGTTTATCGATTTGAGTATTTCAAAGACTTCATCGGTTTTAGTGAAAACGATGTGATTGCGATCCGGAGTACGATTGCTCAACTGGCACCACACATCGGCAAGTTAGTTGATGCGACTTACGAGAAATTGCTCAGTTATGACGCAACGGCTCGTCACTTTGTCCCACGTCAACATGGCTATGAGGGCGCTGTTCCCGATTCATTGGATTCTCTTTCGGATCAGAGTGCCCAGATCAAATTTCGGAAAGACCACCTGCAGAGATATTTCATGCAGCTTCTGGGGCATGCCTATGATTCGAAAATCGTCCTTTATCTGGACATGGTAGGGAAGATTCATACTCCCAAGGCGGGGAATCAACAGATCGATGTTCCCCTGATTCAAATGAATGTGCTGCTCGGTCTTATCTCAGATAAATTAACCGAGACTTTGCTGGAGCTGGATCTTGCCCCTGATCAGAAAATCGCTGCGCTGCGTGCATTTAATAAACTGCTCTGGATCCAGAATGACTTTATTTCCCGTCATTATGTCACAATTCCCGAGGCAGTCTCTAGCGATGAGGCAGTATAAAGGCGTCAGAGAAGACGGCTTTTTGCCCTTTGAAATAATCGCCACGAATATCTGAAAAACAGTTCTTTTGTACATTGATTTTCTGAGTATGATACCTCAACATGCTGTCACTCGTTCAGATCACCAATTCTGAATATGCCCCCCAAAAACATCCTCACTAGAGGGCATCTCAAAACCTTTTTAATAGTGTAAATAAACACCCAAGAATTACAAAGCTTTCGTAGAGGTAATCGTGATATTCCCAGCGCGTGACAATGCGACGATAGTTGTGGAGCCAGGCAATACTGCGTTCCACAATCCAACGTCGTTTGAAGCGTGGAAGCTTTCGACCATCTTGCGTCGGCGGTTTGACTCTCGATTTTCGATGCGGGCAGATCAGATCGATATTCTTTTCCATCAGCCGTTTGCGCAACGAGTCCGAATCGGCGGCTTTGTCATAAACAAGTCGCTCGGGTTGTCGATTTTGCAATGTGATTTTTTCAAGCAGCGGTTCGATCAGCTTGACTTCGCTACGACGGGCCGATTCTGTGTCGATCGCCACAGGTGTCCCGTGACGATCGACAAAAATCATGACCTTTGTGCCTTTGCCACGACGAGTCGGGCCAACTCTTCTACCCCTTTTTTTGCCGAGGCAAAAGTGCCATCAGCAAAGGTTTCCGAGAAATCAATCTGGCCAGCATCATCCATTCGTTCCAAGATGATTTGCCAGGCAGATAAGAGCCGCCCTTCGATCGTCCATTGCTGGAAACGTCGATGGCACGTCGCTTTTGAGGGATACTCTCTTGGTAAATCTTTCCATCGTGCTCCTGTCACCAAAATCCAGAGAATGCCTTCCAGGCAATCTCGTGGATGGGCTTTTGGACGTCCTCCCTTTTTGGAAGGGGGAGTCCAGGGAAACAGTTTTGCGACTAAAGACCATTGTTTATCGGTCAAAACGACCGGGCGTTCCGTCCTGGACGCTGTTTTTGTGGAAACCCGTTTTCGTTTGGGCCACCAGACCAGCGTCATATACATAAGAAATTCTCCTTTCAGGAGAACACTTCATGCAAAAGACGCGCCAAACCGTTCACTTTTTTTGACGTTATGAGACAACCTCTAGTACCTTTGGAGTTAATTCATCTATGATCGTAGTTCTATTAGACGCTGTTGCTCTCATCTTGCTTTTAAAAATTATGGACGACGCTGATGTCAGTTTATTTACTGCATTTTTCGTTGCGCTAGGCGCGTCAATTGGAACGATGGCCTTGGCTTTTGGTCTGGGAATGTTGATAGGAGTGGCCGGAATCGCTGTTGCCGCAGTCATCGTGGTCGCACTATTGGGTGTAGTTATCTCGGCGCTATTTGGAATCGAAATCAAGCGGTCTTTTCTAATCGGTGGAATCTTCATGTTTATTCACATTGGTATCAGCATAGGTTTACAATTGTTATTCCGGTAGACATAAAAAGGGGTCAGGACTCTTTTCTCTTTTCATTCTCACTGGTTTCTGCTAGACTTGGGGCATGCCTAGAGCCAAACGAATATGTCCTGCCGGTGAGGTGTTTCATGTGCTGAACCGGTCTGTTGCGCGGCTGACTCTGTTTGAGAAGCCCGACGATTATGCTGCGTTCATGCGAGTGGTAGAAGAGACGTGGCAGAAGAATCCGCTGCCGATCTTTGCGATGTCGGTGATGCCCAACTACTGGCACTTTGTCGTGCGGCCCAAGACGGATACCCAGTTGACGGACTTCTTCCGACTGCTCACTGTCACCCACACAATGCGCTGGCACGCTCACTATGCGACCGGTGGCACCGGGCACCTTTACCAGGGGCGCTTTAAGTCGTTCCCGATTCAGTCGGACGAACATTTACTGACCGTCATGCGTTACGTGGAACGCAACCCCTTGCGGGCGAATCTGGTTCAGAAGGCAGAGGAGTGGGAGTACGGTTCCGCCTGGGCTCGGCAACAAAAAACGGCCGCACCGGAATGGCTGGCGACGCCGAAGAATCCACGGCTGCCACGAAACTGGCGGGCACTGGTCAATAAACCCCAGACCGATGCCGAGCTGGCCGCCCTCCGAAAATGCATCGTCCGCGGCACTCCTTTCGGCAACGAAAAATGGACCAGCAACACTGCCAAAAGGCTTTCATTGGAGAGCACCACCCGTCCCCGAGGCAGGCCACGCACCAGAAAAGAGTCCTGACCCCTTTTTAGTTATCCCACCGGGCACCTTTACCAGGGGCGCTTTAAGTCGTTCCCGATTCAGTCGGACGAACATTTACTGACCGTCATGCGTTACGTGGAACGCAACCCCTTGCGGGCGAATCTGGTTCAGAAGGCAGAGGAGTGGGAGTACGGTTCCGCCTGGGCTCGGCAACAAAAAACGGCCGCACCGGAATGGCTGGCGACGCCGAAGAATCCACGGCTGCCACGAAACTGGCGGGCACTGGTCAATAAACCCCAGACCGATGCCGAGCTGGCCGCCCTCCGAAAATGCATCGTCCGCGGCACTCCTTTCGGCAACGAAAAATGGACCAGCAACACTGCCAAAAGGCTTTCATTGGAGAGCACCACCCGTCCCCGAGGCAGGCCACGCACCAGAAAAGAGTCCTGACCCCTTTTTAGTTATCTTTTTTAGTTATCCGACGATTTCCCTTATCCGACGAGCGACAGGTGTTGAAAGTTCATCTAAGCTGGTCTGGTGATATCTGGTAGGGTTGGTTTGCCGTTGGTTTGTTTTCGCACTCTGGTTGTAAACGGCGGTTGATGCCGACCTGCTCACTTTTTTGCAGGCCGCTCTGGTTCCAATTTCGCGGTGATTTGAAATGGAATGTCGCCAGGCGGGCGGCCACATAGGGCCGCTCCCTACTTTTGGTGGATGAATTTATGTTCTGCTTTTGTCAGATCATCTGTTGGTTTGCTGCTCGCTGCGTGCGGCCCGGATTTGTCTTGGGATTTGTCTCCGGGCTTACTCGTGGTTGGAATGAAAATACAAAATCGGTGATGCAGATCATCTGCAAGGGCGTGAGGTGGTCAAGAGGCAAGGAAATTTTGATGTGGTGCGAACGGTGGTTGGCAGTGTGTCGCAAGAGGCGGAGAGTTTACCTGACGGTGTCGGAAATGCGCCGATGTGTGTCGACCCGCATAACTTTTGGAGGATTCCATTTGAAAAATTGCTCTGAAACCAGCGGTTTTTTGCAGGTGCGGTTAAAACCGGTTTCACAGTTTCACCTGAACCAGCAGTGCTCACGCGCGCGACGCGCAACAAGGGTTATCGCGGGTAGCACGGGGCGGTCAAGTGCAATTTGTGTACGGAAAATTTCAAAATCCCTGGTCTGTGGGCCGTTTTTCCGTGATCCATTTCTGGCTTCCCTTCGTCATAGAGTGTAGTATATACTTGTATTGTTCTGTTATGAAAATTGTGTAAACAGGGGAAAATTTGATTCTCTCTGACTTAAAAATAGAGAAAGCCGTTTCTTCCCGTTAGAATTTAGACTAAATTCAACTCCTTATGGTATCACATTTTATACAGGCCTAAGACCGACACTCCGGTCAACTTCATTTGATACATCAGCTCCATTTTGAGGAACAACAGCGTGAAATTTTTCTGGGCGTGTCTTTTCGTAATGCTCTGCCTTACGGGATTCTTAACAGACATCCAAGCGCAACCGGTTCCAGATAGCGGCCGCGATACTGAAGAGACAAATCGCGTGGTCGCTGTTTCGAATGCGGGAGAATATCCGCCGCTACCGGTCCCGTTTTTTCGAGGCAATGGTCAAGCGAACTATATGCAGGGGTTTTATTTCCATTTCTGGAAATTTCTGCTGGTAGTATTGCTGTTCCTGCTGTGGGCCAAAACCTCGTATTGGGTTGATGAGGACAGTCGTGGATTAAAGATTGATACCGAGTTTTGGAGTTCGATCGTCCTGGTAGCCGGTGGACTCGGTTTTCTGTTCGTTTTCTGTATGCCCAGCTTTCTGCTTGGCTTTTTTATCCTGGCAGCAGCTTATGGTGCGCCGCTGGGGATGTATATTCGTGAGCGAAATGCCAAAGTTCCTGCTTCCAGCCGGGTGATGACTCCGGATCATATTCGGAACTTAACGCTGCGTTATCTGGCCCGGATGGGGATTCGGGTGGGCGGCAAGAAGACACAGCAGGCAGCGGTCGGCCCCGAAATTCGGTTTATCGGGAGGTCGGCAACCGGGCGGGGTGATGATCCTGCCAGTTCTCGCCGCGTGGAAAATTCACGTGGTTTCCTGGCTGCCAAAGAGCTGGTATATGATGCGGTCATGCGTCGCGCGACTGACGTGCATCTGGAGCCAAAAGAGGATGAGGTAGGAGTGCGTCTGCGTATTGACGGTGTGATGTACCCTACTGAAGGATTTGACCGTTCGATTGGTGAAGCAGTTCTGAATATTTTCAAGGTGCTGGGAGCGATGGATATTACCGAGAAGCGTCGTCCGCAGGACGGCAGTTTCCGCGCCATCATGCCCGATCGTGAAATTGACTTTCGTCTCGCCAGTCAGGGAACCCGGCACGGCGAAAAAATGAGTTTGCGTATCCTGGACCAGACGAATTCGATCGCCTCGTTAACAGAGTTGGGGATTCGAAAACAGCTGGTTGATAAGCTGAGTTCGATCGTCAAACAGCCACATGGTCTGTTTTTATGCTGTGGTCCTACGGGTGCGGGTAAATCAACTACCTTGTTTGCGGCTTTGCATGAAATTGATCCTTATCAGCGCAATATTATTACGATTGAAGATCCTGTCGAATATCGGATCGATAATGTTTCACAGATTGAAATCAACCAGAAGGCCGGCCAGACGTTTGCCGAGTCTTTAAGAAGTATTTTGCGTCAAGACCCGGACGTGGTCATGATCGGCGAAATTCGAGATGCGGAGACGGCGCGGATTGCCTGTCAGGCGGCGAATACCGGTCATATGGTGTTTTCCACGGTGCACGCCAACGATACCTTTACTGCCTTGTATCGATTGCTCGACCTGGAAATCGAGCCGTTCATGCTGGCCAGTTCACTCTCGGCTCTGCTGGCACAGCGCTTGGCGCGGCGGCTGTGTCCTGACTGTAAAGAAGCGTATCAACCGAATCCGGAGTTTTTGAAGAAAGCGAATCTGCCGCCTGATAAGGTCAAATGTTTTTACCGGCAGCCGAAAAATCCGGAAATTGTCTGCCCCACATGTGGTGGTCTGGGATACAGAGGTCGGATTAGTGTTGTCGAGCTTCTGGAATTCAATGAGCGGATGCGTGATATGATTCGTGATACTTCCGGTATGTCTCAACTCAAGGCACAGGCACGAAAGAACGGCATGTTGTATATGAAAGAGGAAGGTCTGCGGCTTGTCGTGAAGGGAGTCACATCCATTGACGAATTATTGCGGGTAGTGAAGTGACCTCGCGAGATGTCTTTTGCTGCCTGAGCTGGTTTTAAATTGATTTACACTATCATTTTGGTTTTGATCTGATTCATTCTGGACTTCGACTATGATCGACATATTGTTACTGGCAATCTTGGGAATTGTGACCTGGTGTGTTGCCAGTGAAGGGGCCTGGGGCGCCGCGTTTATTTTTGTCTCGGTACTTCTCGCCGGTTTACTTGCGATGAATTATTTCGAACCTCTGGCAACGTTTTTGACGAATAATGTTGCCAGTTCGGGGACCTGGCGTCTGCGCTGGGACAGTATTGCGCTGGTTGGCCTGTTTGTGGGATTTATTTTTCTCTTTCGCGAGATCACAGTCCGGATTGCGCCCACTTATATGCAGGTTCATCCGCTGGTCCATGAAATTGCACGTTGGGGATTTGCCGCGATGACCGGTTATATTGCGATGGCATTTTTGCTGACCGCGTTACACACCACTCCTCTGCCTCGTGAGTTTGCCGGTTTTACTCCCGAACGAAATAACTTTTTTGGAGTGGTCGCCCCTGATCGTCAATGGCTGGGGTTCACTCAATATGTTTCAGAAAAGTCGATGCGCAACGGTGCGATGGGGCATCTGTTTGACGGTCCTGAATACAGTTTCCCTCAGCAATCAAACAATATTTGGCCTTCGTTTCCGATTCGATATGCCTCACGCCGGGGGAGCGGAGCGTCTGCAGGGGTAGCTCCTGCCAAACCCGCTTCCGAAGAGAAAGCCAGCCGCTCCTTTTAGGTGGTCAGGCACTCTCGCGCTGGAAGAGGTCGACCAACTGTGGGATGAATCGTTCAAAGGCCCGTGCGCGGTGGCTGAGATGCTGTTTGACAATGGGTGCTAATTCGCCGAATGTCTTATGCAGCTCAATGATTTCGAAATAGGGGTCGTAACCAAATCCGTTCTGGCCGCGCGGTGCTTCGGTCATGCGACCTCGACAGCGGGCTTCCACCTGCAGGCAGATCTCGCCTTTCGGATTCGACAGTGCGACGTTACAGACATAGGCGGCGGTTCGTTTTTCTTGAGGGACGCCTGCCAGTTCCTGGATCATTTTCGCGTTATTCTTTTCATCAGTGGCATCTTCACCGCTGAAACGGGCAGAATAAATTCCCGGTGCGCCGTTCAGAGCATCGATCATCAAACCACTGTCTTCGCCAATCGTCCACTGTGAAATTGTGCGGGCGGTCTCAGATGCTTTTTTGGCAGCATTCTCTGCGAAGGTACTGCCATCCTCCACAACTTCCTGAGCTTCCGGATAGTCGGCGACACTTTGGACCTGGATGCCATGCGGTTGCAGTAACTCGGAAATCTCAGCTGCTTTTTTTTGATTACGGCTGGCTAGAACAATGACGGGGTGTTGTGACATGATCGCGTGGAATTTCTAGAGGATCGATAACAGACATACCAGGTCGGAGCAGGCGGTGTTACCGCGCAAAAAAGAAGCCTTCCCGACTTCAGGCACTGTAACAGGCCGTATTGACAGAGGGAAGGCTACCACGATAATCTGATTCAGCCGGATTTGAATTACCGGGCTTTGGGGTTTTGAATCAACGTTGGTTTGGGATCAAACACCCATGATGCGGCCGGTGGTGACTGTGGAGTTTTGCCGGGAATCACGAAGTACTCTGCGGTCATCGTTTCCACGTTTGTTTCGGGATGCGGTTTCAGTTTGGAACCGAACAGTTTGGCGTAAGAGGCAATCCGAGGATCGTCTGCTGAATCAAAGGAGCCTACTGTCACGATGGATCGATATTTTTCATGCAGGACATAAGCATCAATATTCCGTGCAGAGCCGGCAGGGAACCCATAGCTTTTGGCGTTTCGTAATGCTTTCGCCAGGGTCCAGGCATTTTCTGCTGCCTGATCCAGACTGTTGCTGACTTTTAAGTCGCTGCTGGAGGCATTCTGGAAGCGGGAAGTTGCTGTTTTGGTGACGGAGTTACCATAAAATGAAGCGACCACCAGAGAATATTTTCCTTTGTTTTTCAGAAGAGAATATTCAATTCCGGAGTTCAGTTTGGCGATCAGTGGGTCCTGTTTTCGCTGTGCGACTTCCTGTGGTGAAAGCAGCGGGTTGATCGTGAGAAACGCACCACTGAGCGGACCTGGTTGTCCGGGCGTTTTATTATAAACGCCATTTTCGGTCAGGACTTCGGGGTGAAAGTTTTTGATGTATTTCAAAGTCTTCTGGGCAACGTTGTCTTCACTGTCAGAATAATTGCCTGCGATTACAGAAATCATGGCGCGCTGTGCTGCATAGCTGCGGCGTTCTTCTCGGCCGAGGCGGTCCAGTGTATTGAAGCGTTGAATGACAGATTCCTGGCTGAAGGTGTAAGCCGGAATCCCGCGTTTCCGTAGTTCGTAAACCAGTTCATCGGCGGCTTCCTGAGCACTCAAACCTTTTGAGCGTCGGCTTTCAGGAATGTCTCGCAGACTGGCGACCATGATCATCCAAGGTCCATGCCGTTTGGTGAGCTTGTATTTCTTACCTTGAACGGCTTCAATTCTGGCATCTGCTTCGGGTACAATTCCCGTCACGCAGATGGCGATTGCGAATGTGATGATCAGGCTTTTCTTGAACAGTTGCAGGGTCCGCATATCAGTATCCCTTCTGAAAGCGTCCGAACCGGATGGTTTGAATTTAAGTGAAGAGGCGCTGTTTCCTCCCAACTTCCTGTTGGGGAAATGACCTCGAAAATAGACTGTATTTGCAGTGTTGATGTTGAGCTGCCTCAGACATGTGGCGGGAGTCTAGCACTTCTGTAAAATTGAGTCTAGAGGTGATTTATCCGGCCCGTTTCTAAGCCGGAATTGACGTAAAAAGAATGGCATGAGTAAGAGAATTTCAATTCTGGTTTCCAATCGGGGTGGATGTTTCATACAATCTAAGTGTATATGGAATAACAGGATAAGCTTGGTGATAACTTCCCTTCAGGGAGCCGACAGAAATCAGGGCGAGAGCAGATGCGTGTGCTTGTGATATCGGATATTCATTCAAACTGGGCGGCGCTCTCTGCCATCCAGGAAGAGTTCGATTACTGCCTCTGCATCGGTGATCTGGTTGATTATGGTACGGACCCATTACCCTGCATTGAATGGGTCAAGCAGAACGTGACTGCCTGCGTGCGCGGGAATCATGATCATGCAGTGGCGCAGCGCGTGGAAGCCAAAGGGACCACCGGCTTTCGTAAACTGGCCTGTTTCACGCGGCCTCTGCATTGGGAACTATTGGATCGTGTCAGAATGAAATATCTGGCGCGACTGCCGATTTCGCAGCAGGTGACCATCGAAGGCACCACATTTTATCTGGTGCATGGAACGCCCCGTGATCCCCTGGATGAATATCTGGGCGATAATCAGGCCGCCTGGAATGCGCGGTTACAGGGCATCAATGCCGATTTTATTTGTGTCGGCCATACCCATATTCCTTTTCACCTTGATCTGGGTGAGAAGCAGGTGGTCAATCCGGGAAGTGTCGGGCAGCCACGGGATGGAGACCCCCGTTGCTCCTACGCGATCATTGAAGACGGAAAAGTCACCCTGAAGCGGAAAGAATACGATATTCCAGCAGCGATTCGTCAGATGGAAGAAATGGGACTGACCGGAGAATCGCTGGAAATGGCTTCCAGCGTCCTCCTGAATGGTCGTCTGTCCTGATTTTGCTAGGTAGCGTTTCTAAATTTGAACGGTGGCTACCCAAGACGTCCAACCGGGGCTAACGCCCTGCGGCTAGTGGCTTTTTTTGCGGTCATAGTCCAAGAAACAAAGGCAATATCACAGCATCGGCTACGGTTTGATCTTACATAACTCACTCTATCGATCGCAAAATCACGCTCAAAACTATTAAATAAACACTACCTAGGCCTGTGGTTCGGTCATGCTCATGGGATCGAGGGCTTCTTTGAGCGTTTCTTCAGGCAGAATTTTTTGCTCGGAACATAATTCCCGAATGGTCTTGCCTGACTTGAAGGCTTCTTTGGCGAGCGCCGAGGCTTTCTCGTAACCAATATGCGGGTTCAAGCTGGTCACCATCGAGAGGCTGTTTTCGACGGCTGCATTGCAGGCTTCTTTATTCGCTTCCATATTGTCAGAGCAGAGTCTCACAAATTCGTTGCTGGAATTGGCGAGCAGGTGAATGCTTTCCAGAGCCGTGAATCCCATCACGGGCATCATGATATTCAGCTGGAACTGTCCACCGGCGGCCCCCGACATGGTAATCGTCTGGTCGTTGCCGATGACGCGGGTACTGGCCTGCATCATGCTTTCGCACATTACTGGATTGACTTTTCCGGGCATGATCGAGCTGCCGGGTTGGAGGTCGGGGATTTTGACTTCATAGAAACCGCAGCGAGGACCGGAGCCGAGCCAGCGGATATTATTGGAAACATTGAACAGCGTGGTCGCGATGGTTTTCAGTTCGGCGTGGCATTCCACCAGGCCGTCCCGTTGTGCATTCGCTTCAAAGTGATTGGCTGCTTCGACGAAGGCAATCCCCGTCAGTTTTGCGAGTTCTGCACTCACGCGGTGACCAAATTCGGGGTGGGTGTTAATTCCCGAGCCGACCGCGGTGCCGCCGACGGGCAATTCATAGACGGCTGCCGCTGCTCGCTTGGCACGTTCGACACAGAGTTCCAGTTGACGGGCAAAGCCGCCAAATTCCTGTCCCAGTCGGAGCGGCGTGGCATCGGCCAGGTGTGTGCGGCCGATTTTGATAATCTGATCCCAGTCTTTGGCTTTTTGTGCCAGGCTGGCGGCGAATTTTTCGAGGCCCGGGATCAAATGATTGTGAATGCTGGAAGCGACGGCGACATGGATGGCGGTCGGAAAAGTATCGTTGGTACTTTGACCCATATTGACGTGGTCGTTCGGGTGCACGGACTTTTCCGGAGCAAACCGGTCTTCCCCGAGAATCTCAATCGCCCGATTGCTGATGACTTCGTTAACATTCATATTGCTCGACGTTCCCGAGCCAGTCTGGTAGACATCGATGGGGAACTGGTCGTCAAATTTGCCTTCAGCCACTTCGGTCGCCGCTGCGATCAGGGCTTTGATTTGTGTGTCGTTGAGAGGGTTTTTACCGGTTCCGGCCAGCTTTCCGATATCACGATTGGCATGAGCGGCCGCCAGTTTGACCTGTCCCATGGCATGAATCAGGCTGGGGGGCAGGGTATTGCCGGAGATTTGAAAATTCTCGACGGCCCGTTGTGTTTGTGCGCCGTAATAGGCGTCTGCTGGAACCTGCACTTCACCCATTGAATCACGTTCGGTTCGAAACCCGGACATTGGTTTGCTTCCTGTCTCTGCTAGAGTTGCCAAGTGTCTGATCAGGCCTGGAATGACACGTTGTCTGAGTGGACCGCATGCTCGTTGGCGTGCTCGTCGCGACTTCCTGTCAGTTCAAGATTGATTGACTACTAGAGTAAATATAAAAAGAGCCGGCTCTCAAATGGTTTTGAAAGCCGGCCTTAATTCTAGCAAGTTGTCCTGTATTCTCAATCGCCGTTCGATTTCAGACCAAAAATGCTTATGGCAGAGGCTGTGAGCTCCGCAGATAGCTGAACAGGTCACGAACTTCTTTTTCGGAGAGCTTGTCGAGCAGTCCTTCCGGCATTAACGATTTCTTCTGCGGCAGCATTTCGTCAATGTTATCGCGTTCGATGGTGATACTCTGCCCATCGGCACTGCGGATCACTATGACATTGTTATCCTGATCCGCCAGGAAGCCGTTCACGGTTCGCCCATCCTCAGTGATGATCAGGAATGTTTCAAAGCCTTCACGGATCTCTGCGGAGGGATTGACAATATTCACGAGCATCCGATTAACATCATCACGTTTGAAGGCGGTCAAGTCGGGACCAATTTCGCCTCCTTCGCCGAACAGTTTGTGGCATTTACCACAGTTCTTCTGAAAGAGCTTTTCTCCCGCGTAGCGGTCTGGCTCTTCTTTGCTGTTTTGCAACAGTTTTTGACTGTCGGCGATCTGCTTTTGCATTTGTTCGGTGGTGGCGCCGGCGATCGAACCGAAGTGCTTCGAGATCAGATCTGCAATGGCCTCATCGCTGTAAACGGTCATCTTTCGCGCCGTTTCGATGGAGACCGTCTCTTTATTGATTTTACCGGCATCGATGGCAGTCAAAAATTCGAGCGCCCATGGTTTCCGGATCGAAACCAGGGTCTGGGCTGCACTTCGTAAATCGTCAGACATATCCGGATACTGGACACTGACGACTTTGCCGATGGTCGCATCCGGGTATTGCTGCAGGGCGTTGATGGAGGCAATCTGCATCTGCAGGTCGCTGGAGTTTTTGATGATATTCAACAGAACGGGTACGCAGGTGGGAACTTTCACTTCACCCAGGATCTGAATCAGGTCCAGCCGCTTTTGATTGTCGGCTTTGGGATCGGCGACGATCTTGAGTGCCTTGGTGATGGCGGCTTTATCGCCTTGACGCATTCCCAGAGACATGGATTGCCCGCCGTATTTAGACATTGCCGCGATCAGTTCTTTGGGGAAACTGGTTTTGGAGCGGCCTTTCATTGCCGTCTCAAAGCCGGACATCAGGATTTCTGCATGCGATTTTTCGGGGGCTAACTCCAGGAGTTTGGCGCAGACCATCAGGTCGTTGCGAGAACCCGTTGAGGCGTACCGCCGCATGATGCGTTCCAGGATATATTTTTCGACGATCGGATACTGCCAGACTTCGGCTTTCGAAAAATAAGCCAGTAATGCGTCGCGGTCTTTCTCGGCTCGCTTTTCCAGTGACCACCAGAGAATCAGCGGCACATGGACGTCATCCAGATCTTCGGATCGACTGAGCAGATTAAAGGCGATTGGCAGCCCGGTTTCTGCAGGAAGTCGCTTCGATGAACTGGCGAGTTGGCTACGGACCTGCACGTGTGGTTCGGTTAATGCGAGCGCGATCAATTGTTGACCAATTTTCGCAGGTACCTGATTTTCATCACACAACAATCTGATCGTCCAGGCACGCACGAATGGATCCTGGTGTTGCAGTGCTTTTGCTGCGACAGTTTCATTCAAGCCGCCACTCAGATTCAGTGCCCAGAGTGCTTCCAGCGCCGATTGTCCGTCTGAGGAAAACAGTTTTTGTTTCAACGCGGGAATGACGGATGCATCTTTGCGATCGCCGAACAATCGCAGGGCCTGCTGGCGATACCACTTGTTGGGGTGGTCGAGAACGTCAACTAATTCCAACGAAGATTTCTTGCCCAGATCAAAGGGAGCAAGGGGTTTCGCATCTTTGGCTGTGAGTCGATAGATGCGGCCGTCTCCTTTTTCGACCTGACCTGCATAGTGCTGGCCGTGGGCGATTTGATGTTCGTACATGTCACAAAAATAAATCGCGCCATCGGGGCCGACTTTGATGTCGACGGGACGGAACCGTTTGTCGGTTGTCGCTACGGGGCGTTGCAGATCTTCGGTTTGATAAGACGAACCGTCCGCAGTGATTTTGCTTTCGACCACGCGACCTTGCAGTGGCTCTACGCCAAACAGATGCCCCCAGTATTTTTTCGGGAGTGTGTCTGCTTCGTAGATGATGAAGTTGTGTGTGAAGCGGGGAACCTTGGCGTGTTTCATCGCCTGGAAGTAACCGAACGCATAAGGATTGGAAAGCGGGCCGTGCTTGCCAAAACCTTTCTGGTAGTAGCTGCCTTGCGTGTAGTGAAAGCCGCGTGTGTTTCCACCGTTGTGTCCGGAATAGAGTCGGCCTTTTTTATCAAACTCGACGCCGAACGCATTCCCGCCCCCCTCGGCGAAGATTTCGTAAATTTTCTTTTCAGGATGATACCGCCAGATCAACTGGCCCAGCGATTGGATGGCTTCGCTGTCTTTCTGCCCCGGCTTTTTGACTTTGCCCGAGACCGTACTTCCCTGTGAAGAATAGAGCCATCCATCCGGTCCCCAGCGGAGACTGTTGACGACCGAGTGGGTATCTTCCATGCCGAAGCCTTCGAGATGCACGACCGGATCGCCGTCTGGAACGTCGTCGTTGTCTTGATCGGGATAGAACAGCAGATAGGGAGGGTTTAAAACCCAGACGCCGCCACGTCCTTTGACAAACGAAGAGGCAATATTTAAGCCGTCAACGAATGTTTTGTGTTTGTCATATTTGCCATCGCCGTTGGTATCTTCGTGAATAGTAATTTTGTCTGCACCCTTTTCATGATGCGGCGGAGGCAGAGGCACTTTATCGTAGACAGAGCGGTGGTGTTTGTCCTTGCTCAAAATGCGTAAACCTTCCGGGTATGGATACTGCAAGTAGTTGATAACCCACATCCGGCCGCGTTCGTCGAAATTCTGAAAGATGGGTTGCTTCACAAAAGGTTCGGCAAGCACCTGTTCGATTTTGAGATCTTCGGGAACCGTGAATTGTTTCAGTGAGTCGGCAGGGTTGAAGAATTCTCCGCCCGTGTTTTTCGGAGGGGGCACCGGCGGCGCCGACTGGGCTATGATCAGTGAGGATAAGGTGATTGTGATCGTCGCCAGTAAGAACAATCGCTGGTTCATTGTTCTTGATCCTTTATGTCTATGATTCAGTGAATCTTTTCAGATAACGGGTGGGAATATCGCGTTTTTTTCTGGTGAGCCGATTCCGGTTCATTTTATAAAGTAAACTCAGAATCTTACTCTTAGTCTGTAGAGAGCGAGTGGCAAAATCAAGCATCAAGGGCTGATTCCCTGTTGGTTTCTTTGATTGTGTAAGCCTGTATCTTGAGTGCTGAGATAGAAAATCAGAACTCCACAGTAGATCTCGGCTGCTGCTTTTCTTTACGATGAAGTGACGCGCTTTTCTCAATCCTAAAACGCACTTTTCCACAAATCGTTCAAAATCAGGACCGTTTCCGATGTTTAAACACTCTACGATTCTCCTCGTCATGATTTCTTTCTCTGTCTGTTTGCTCGAAGCCTTTAGTCAGGAGCCGAAGGCGGAAACGCATCCCGTCCCGCCGACTGTGGCCGAGAATGCGAAGCTGCAGGAAGAGTATGCCGCGAAGGCATTTTTTGAAGGCCCGATCTGGGACCCGGTGGGTAAGAAGCTGTACTTCACCTCATTTGTTGATAAAGACACTAAAATTTTGCGTCTGGATGAGCGGGGTAAAGCCAGCATCTGGCTGGATCAGACAAAAGGCATCAATGGAACGTATCTCTCTAACAAGGGACGGATGCTTGGTGCACAGGCCTATGGTCAGCATGTGATGAGCTATGGCTTTGGTGAGTCTGGTCCCAGTGACACGATCATCGTGGCTCAAAACTCCAAGTGGAATCAGCCGAATGATGTTTGTCAAACGCCGAACGGAAACATTTATTTTACGGACCCCGATTTCAAAAATCGCAAAACGAGTGCCGTGTACGTCAAGACGACTGATGGGGACGTTAAGAAAATCATCACTGACATGCCGGTGCCCAACGGCGTGATCGCCGCCAATGATGGAAAGACACTCTACGTGGGTGATAGTCACGAAAAACTCTGGCGGAGTTACCCGACCAAGGAAGATGGCACAGTTGGAGCAGGCAAGATCTTTTTCAATCCCGATACTGAGCGAAAGGATTCCCCGGATGGAATGAGTATCGACGAGAAAGGGAATCTGTATCTGTCAGGGCGGGGAGGTGTCTGGGTTGCCAGCCCGGCAGGGAAGTCGCTCGGTTTAATCCCGATCCCGGAATTTTGTTCGAACGTGACGTTTGGGGGAGTGGATGGCAAGACCTTGTATTTTACTTGTGCAAATAAAGTTTACAGTTTGCAGATGAATGTGAAAGGCGGGCAGTTTCGCTGATCGAGCTGGCTTCAATGAAACGAAAACAGGCGATGTCCGTTTGAAGACATCGCCTGTTTTATTTGTTGATCGGGGAAGACGCGGCTTACAGAATGGCGGCGCCTTTGACGTCGATTCCCTTCAGGGTCATCTTCAATTCTTCCACGTTCGGTGAAATTTCGAAGGCATCGGCCCGACTGATAAATTCCTGGTCGATGAACCCTTTTAAGCTGTCGTTAAACTGCTGCATGCCTTCGTCCTTACCGATCCGGATGGCGGCGGCCAGTTTTTCATCCTGTTCTTCCAGGACCAGTTTTCGCACGGTGGGATTGAAGGTCATAATTTCCACAATCGGCACACGGCCCGGTGCATCGACAATGGTCTTTAACAGTTTTTGTGCAACGATGGCACGCATGTTAAATGCCAAACTGCCTCGCAGTGCTTTATGCATATCCTGCGGGAACAGGTCGAGAATACGGCCGATACAACTGGGAGCGTTGGATGCGTGAATTGTTCCAAACACAAGGTGCCCTGTTTCCGCAGCGTGGATCGCTGTCGAGAATGTTTCCATGTCACGCATTTCGCCCACCAGCATGATGTCGGGGTCTTGACGTACGGCATGTTTCATCGCGATTTCAAAGTCTTTCACATCAATGCCGACTTCGCGTTGATTGATCAGACATTTATTCTGTGTGTATACGAATTCGATCGGGTCTTCAATGGTCAGAATGTGTTTGCGATAGTTGTCGTTGACCCAGTTCAACATCGAAGCAATTGTTGTACTTTTACCACTACCGGTCACCCCGGCCAAGAGCACCATCCCCTGGTCGAACTTACAAAGCGATTCCATCACGGGAGGCAGGTACAGCCCTTCAAAGTTGGGAATCGAGCGTTCGATTTTACGGGAGACCATACCCGGAAAGCCCAGCTGGATGAATAAGTTCACACGGAAACGCCAGGCTTCACCCTCATGTTCAACCACATAAGAAAAGTCGGCTCCCCCTTCATCAACGAAAATTTTCTTGTTTCGCTCATCCATCATCGGATCAAACAAGGCCATCATCTGATCCCGGTCAATGGGGGGCATCTGCAGTTCGCGCAGAGTTCCTTTCACACGCAGGATGGGTGCCTTGCCGACCTGCATATGCAAGTCGGAGCCGCCATGTTTGATTAACTGACGGAAGACTTTGTCGACCTCATTTTCAGCACGACCTGTGATCGGTGAAATGTCTTTTGCTTTCGCAGGAACGGTAGTCGCCATTAACAAACTCCACTTATCAAATAATCTGTTCGGCTACACGATCCTGTAGCTGAGTAGAAATGAAATGCTGACTGGATTCAGGGAAGGAACCCACGCGGATTGCCTCGCTGCCTCAATTGGTCTCAATTCGACCGATACTACTATTTTGATTACTCTGGAAGAACATGCAAGGCCCTTTTGACACGATAGGGGTAAATTTGTCACTCTTGGGATGTATCAGGTCTGGTTGTGTTATTCTATTGTCCCGGAGTCAGAGAAACCGTACTTTTGAAACGAATGGGAATGCCGCGTTCTGCTAAATAGTGTTTTGTTTCATCAACGGGATGAGTGCCATAATGAAAGATGCTGGCTGCTAACGCAGCGCTGGCTTTGCCTTCTGTCAGCACTTGATACAAGTGTTCGGGGCAGCCGGCACCACCACTGGCGACGACAGGGATCGTGACGGCTTCAGCGACGGCTTTCGTCATCGGCAGGTCGTAGCCATCTTTGGTGCCGTCGGCATCCATGGATGTCAAAACGATTTCTCCTGCGCCCAGATCTTCTACTTTTTGAGCCCATTCGATTGCCTGCAGGCCGGTAGGAACACGCCCGCCATTAACGTGCACTTCCCAGAATTCTGTTCCGTCTTTTTGAACCCGCTTGGGATCGATATTCACAACGATACATTGACTACCGAATCGTAAAGCAGCTTCCCGGATCAATTCTGGATCTTTGACTGCGGAAGAATTGATCGAGACCTTATCACAGCCGGCATTTAACAAGGCGCGAATATCTTCCAGGGTTCGAATGCCACCGCCAACGGTAAGAGGCATGAAAATCACTTCAGATGTCCGCCGAACAATATCCAGAATGATTTCGCGTTCTTCGTGGCTGGCGGTGATATCCAGGAAAACCAGTTCGTCAGCGCCCTGTTCTTCATACCGCGCAGCAACTTCAACCGGGTCTCCTGCATCCTGCAGATTTACAAAATTAACCCCTTTAACAACCCGGCCTGCATGGACATCAAGGCAGGGAATGATTCGTTTTGCCAGCATTAATAATAACCTCAGAGTTGATACAGAGAGTGACTACGCTCCATCAGATTTGAAAATCCAGCGTAGAGATAAAGTATAACTTCCCAGGTACGTAGATTAAACCTAGGCTCTACCGATTGATTACATTCAAGCCCTAAAGTATCTGGAGTAAATGACATAAGTGGGCCAGACGGGTGTAGGATGAGTAGTAGATTTCTGTCACTGCCTTTTGTGGTAAATGAAGAAACCTTTCAAAATGCCAGTGACCAATATTGACTAGCATAACGGGCCGAATAGACTTAAGTTAAGTTGGTTTATAATTAGCGAGGTCGTTATTTAATAATTTTTAGTATTAGCATTACTGATTTATTGAGATCATAAGAGACGTTCTTCCTAGATATTTAATATGGACGATTAGGATGTGAGCATGAACCGAAAATTTCACATGCACAAGCTTGGTTTTACGTTGATCGAGTTGCTCGTGGTGATTGCCATCATCGCGATTCTGATCGCACTCTTATTACCTGCAGTCCAACAGGCGCGTGAAGCCGCCAGAAGATCTACGTGTAAGAACAACCTGAAACAAATTGGATTGGCCTTGCATAACTATCATGACACACATCGCGTATTCCCCTATGCAACTGCCAATCCCGGCAACTGCGTTCCCAGTTCTTCAACGATCACAATCACAAACCATACCGGCTGGCTGTACCTGTTGCCCTTTATGGATCAGGCTCCTTTGTATAACCAGTTCAATTTCAGTGCTGCGACCGGAGACCATAATAAAAGCCCCAATCCACTTGCAGGTGGAGGAGCAGTGGCGAGTGGAAATGCCGTTTTAGGTACCAATCTGATTCCAATTCTGTATTGCCCTTCGGATGATGGTGGTGCCACGTATGCCTCTGCCAGTTCAAATTATGGAACCGGGGCTGCCAACTCCGCAAGAACCAGCTATGGGTTTAGCGTGAGCATCGGCGAATTCTGGGGAGGTGGTTGTACTTACTGGACCAATGAAAGCAAAACGAATCGTGCGATGTTTGGTACGAACTCGAATTGTCAAATTCGTGATGTCAAAGATGGGATGAGTAATTCAGTCGCTGTTGCCGAAACCACTCTGGATGTTGACGATGGTGAATGTCAGTCATGGGCTGCTTCTTCACACGTCGGCATGGGGACCAATTTAAAATCCAGCCGGGGAATCAATGAATTTCGCTGCTGTACCTGGAGGACTCCTCCTATGGCGCAATTTCAACCAGGTCGTCTCGGAGAATGGGGAGACCCGGGCAGCACACATACCGGTGGAATGCATGTTCTGATGGGCGATGGCGCTGTGCGTTTCATCAGCGAAAATATTGATACAACGACCCGAAATAACCTGGCTAATATTTCTGATGGAAATCCGCTCGGCGAGTTTTAGGTAAAGAGATAAAAGACTGCGAATTTCTGATTACGTACTTATAAATCATTTCTGTTTATTGAAGGGAACGAAAACAGCCTCACAAGAATTCCCTTTTCTGTGTTTTATTTTCTTAGGAGATACAAGATGAAGCCTAATGCAAAAATGCGTGGTTTCACACTGATTGAACTTTTGGTTGTAATAGCCATCATCGCAATTTTGATTGCGCTATTACTTCCTGCAGTCCAACAGGCGCGTGAAGCGGCCAGAAGGTCCACATGTAAGAACAACCTGAAGCAGGTGGGTCTGGCGTTACACAACTATCATGACACACATCGTGTGTTCCCTTATGCGACAGCTAATCCAGGCACCTGTAATCCGGGCACGGGTACTGTCATTACCAACCACACTGGTTGGCTTTATCTGCTACCATTTCTGGACCAGGCACCACTTTACAATCAGTATAATTTCAGTGCTGCTTCCGGAGACCGCAGAGATGGTTCTGTTACTAATCCGCTGGCCGGTGGGGGAGCAGTCGCGAGTGGAAATGCCGTTTTAGGTACCAACATTATTACCGTTCTGATTTGCCCCTCAGATGACGGTGGCGCACAATATGGCCCTGCCAGCACTGCATATGGAACGGGTGCAGCGAACTCAGCCCGAACCAGTTATGGCTTTAGTGTGACCAACGCGCACGATACCGGAGGGTGTAATTATTGGACCCAGGAAGGCAAAACCACACGTGCCATGTTTGGCTTGAACTCAAAATGTCAAATTCGAGATGTCAAGGATGGCACAAGCAATTCCGTCGCCGTGGCGGAAACCACTCTGGATGTTGACGATGGTGAATGCCAGTCATGGGCAGCAGCCTCGCATGTCGGGCTGGGTACCAATTTAAAATCCAGCCGGGGAATCAACGAATTTCGTTGTTGTACCTGGAGATCTCCACCAATGGCGCAATATCAACCAGGTCGTCTCGGAGAATGGGGTGACCCGGGCAGTACGCACACGGGCGGAATGCATGTCTTAATGGGTGATGGAGCTGTGCGATTCATCAGCGAAAATATTGACACAACCACTCGGAACAATCTTGCCAATATTGCAGATGGAAATACGATTGGTGAGTTCTAAATCTGACTGTATTGACCTCTGTCTCCTTCCTGTCAGAAAATAAGGCAGGAAGGAGATACGTTTCTTATCGGTATTTTCTCCAACCCTAAAAATGCGCTAGTTGCTGCCTCCTTTCTTTGCAGCGGGTTGAATCAGGAAGAAGCCATTCTCTTCAGGTGTTTTTTGAAAGTATAAGTAGATGCTGAAATGGAATAAACAATTCATCATTATTGCATTGATGGTAGGTCTGGTGACCGGTTGTGGAGGAAGTGCATCAGAAGTTCCTGATGAATTGATTCCTGTTACCGGAACGGTCAAGCTGGACGGAAAACCCACCGCCAATATTACCGTCGTTTTTAATCCAGGGAAAAAAACCGCAGGCACTGGCGGTTATGGGGTCACCGATAGTGAAGGGAAGTATTCAGTTACGCACCGGAGCAACAAACCCGGAATTGAACCGGGCGAATACATCGTCACATTTTCTAAGATGGGGCTTCCCGATGGGAGTCCGATCCCGGAGGGCAAAGATGCTGCCGACGTGGGAGCAGTCCAGTTGCTTCCGGAGAAGTATACCAATCCCAATCGTGAAATGAATCTTACGATGGCAACGGTCAAAGCTCCCAGTGCTCAACTTGATTTTGAAATCACCTCGAAATAATCTGCTGGAAGCACCCAGAATTCGGGCCTCTGTTACATGATTTGAATATGACTGCACTGGTCCCTGGAAGGAGGGCAGGCCATCAAAAGGCCTGCCCTTTTTACGTTGATAGATCTTCGTCAGTCTCTAGAAAGTGGGTTTCCTCAAGGAAGACAGACTTCCATCAGATCTCCATTTTGGTTCGACAGATTGGGTGATATGCCTCAAAGGAAAATGGGAGTTTAACAGGCAGAAATAGGAATATTCATTTAAAATTAACGATCTTCATTAATTATGTTGACAAATAAGAAGTTTCATCTACATAATTGGAGATGTTGAGTATTATCAACGCGCTTTTCACCCTGTCTAATGCTGAATTACTTAGTAAGTCTAGATATCTAATTGTTTGTGTTTGATTCAAATCCCACAAATTCTACGTGGGTGGCACTAACGAATTTAGACTGTGTCTTTGAAATAGATTCTTAATTATTTTTCAAGCTGTTCATTTTAAGATCATTTCAAAAGCTCGTTTTCTTTTGTTTGAGCCAAAACACGTTTGAGTAATTTTATTTCATTTCTTTCTTATTTTTTCCGGAGGTGGAAAATGCAACGACACACAAAGAGACGCGGCTTTACGTTAATTGAGCTCCTGGTCGTGATCGCCATCATTGCGATTTTGATCGCGCTCTTATTACCAGCGGTTCAGCAGGCACGTGAAGCAGCACGACGTTCAACTTGTAAAAACAATCTGAAACAAATCGGGTTAGCTTTACACAACTACCATGATGCCCATTCGACATTCCCGTACGCTGTTTCCCATAGTTCCAGTATTACTTCGAGTTCGGCCAACCATACAACAGCCCTCAACCATAAAGGATGGTTGCTCGTGCTGCCTTATATCGATCAGGCTCCTTTATACAATCAGTTTAATTTCAGTCTGGCTGCCAGTACGGCTCGATTGAACGGTAAGACCGTTCCGGGTGGATTGAATCCAGGGGATCCAGGAAACGCCAATGATTTGGTAGTCACTCGGATTATTCCGGCATTCATGTGTCCTTCCGATGACAATCAGACACATTACACCAGCACTTCAGATGCCAACTATTCTGTAGCTAGTGGAACATCGACACAAACGGGTGCTTATACAAACTACGATTTCAGTGTCAGACGTGCCTCCAGCAGTGCCCCGATTTGGGATCGTGATTCACGAACGACCCGCCGCATGTTTGGATTCGATTCCTGTAGCCGAGTCCGGGATGTCAAGGACGGTATGAGTAACACGGTTGCGGTCGGGGAAACTCTGCGTTGGACCTATAATGGTGTCTCACAGACATGGGGTTATTCAAAATGGGTGGGGAACGGCGTCGATCTAACCTACTCACGTGGAATTAACTGGTGGCCCTGCTGCTCATGGGATTCACCACCGTTTCAACGTCCCACAGGACCAGGAAGACTGGGAGACTGGTCTACCGTTGGTAGCTTACACACAGGCGGAGCTCATGTTTTATTGGGCGATGGTGCAGTCAGATTCATCAGTGAAAACATTGATGCGACGACCCGAAATAACCTGGCCTACATTTCTGATGGAAATCCGCTTGGAGAATTCTAAGCTCTAATCCGGATAAATTGATCAAAGATAGCCGCGGGTGATGTTATCTGACACGCCCGTGGTTTATCTCTTTATTGCTTCCGTTTTAAGTACTTCTTCTGATTTTCAGACTGGACAGGATATTAATGTAATGTGGCATAATCGACTACTTTTGAGCTGTTTGTTCTTTTGCCTGGTTGGATGTGGTGGTGCGAGCGAAAACACCTTGGAAGTTTACCCCGTGACTGGGTCTGTGACCGTGGATGGCGAGGCGTTACCCGCTGTTTCAGTTACTTTTTTCCCTGAAAAGTCAACGAAAGGGAATGGTGGTTTTGGGGCCACGGATGAGTCTGGTAAGTTTACACTCAAAGATCGTGATCAACGTGATGGCGTTGCAGAAGGAACGTATCGCGTGTTGTTTACCCGTCTGGTCAAGCCTGATGGGACACCGATTGGAAATGATCAGATGGCAGCTGATGTCGGCGCCGTGAATCAGCTCCCGGATATTTATAATGATCCGAGTCAATCACCAGTCACTGCGACAGTGGGAAAAACCAACGAACCATTCAAGTTTGAATTGAAAACGAAGTGAATCAAATCTAGCTTGAGCTGATAGGATGTCTGCCTGAGGCTGAGATACCTTAACGCAATTTAATTGATCCCTGTAGTCCAACAAGGGCAGGTCTCTATAGAGATCTGCCCTTGTTCATTTTAGACACCCGAAATCACAGACGATACGCACCCAGTGCATTCTATAGCCTGCCAAATACGGTCTAATCTCTATCGAGAGAACCTTCCCCTGAGTCTATCACACACTCTACTCAACACTCCTTGTCCATGAAGTGTTTTAGAGGAATGAGAGTCCCACTCTTTCACATACAGCCCCGCCTCTTCTCTTCCCTGATCTAAGGGAATGATCTCACACTTTCAAATCAGGCATAATATCAGGATGTAAAGGAAAATACTTAGAAAAAATATACAAGTTTACAAAGAATATGGTTTCAAGAATGAAACTATTGACAGTTAGACAGGTACCTCTGTAGACTCATAAATTAACCTAATGTATATTAATGGACTTTTGTATTAATCAGGCCGAAACGAAGGTAACGGACTGATTGAATGCAGGCGAGTTTAAGAATTCTTGTCTGATGTCTGTTGATGAGTTTGATCTAAGAGTCTCTTTTCGTTGATGGAAAATTTCAGCTCAATTCTAGAGCAAGCTGTGTTTTGTCGCGATTGTCATTTCTTATTCTTTATTCTTCTAAGGAGCAGAGACGTGAAATTGAATTCTTTACAGAGGCGTGGGTTTACGCTGATTGAGTTGTTGGTGGTGATTGCTATTATCGCCATTTTAATTGCTTTACTCCTGCCTGCAGTGCAACAGGCGCGAGAAGCAGCTCGTCGAACGCAGTGTAAAAATAATCTGAAACAGATTGGTCTGGCGTTGCACAATTATCATGAGACCTTCGGATTATTCCCTCCGGCACAAATTCGGGGCAGGGTTGGATCGAATGAGTTAGGGAATGCGGCAAGCTGGGGAGCGATGATTCTGCCTTACATGGATCAGGCACCGCTCTATAATCAGCTCAATTTTAATATTGGAATATTTGAGGGAACGAACAAAACGGTCATTCAGGGATTGAGTGGCATTGCCGGCGTCTTGTGTCCCAGCGACACTGATCGTGCTCCGGTACGAAGCGTCCACGCTTCAGGTACCCCCAATTACATGACTTCTATCCCCAGTACCAGTTACGCTGGTAGTGCGGGAGGATTTCAAAACTCCGACAGTAGCACTGCGATTGTCTCTGGTGGATTTTTCACAATGGATCCCGCACGTCCCACTAAAGTTTCCAGTTTCAAAGACGGAACTTCAAATACCATTGCCGTCGGTGAAAGATCCTATCAGGTTTGGACCGGTGGTTCCTGGTTGGGACTGCAACACAATACCTACACAACTTCCAGCCCGGGAAATGATACTGCCTGCTGCTGGGATTGGTTTATGGCAGCCGGTTTCTATCCGATGACCAATCAACTCAAATCAGGCATGACTTCTACCAACTGGCGATTTGGGAGTACCCATACTGGGGGCGCGCACTTTCTGATGGCTGATGGCGCCGTCCGATTCATCTCGGAGAATATCGAGCATATCGTTTCGACCAGAAGCGGTTCTACGTGTGCTGTTCAAGGCTGTGGCTGTGAGTGGAGTAATGATCCGAATGCCTGTGCGACCGGTGTTCCGGGTGGTGGATGGAATGATAAATCGTATCTGGCAAATCATTGGGGCGTTTACCAGAGATTACATCATCGAAACGACGGTTTAACAGTCGGCGAGTTTTAAACGAACTGTTGTTCTTGGGGTCAGTCTGGCTCAGAACACAGATCGAGTACCTTCTCACCTGCGCTCCCCATAGAAAAGGAGCGCGGGTTTCCTGAAAAAATAATCCAGAGAGACGTTTCTTTCAGTGTTAGGCTGTTGGAACGTGTTAGTCGAAAGGGAGGATCATGAGGCAACTCACCAGCAAATTATCACGCAAGTTCGCGGGTCTCTGTTTTCTATTTATGTGTCTGATTGTATCTGCCTGTGGAAATGCTAATAACGCAGAGTCCACTCAACCCGACCCCGGATTAAATGCGGAGGGGGCAACAGCAGACTTGGATAAAACGAAGAAATAATCCTGGTACGACATGTTGACGCAAAAAAGCCAGCTGCTCCCTTATCGATGCAGCTGGCGAGAAGCTCATTCAGCGTGTTACTCATTCCGGCGGAAGTAGCAAAGTGCTCTCATCTCCGGTTTGCACAGGTTTTTCATTATCTTCAGGAGTTTCTTTCGAGCTTCCAAAGCATCCTGAAATGGGCAACAGTAAAATCATGCTTAACACCAGAGGGTGAACCTTGTGAAACTGATTCACAATGATCTCCTTTAAAATTTAGCCAGACGAAAAATGTCAAGAGACCAGATCTGATTTCAAACAGATCATCTCTACTGAGAGATTCAGGACAAATTTAGTACTCGCCTAAGACCTGACCATCGTTGATACGTGTTAGTAATGCATAGGTGTCCTTATCCATGTTTTCGGTGAGAAAACGCACGGATCCATCACCCAGCAAAACATGAATCCCACCTTCGTGAACGCTGGAAGCCACGTTTACATGATGTCTGTTGTCTGCAGTGGTCCCGGAACTTGTCATTCCCGGTACATGCACAGGGCCATTAATGTGGTAGCGTGCATTGTTGATATGGTTGGCATCGATATTGGGGTGATTGACGGCGAATGTACCATGCCGTCTATAGCCAGCCCAGATAGGGGTGTAGGCATCATCGGTACGCCCGTTGATGGCACCTTCGCAAACGGAAATTGTGTTGCTGAGACCATCTTTGACATCTTTGATTTTTGCGGCTCCATTGAAACCAAACATGCCTCGATAGCGGATTCCGGTTTTTCCTGATGCCAAATTACTGGAGCTCGTTTGATAGGCAGACCAGATCGATCCACCGGGCCATCCATTACTATGGCCACCAGCACAAAACAGATAATTTGTTCTGGCATGGTCTGCAAAGTAGTTTGTTGTATCCGTTCTCACTTCAATCGTCTCACCATCATCAGAAGGGCAAAGAAGCACGGGCAGGATTGTCTTTACCAGATCGCTATTTGCATTCGGCCATCCACCTGCGACGCCGGTCCAGTTATAAGTACCATCAAACTGGCCATTGGTGGCGATATTAAAATTGAACTGATTGTAAAGTGGAGCTTGGTCCATAAAAGGGAGTAACATCAGCCAAGCGGTATGATTTAACGCGAGAGTCTGATTGGTAACATTGGAGCTTCCGGCATTGTCCGTTCCCAATGGGAAGACGCGGTGAGTTTCATGATAATTGTGCAATGCCAGACCGATTTGTTTTAGATTGTTTTTACACGTGGATCTTCTGGCAGCTTCACGTGCCTGTTGGACTGCGGGTAACAAGAGAGCAATCAAAATTGCGATGATGGCAATCACCACCAGGAGTTCGATCAGGGTAAAACCCCGTTTTGCTGCAAGCCGTCTCATCTTTATCTCCAGATAGAAAGAATTTCGAGAAAGGAAAATAGAACTCGAACTCTCATCCTGATTTCAAATAGATAGAAAGCAGAAAGTGACACAGCACTTTAAAGAAATAAACAAAAGCGTACGTTCCTAAGTCTTCATCTTGATATGCTGGGTACTCATTTCATGATAAGAGTACGAAATCTCAACTTTGTCACAGTATATAAATGCCAGAATTGGCAGATAATTTAGCTACAGAACAATATAAGGCGAAAGACTGCTCGGATATGTAAGGAATTAAACTCTATTAAAACCAAACAAGTAATTTGTCAATACGACAAAATAGGAAACACTTTTTAGTATCAAGCTTCAGCTGCTACGCAAGAAGAGTATCGTCCTGAGTGATTTATGTTTATAAAAATTCACAATTTTCTAAAAATGTTGGTAGACATCGAAAGATTGAACCCGAGAAGCGACCCGTGGTATTGAAGAAAATAAGTTTCTCAGACAATTTTTTAACTTTTGATCGAGATGACGTAAAAAAGCCAGCTGCTTCAGGTTAAGAAGCAGCTGGCTAAGTAAAAGAGTGACAAGTAGATAATAGATGAGCGAGGCCCATAAGCTAGAAGCGTGTGTCAATCACTTATTCTGGCGGCAGAGCCAGGGAATCCTCATCTCCGACTTCGACAGGAGTTTCACTTTCATCAGGAGCGCCTTTGGAGCTCCCGGTACAAGCTGTTATTGAAAATAGAAATACAAGACTTAAGCAAAACGGCAGCATCTTGTGAAACGGTTTCACAATGTTCTCCTTTGACGTAACCAACAGATAATGAATTACTTAGAGCTGAGACTAAAAATTAATACACGGAGCCCCTGAATGGGAACCAGATTGAATTAATACTCGCCTAAGACTTCGCTATCGTTGATACGTGTCAGTAGTGCGTAGGTGTTTTTATCCATGTTTTCGCTGAGGAACCGTACGGAGCCATCTCCCATCAAAACATGAATTCCCCCTTCGTGAACACTGGAGGCAACGCCCACATGATGACGTCTATCGGCAGTGGAACCGGAACTTGTCATTCCGGGTACATGCAGAGGGCCATTGATGTGGTACCGTGCATTATTGATGTGATTGGCATCAATATTGGGGTGGTTCACAGCGAAGGTGCCATAGCGACGATACCCGGCCCAGATCGGCGTATATGCATCGTTAGTGCGGCCATTGATGGCGCCTTCACAGACAGCGATTGTTGTACTGGTTCCGTCTTTGACATCCTTGATTTTGGCTGCCCCGTTGTAACCAAACATACCCCGGTAACGAATGCCGGTGCGTCCGTCAGCCAGATTACTGGCACTGGTTTGGTAGATTGACCAAAGTCTCCCGCCAGACCATCCATTACCATGCCCGCCAGCGCAGAACAGGTAATTGGTTCTCGCATGATTGGCAATATAGTTGGCTGCGTCAGTCCTGACTTCGATCGTCTCCCCATCATCAGACGGGCAAAGCAGAACGGGTAGAATCGTCTGGACCAGGGAACTATTGGCATTCGGCCATCCTCCAGCGACTCCTGTAATCGAATTGGGAGTGGAACTCGAAGGGGAGCCAAAATGCCCATTGGTGGCAATGCTCAAATTGAGCTGGTTGTAAAGCGGTGCCTGATCCATATAAGGCAGTAACATCAACCAGCCAGTGTGATTTAATGCCAGCGTCGGTTGGGGATTGACGTCGACGAAGTTGCCACTCCCAACATTATTTGCACCAATCGGAAAGACACGGTGACTGTCATGGTAGTTGTGTAGTGCCAGGCCAATCTGTTTCAGATTATTCTTGCACGTCGATCGACGGGCTGCTTCGCGTGCCTGTTGCACAGCTGGTAAAAGTAGGGCAATCAAAATCGCGATGATGGCGATTACCACCAGGAGCTCGATCAGGGTAAAACCCCGTTTTCTTGTGAGCCGTCTCATCTTCACCTCCGGAAAAATAGAGAAATAAGAGAAATGATGACCATCTCGAACTCTCATCCGGCTCTCAAGCGAAGTGAATATGAAAATGCACACAGCATTTATAGATGCAAACAAAGAAGAAACCGTGCGCAAACAAATTTCAGTTAGCTGTAAAGAGCGACTAATTTAAAAGATAAGAGAACGAAATTTGTACTTAACGACGAATTAACTGCCAGAACTGACAGAGAAATATTCACATTTTTTAATGGCGAAAGCCTGTTCGATTTGTTGCATTAAGAAACTTCATTAAAAGACAAAATATTAATTTGTCAATAATTTAATTGGAGTAATACTGAATTTCTCAGGTTCTATTATTCTACGAAACACATATCTACTGACATGTTTTATGTTTAAGTGAACCAATTGTTTTACAGATATATTTGAGGAATTTGCCTCATGGATTAATGCGATTCTTGTCAGTGATTGTCATCGTTGAGGTGCCAGACAGGTAAATCAAATGGACAAACGGGTGTTGATTCGGTTCATAAGAAATTAAAATAAAACTACTTAGATCAACTTGTGATGTGAGTTTTGTTACCATTCAATCAGGGTACTGTTAATTAAAGATCGAACAATTACAGCGCGATCTGATCTCATCAGATCATTTGTAAGAGGAGAGTGAAATGAAATTCGTGATTTCCTGGAAGCGGTTGTTACTCTTTTCTGCTTCGATTGGTCTTTGCAGTCAAAGCAGCCTCTTTGCTGACGAAAAAGCTCGGGACGCTCTCCCTGCAACTGCCCCAGTACAACGTGTCCTGAATCTGCCACCCACAGACAATAATCCACGCAACAGCGAAGGTGACTTTATTACTCTCAAGGATGGGCGGATTCTTTTTGTGTATACGCACTTTACCGGCGGCGCCGCCGATCACTCCTCGGCTTATCTGGCTGGTCGCTATTCGTCAGACGGTGGCAAAACATGGACAGCTTACGACCAGACAATTATTGAAAATGACGGCAAACAGAATATTATGTCAGTCTCGCTACTGCGGTTGCAATCTGGTCAGATTGCTTTGTTCTACGCGCGTAAAAACTCGATTCACGATTTAATTCCCGTGATGCGACTCAGTAACGATGAAGGAGCACACTGGAGTGCCCCCGTAGACATTATTCCTGCAGAGCAGGTGGGCTACTATGTTCTGAATAATGACCGGGTCATCCAATTAAAAAATGGCCGCATTGTGATTCCTCTGGCATTGCATCAAAATCTGAAGGGCTCTGATCGCTTCAATCCCGGTGCTCGTTTTTTGTGTTACTACTCAGACGATAGTGGCAAGACCTGGCAGCGCGGCGAAGAAGTCGCCGTCGAAAAACAGCCGGGCGATAGACAACCCTATATGCAGGAGCCCGGAATTGTCGAACTCAAAGATGGTAGACTGATGGGATTCTGCCGTACCAATGGTGGCAGTCAATTTGTTGCGTATTCACAGGATGGCGGCAAGTCATTTTCAGAACTCAAGCCATCTGAGATCATTTCGCCGGTTTCCCCTGCTTCGATTGAGCGTATCCCTGCGACAGGTGATTTACTGTTGGTCTGGAATAATCATCGAGGGATTGACCCACAACGACGTGGTAAGCGAACACCATTGACCATCGCGATCTCTAAAGACGAAGGCAAAACCTGGCAACAAATTCGTAATCTCGAAACCAACCCGAATGGCTGGTATTGCTATACCGCGATCGAATTCACAAAAGACGGTGTTCTGCTTGGACACTGCGCCGGTGACCGCACCAAAAATAACGGGTTAGCAGAATCCCAAATCACGTTCATTCCATTATCGGTGATTTACGAAAAGTAATGTGTATCTTATCAGGCGGGCAATCAGGGAACGTCCTGGATCGAGCCTCAGATTTCGTGATCTAAGGAAAATCGCTTGAATTGTCTATGGCATTATAGGAGACTCAGTGGAAAGCGCTTTTTCGAATTTTGCCTGCCGAATTGCTTTGGAGCGATTTTATGAGCCCGTCTTCACTCTCCCGACGTCAGTTTCTCGCAACCGCGATGGCCACTGGAATCGGTTCTGTTACTGCCAGGCAACTTGCCGCCGAAAAACTTCCTGCCGTCAAGCAGCCGCGGGCCACCGATGGCGACCAGCGATTCGAACCGAACTGGGATGAGCGGCTTTCAATTTCCGTCGGCACCAAAGCTGGTGACATTGTCGGCAGCGGTGATAAAGCATTGCAGGCCGCCATCGATTATATCGCCGGCAAAGGGGGCGGCACGGTTCGGATTTTACCAGGAACGTTCACGTTGCGAAATTCGCTGCATTTGCCTTCCCGGATTCGTCTTTTGGGAAGTGGGCCGGAAACGATCATTACCAAAGGCGCTTCTGAAACCGTTGCACTCTCGGAAGATTCTGACTGGTACGATCAGGAGATCACGCTCGAGAAATCAGCTGGATTTCAGGTGGGAGACGGCGTGGTATTGATCACGAAAAATCCCAACACGGGAAGTCAGGATGTGATTAAGCGCACGCTCGTGGCGCGATCAGGAAACCGCTTCAAATTGAATGACGGACTTCGTAAAAATCTCTGGCTCTCCGGCAAGCCGACGGCGTCATCTCTCTTTCCTCTCCTGACCAGTGAATATACGAAAAATGTGGTCATTGAAAATCTGACGCTGGATGGCAACCGAGAAAATAATACCAATCTGAATGGCAATTATGGCGGTTGTATTTTTCTGCAGGATTGCAATCGTTACTCCATTCGCAATGTGACCACGCGCAATTACAACGGCGACGGAATCAGCTTCCAGATCTGTCACGATGTGAAAGTCGAAAATTGCCGCAGTCACGACAATGCCGGTCTCGGCGTGCATCCGGGCTCCGGTTCACAGCGCCCTCTGATCAAAAACAGTCGCTTTGAAAACAATCATATCGGTCTGTTCTGGTGCTGGGGTGTGAAATACGGACTGGCGGAAAAGAATCAGATGACGGGAAACAACTTCGGTATTTCAATAGGTCATAATGATACTGATAACATCATGCGCGAGAATGTGATTTCCAATAGCGGAAAAGTAGGCATTCTGTTTCGCGATGACGCCCGCGGGAAAAACTTCTGGGCTAACCGTAATACGGTCGTTAAAAATCAAATTATCAACAGCGGCGCAGAACAGGGAGTCGCCATTGATATCACCGGTAAAACGTCTGATCTGATCATCACAGACAATACGATTGTCGAAAAGAGAATGCCCATGCAGCGCACGGGAATTCGTATTGGTCCAGACGCCGGAACCGTCAAGCTGGCCGACAATCAAATTCAAGGCTTTATGAAATCCATCGACGATCAACGCAAAAATACCTGATATGGTGGGAAACCTTCACGGCTCCCGTTCGCATTGGCTATTCTGCGGCGATTTCTTCCGACTTCATACATTTCCCGATTTGCTTCACCGCTTGTCGGAGACGTTGTGAGTTCTCGACAATCGCCATCCGCAGATAACCTTCTCCGTCTTCGCCAAACCCGCGACCGGGGCTGACCGCAACACCCCCTTCATCGAGCAGCTTCATGGCGAAATCGATCGATCCCATTTGAGCCCATGGTTCGGGAATCTTTGCCCAGACAAACATGCCCGCTTTGGGACGTTCGATTTCCCAGCCCAGTCGTTCTAAACCACTACAGAAAACATCCCGGCGATGTTGGTACTCCGCGGCGATGCTGTCGACGGCGGCTTCACAGTGCCGCATAGCGACGATCGCGGCAATCTGAACCGGCTGAAACAGACCGTAATCGTAGTAGCCTTTAATGGTCGAGAGAGCCCGCACCATTTCCGAATTACCCGAGCAAAAGCCGATGCGCCAGCCAGCCATGCTATAGCCCTTGCTCATCGTTGTGAATTCCACGCCGACCTCTGAAGCGCCGGGAGTCGCTAAAAAACTAGGGGCTTTGTAACCGTCGAAGCAAATGTCTGCGTAAGCGAAATCACTGATTACCAGAAAGGAATATTTACGAGCCAGGCGGACCAGTTCCACATAAAAGTCCTGCTCGATCACCGTGGCGCTCGGATTATGAGGGAAGTTCACCACCACCACGCGCGGTTTCGGGTAAAGATGCTCGCAGGTATAAGCGATATTCGAAAGAAACTGATCAGGCTCGCGGACGTCGAGTTCAATCACGTTCCCTGCAGCCAGCATCACCGCATAGACGTGAACGGGAAAAGAAGGGGACGGCACGATGGCTGTATCGCCGGGGCCCATCAGCGCCAGACACAGATGGCTGAAGCCTTCTTTGGAACCGATACAGGCGACAACTTCGGAATCAGGATCCAGCCTCACACCATATTTTTTCCAATACCGAGACGTCACTTCTTTTCTCAGGTTCGCAATTCCGTTGGCGACCGAATAACGGTGGTTCCGGGGATCAGCGACTGCTTCCGCCATCTTCTCCACAATCAGCGGATCAGGCGGATCGGTCGGATTGCCCATTCCCAGATCGATTACGTCAACACCCGCCACACGCTTCTGGTATTTCAGCTTGTTGATCTTTCCGAAAAGGTAGGGGGGTAAACGCTTTACTCTCTCTGCAACGGGGATGGTAAAACCATCGTCTGAAGAGGGAACTTCCGATTCGCCACGCATAATTGAAGCACTGCCTGTATAACAAGGAATATTTGTCGACTATCTATCGGCGGCTCTGTATCCGCTGCCTTCACATTGAGCAGAGGAAGCACGCCCGACTTAGACTATTTTACGCGATCGCTCTGAAAAATGCGCCTGCGGAATACGAGGATTTTTTCACAGACGGCTACAGAACATGAAAAAACGCGTGTCAGTAAACCAGGACTGACACGCGTTTTGGCTATCTGGTTCTCTATTTCAGAGAAATGAGCTTATCTACCAGGTTTGTTGAATCCCTGTGTCGGGTTAGGAATCGCTTGTTTCACCGGACCCTTCACGAAATTCGTGCCTGAAGTCTGGGAAACCCCACCGGTTGTGGTATTTGTGATATAGTTGTCCACCCGGGTTTCTTCTTTCAGTTTCTTAAACACGAGAGCAACCGCTTCCTGTGTTTGTTCTTCGAGCAATTGTTCCACCAACTGGTTTTTCACTTCGTTGATGTCAGTCACAACGGGTTCCGTACGGCCTTCACAGAACAGAATGGCATAGCGACTGGGGCCAATCTGAATGATCCCGGAAATCTCGCCTTCTTTCAGCTTGAAAGCAGCTTTCCAGAGGCTCTCATTGTCAGAGTATTGGGGAATCGGTTGAATGGCTCCACCCAGAGCACGGCTGTTAGGCTCGATGGATTTCTCACGGGCCTGGCGTTCAAAGTCATCCGGGTTTCGTTTGACGATATCCCAGGTTGTCTGAGCGCGGTGCAGGTTGTCCAGCATGATCATCCGGGCTTTCACACGTGGGCCGTAATCACGAATAAAGGCTTTCTGAACCTCTTCCTGAGTCAGGTTGGTTTGTTGACCGGCCAGTTTTCGTAACGCCAGCATCGGCCAGATGACATTGCGACGATACTGATTCGGATTCATTTTTCGTTCTGCCAGCAACATGTCATACCAGGTTTTGGTATCCAGATTGAAGCGTTTTGCGATCTTTTCGACTTCGGCGTGAACCTCAGCCTGCTCAACCACCACGCCTGCTTTCTGGCAAGCCTGTTGAATGATGGCCCGGTTCACAACGTTTTCCAGAACTTCTGGTCCATACAGAGCCAGGCATTCACGAGCCAGCTCATCTTCGGTGATCACGACACTGCCCACTTTTGCAACCGGCTGGCTGCGGAGCGTTGGTTGTGCACCGGAAAGTCGTACTGTACCGGCTTTTTTCTCTTCACCAGCAGCACCGTCTTTGGCATTGAAGGTCTGGAAGAAAAGAATGCCAGCGAAAAGAACCAGCCCTGTACCGGCTGCGAAAAAGATTATTTTTCGTTTCGAGTTTGTCTTGGCGTTGGTCGCATGCGGGTTTGGGGTTGGGTCGCCCATTGCTTAAAATCTCCATGTTTTGTATCCGACGCGAGGGGATCATGTGATTGCCTGAATTCAGCCCCACCAGCTTACATGCTGGATTCAACAATCCTTTGGGTCCTGGATTGTTGGGAAACCATTCCGGAACTGAACTGAATCAGCAGGTTCCGGAGTCACCAATCACGTTGATACTTAGTCGTCAGAAGATTTACGAAACTTCCTTGTCTCAAGCTCTACCATAAGAGCGCGGCGGGAATGTAAAACTTTCAACAAAACAGGTCAACAGCAATTTATAGAAGCGAAAATGTGTATACGTTTAGCCATGTTCCTGCAGGTCTTATTTGTCTGGAAATCAGCAAATATCAGGGTGTTTTTGCCGATTTCTTTGATCCAGGCCAGTTGCGATGCCGTTTCTAAAAAAAGTGCCCCTGTTTCAGAAAAATCTGAATCGGTCAGAAGACCAAAGGGTAGAGAAGCCATTAAATAAGTAAAACGGTTCCGATTTGAGAATTATCGGTGGGTCTGTGATCTCTTTGATTGCGGGCAAACTGAACAGCGGGTTACAATCAACGATGTGGCACGTTCGCTGCCCGCAATTCACTTTTGCACCATTCTCAAAACGCCAGATTCAACAAGCAGTCGTACTAAAAGAGGGGAAATCAATATGGGATTCTGGATGGATAAATTACGGGCCGAACTCATTGATATCATTGAGTGGATCGATGATTCGAAGCATGTCCTCACCTGGCGATTTCCCCGCTATCAGAATGAAATTAAAAATGGAGCCGAACTGATTGTGCGACCGGGCCAGATGGCGCTGTTCGTGCATCGTGGGCAAGTCGCCGATGTATTTGAGCCCGGACATTATCAGCTTACCACCGATAACCTGCCGATTTTAGGAACGCTGCAAGGCTGGAAGCATGGCTTCAATAGCCCGTTTCGTTCCGAAGTCTATTTTGTCAATACCACACAGATTACAGACCTGAAGTGGGGCACGCCTAATCCGATTATGCTTCGCGATCCGGAATTCGGTCCCATTCGGTTGCGCGCCTTTGGTAACTATTCGCTCAAAGCCAATGATCCACGGATTCTGGTTAAAGAACTCGTAGGCACCGATGGAGAGTTTCATTCGAATGAAATCAATGAACTGTTAAGGTCTATCATTCTCAGTTCGTTTGCCGATCTGATCGGCGAATCCAAATATGCTGCACTCGATCTCGCTTCCAAGTACACGGAAATTTCGACCGAGCTGAAAGCGATGGTCAATGAACGGATTGATGACGAATACGGCCTTGAAGTGCCACAGTTGCTGATTGTGAATATCTCGCTTCCGGAAACGGTCGAAAAAGCGTTGGATACGCGCACCAGCATGGGCGTCATCGGCGATATGAACCAGTTCCAGCAATATCAGATGGGACAGGCAATGTTGTCCGCCGCCGAGAACCCGTCCGGCGGAGGTGCCGCCGAAGGTATGGGGCTCGGTATGGGATTCGCGATGGCCAACCGCATGATGGGCGCGCCTGGTATGGGGGCACCCGGGCAGCCGGCGCCTCCACCACCACCGGCGGCCTGGCATATCGCCGTGAATGGTCAGTCGCAAGGTCCGTTCTCGCTGGATCAGATTTCACAGGGAATCGCCGGCGGTCAGATTTCAGGAACGACCCAGGTCTGGTCTGCAGGGATGGCGGGCTGGTTGCCTGCCAGTCAGGTGCCTCAGTTGGCTGGATATTTTCAGGCAGCAACACCCCCTCCACCCCCTCCAGCCGGTTAAGAGAGAGACTGATTTTAATTGATTGTATGAAGAGAGCCATTTTGATTTCGAGATTGAATTGCTGCCAACAACAGAATAACCAGAGGCTGGTGTTCGAGTGAGAGTCGCACATCTTATCACCCGGATGATCATTGGCGGTGCGCAGCAGAATACGCTCTATACGGTCGAAGATCAGTTTCGCGATTATCACGACGAAGTCTCGCTCCTGACCGGGCCGACCGAGGGACCCGAAGGAACGCTGATTCCCCGCGCAGAGCAGGGTGGTTTCGATTTACGAATCGTTCCTCATCTGACACGCAGCATCAGTCCGTGGAATGACTGGCGCGCGTATCGGGAACTGATTGCCGAACTCCGCGATTTCCAGCCCGATCTGGTACACACTCATAGTTCGAAAGCCGGCATTCTCGGACGGGCGGCCGCCTGGCATCTGAAACTGCCGACGGTGCATACGATTCATGGAGCCGCCTTTCACTTCGGCCAGTCTCCTGTGCATTATCACGCTTATATTGCTGCAGAAAAGTGGGCGGCCCGGCGCTGCGATCGGCTCATTAGTGTGTGTGATGCGATGACCGATCAATATGTGTCGGCTGGCATCGCCACTCGCGATCGCTACGACACCGTTTACAGCGGAATGGAAGTCGAGCCGTTTCTCACGCCGTCGCGCCCCCCGGAAGAGGTTCGCCGCGAGTTAGGTATTGCCCCCGAGCACATTGTCATCGGCAAAGTAGCGCGGCTGTTTCATTTGAAAGGACACAAGTATCTGATTGAAGCCGCCAAACAGGTCGTCGAAGCGCAGCCACAGGTTCGCTTTCTGCTGGTCGGTGATGGAATTCTCAGAGCGGAATTTGAACAACGTATCGCCGAGCTGGGGCTCTCAGAACATTTCATCTTCGCCGGTCTGGTGCCTCCCGAGCGGGTGCCGGAACTGATTCATGCGATGGATATCGTCGTGCATACCAGCGTCTGGGAAGGGCTGGCCCGCGTGCTGCCTCAAGGACTGATTGCCGGCAAACCGGTGGTTTCGTACGACGTGGATGGTGCCCGGGAGGTGGTGATTCCCGAGGAAACTGGCTATCTTCTGCCGCCCGAATCAATTGAACCACTCTCGCAGGCATTGATGGAACTTGCCGCAGATCCTGAAAAACGCCGTCGGTTTGGTCAGACGGGACGAGAACGATTCACCGATCAATTCCGCCACGAAACGATGACGCATCGTCTGCGCGAGATATATCAGCGAGTGCTTGACGAACGCAAGGAAAACAAGGCGTAAAAAAACGCAGGATAACAGAGAATCAGTCTGCTATCCTGCGTGTGAATGTCGGCGGTGATTAATTCTGGATCAGAACGTTCACGCCTTTTTTATTCGAGAGTACGATATCAGGGCGGCCATCGCCGTTCATGTCGGCCATGGAAAACTGGGTGCCCACGCCGGTATCGTTGCCCGCTTCGATTTTGTGAGGAATGATCTGCGGCGCGGAGTTCTTACCCCGTTTGATTTCATACCAGTACATCACAACCGGATCTTTACCACCCGGATCTTTCCCATTGTGAGCAAAGAACCGTTTACCGGTGACCATATCCCGCTGTCCGTCGCCATTCATATCAATGAAGTGCATGGCGTGGGTTTGAGAGTAGCTCTTGTCAATCAGGTGCGCTTTGAATTTGGGTTTGTCTCCTTCTGATACATTCTCAAACCACCAGACGCCAAACGCATGAGCCGAACTGCCAATGATGTCGTTATCACCATCCTGGTCGAGGTCTTCCACATACAGGTCGGCCATCTTTTCAGGAGGCTCAGAACCGCTGACACTCAATGTAAACGGATGGAATTTCCAGAGCCCTTCACCGAATTCTTTCGGCCCTTCCCACCAGCCATTGGGAATCAGAACATCCTGACGGCCATCTTTGTTAACATCGCCAACGCCCAGACCGTGGTAATATTTGAACGTGCCGTTTTTCATGGGATCGCCGGGTTTGCTGATGGGCATGAAGGTCCATTTTTTCGTGGCCTGTTCCGGCGGTGGAATTTCCAGATATCCCATCTGTTGCTCTGGTTGTGAGCCGAAGATCAGTTCTGGTTTTCCATCCCCATTCAGGTCTTCGAATTTGGGAGTTTCATTACAGATGCTGTGCCAGATCAGGTGTTCTTTCCAGTGACCTGATTTATTTTTTGGATTTTCATACCAGTAGAATTCTTTGCCGGGAAAGCTGACGTAAATGAAATCGGTCCAGCCATCCTGGTTGATGTCGTAAGCGAAGTTGCAGAAGCTGTCACTGTATCCCACGCCAGCAACGAATTTTCCGGGTTTGCGAACTTCGTGCATTTTCCAGTCCGGTGCTTCGTACCAGACATCGCCGGCAATCACATCCATTTTACCATCTTTATTCACGTCGGCCGCGGCAGATCCTTCCGAACGGAAGGCGGCGTCCAGTTGTTGACGTTGCCAGATTTCGCCGGCGGAAAGTTCAAGCGAACCTCCCAGCAGAACCAGCAGTGTGGCGACAGAAAAAGTACTCAAGCAGCGATAAGTTTCATGTTTGATTTTCATTTATTTTTGTCCCGTAGTTAACTTGCGAACGCGGTAAGTTTCACTGTCACCAATATAGACGTTTCCTTCAGGCCCCACATAAACTCCATGCGGTCGTGCCATGCGGCACTTCGCGGGATCTCCAGCAGGGCCATCCCCTTTTTTGCCATCTCCCACGGCTGTTTCGATGATGCCATTTATCTTGCGGATCACACGAATCGTATGACTTTCGGTATCAGCCAGATAAATGTCTCCGTTCGGTGCGACGGAAATTCCTTTCGGGCCTGACAAAGTCGCTTCTTTGGCTGGTCCGCCATGCCCTGTATATCCTTTTTTACCAGTCCCCGCGATGTGATGTAAAGTCTCATTATCCAAATCGATGCGATACACCTTGTTCCCTTCCCGCAAAGCGAGATACAAAGAGCCTTTTCCAGAACCTTCAGCGAAGAAATCCAGAGCCCGTGGGCCATTGAGGGGGGTGCCTGAAACCTTCGCGCCATCGGGAGTTGGCTTCCGTGCGCCGGTACCGGAAAATGTGCTGATGATGCCAGTTTTCAAATCGACGCGGCGAATGCGATGATTGCCGATATCACAGATATACAAATTGTCGTTGTTGTCCAATGCGA
This sequence comes from Gimesia alba, assembly GCF_007744675.1. Classification (NCBI taxonomy): domain Bacteria; kingdom Pseudomonadati; phylum Planctomycetota; class Planctomycetia; order Planctomycetales; family Planctomycetaceae; genus Gimesia; species Gimesia alba. The sequence continues at coordinate 308,098 of NZ_CP036269.1, forward strand.
TCGAATGCGGTCGTGAAAAAGTCGCTTCTGTCGCCGGTCCTCCATCCCCCGAAAAGCCTTTCTTGCCGGTGCCTGCGACGGTTTCAATCTTACCGGTCTTGGCATCCACGCGGCGCACGATGTTATTCACCATTTCCACGAAATACATATTACCCGCTTTGTCAAAGCGAACTTCATACGGCTCATTCAGTTTTGCTTCCAGGGCTGGCCCTCCATCGCCGTTGTACCCTTTTTGGCCCGAACCGGCGACGGTGGAAATCTTTCCTGTTTTTTCATCAATCCGACGGATGACATGGCTTTTGATTTCACAGACATACAACGCCCCGTCCGGGCCGAGTGTGAGGCCATAAGGCTCTCCCACCATCGCTTCCACAGCCGGCCCGCCATCGCCCGTGTGTCCCTGTTTCCCGGTGCCCGCCAGGGTTTTCACCGTTTGTGCCGAGAGTGGTGATATCAACAGGACGAACAGTAAGATGCTGAAAAGAGAAAGTGTACGCTTCATGGTGTCATTCCAGATTTCTTAAGTAACAGCTTAACGGGGAAGATCATCAAACGGACGTTTCGGGTCATCATGTTTGAAGATCAGATAACGGCCGGCGTTTGGGTTCTGCTTCAATAATTCCGCTGGTGCAATCATTGCATGTGCTGTGCTTTGCTTATCGACGACCAGCACCTTCACTCCGTCGGCGTGATCTTCCTTTTTGAAAAACTGGTCGATCAAAATATTTTCCGGCGTTCCCTGCTCATCAATCATCACGACGTATTCCGCCGACGGTTGAGGGACAGCCGGACGTTCTTCTGCACAGCTTTGTAGTAGCATCAAACACAGCACAGGCAGCAAATAAGAAAATTTTCGCAACGCAGAGTCGCTCATTACTGAACGCCTCCCATGTCGGCTTCCAGTTTATCTTTGTTGCTAAATAGAACGTTGCTGTCCATCGGACCGAACCAGCCAATTTGAAACTTCTTGGGATCTCCGCCGTAAGCCGAGGTACCCGTACCCGACATCACCGCAGAGGTAACGCGTCCATCTGCCCAGCCGATGTTGGCAACAGTTCCTGTGTGGCGGAAATGAATCGAGGGATCAGGCCGCCAGGGGGCTTCCTGGTAGGTGGGAGTCCAGTTATCAATAAAGTACGGTGGTTCGATGAAGCTGTATTCAATGATGTGCAGGTCAGGAAAGCCTTGTGCGAGTGCGGCATCCGAAAAGGCAACGGTTCGTGCCAGGCTGCCGATTTCCCGCATATTGGTAGCCACCATGTTGCTGATCGGATAAGGATTCTTCCAGGAAGTACCCCCAAGATAGGCCTGATTATAACCGTAACCGCCCGTACCACCTTCGAATGCATTCGGCACGGTCCCGTGTGCGGCAAAGTTACCAAATGTGGGGCACTTTTTAATTTCCGCATTTTGTTCGAGGAATGGCGCCAAGGGGCCCAGGTGTGCCTGGAACTTGGATGTTGCGTCCGCGGTGACCCGCTCTCCATGCCAGCGTTTTTTTCCTCCAAAACCAGCATGGTGGTCTGCAGCAGCGCGTGGCCAATAGCCGCCGTTCGAGTCGGCATACATATGGCAGGCCAGAACAATTTGCCGGAGATTATTTTTGCACTGCGCCATTCGAGCAGCTTCGCGCGCCTGCTGTACTGCGGGTAACAGCAATGCAACGAGTACGGCGATGATGGCAATCACCACCAGCAGTTCAATCAGAGTAAAGCCGTTTTTACGAACCGGCGTTAAAGAATTCTGTCTGGTTTTGGGAAACACAGAACGCAAATTGAAAAAAGACATTCTTACGGTTATTTCATGGTTAGAGAGAAATAGAGAAGGTTTTAAACAGTCTTCCCTATTCTAACCAACTTTTACCGCAGATGTCTTGCCAGCAGGCGGTCTCTCAGCCGGGGAAACGGATTTTTCGAAGAAAAAGCAGCTTAGAACAGCCGAAACTCAACAACTACTCAGAACCGGCTTCCGCCTGGTTTTGCTTGGCGATAATCTCGCGTTCTTTCTTCAGGCACATCGTGATAAATGTTCCTGAGATGACTGCTTGCGCGACCAGATAGACCAGAATATCCGGACCGTTCAGGATGATGCAGGCGCCAAAGGCAATCACAAACAGAGCGATCAAACGTGTTTTCAGACCCATAGTGCTGACCTTGCTTTATTTCGAAGAAATGAATCACATGTTCTTTGGTTTCACCAAGTATAGTGCTGTATGATACATTGATCAATTCAGATTTGTGACCCAACGATATCAACTTCCACGATTTTCCCACAGAGTGAGAATTGCAGACTCTCCAGAAAAGCCGGAGAAATACAAGATGAGCAACGTAGCAGAAATTCAGGATTATCTCGTCAACCTCGCGCCTCCCGATCTGGCCGAAAGCTGGGACAATGTCGGACTGCTGACCGGAGACCCGGCCCAAAACGTGAATCAAATCATCACTTGTTTAACGCTGACGCCGGATGTGGCTGCAGAAGCCATCGCAGCTGGCGCCGATTTGATTATCAGTCATCATCCCATTCTATTTCGACCTGTGCAACAGATTACCTCAACGACGGTTGAAGGCAAAATGCTGCTCGATCTGATTCAGGCGAAAATCTCTGTTTATAGTCCGCACACCTCATATGATAGCGCTGAGCGAGGCATCAACTGGCAACTGGCGAATTTACTCGGCCTGGAAGAGATCGGCGTTCTCCGGCCCATCGTCTCCCTATCAGAAGAGTCGGGAGAACAGCAACGAGGCGCTGGCCGGTATGGAACATTGCCCGCGGAATTCACACTTCCGCAGCTGAATCAGTTAATCAAGCAGGCACTGAAAGTGAATTCGTTGCAGTTTGTCGGCGAATCTGATCTGCGGATTCGTCGAATTGGCATCGCGTGCGGGGCCGCTGCGGAATTCTTGAGAGACGCCCATCGTCATGATTGTCAGGTTCTCCTGACCGGCGAAGCCAGATTCCATGCCTGTCTGGAAGCCCGTGCACTGGGCATGGGATTGATCCTGCCCGGCCATTACGCCACCGAGCGACCGGCGATGGAGCGAATGGCACTACTCTTACAACAGCAGTTTCCGGAATTGAAAATCGGAGCCAGCCAGCAGGAAACCGATCCGCTGCAATGGGACTGTGATGTGGAACCAGCGTGAGCAAAAGTCGTGAATTCCTGCCGGTTTAGATGTCTCTATGTATATTCTCAACCGGTTGCCATTGACCTGACCGGCAGATTTCGCCATTATCCCCCCTCTCTCAGTAGTTTAAATTCTCTTTTTTGACACACATTTCGAACAGTGACCGAATTCCTGTGTCAATTACAGTAAATAAATCTTATACAGCCTTAGACTTAATCGATTTCAATGTCCAAAGTGAAACCCAACCGTTTCGAAGCAGAACGGATTAAAAAGTTAGAGAAAATCCAATCCCTGGGACTCGATCCTTTTGGGCAGCGATTTGACGGCCACACTCCTATCGCCGAGGCACGCGATCAAGCTCCTGAAGAGTCAGGCGTCGATGGTGAAGAGGTTCGCATCGCGGGCCGGATTATGCTACGTCGTAAAGCGGGTAAGCTTCGCTTTTATGATATCAAGGACTGGACCGGTAAAATTCAGTTACTCTTCTCCCGCGGCGATTTGACGGAAGCCCAGTGGGAATTGATGGGCACACTCGATCTCGGCGATCTGATCGGTATTGATGGCTGTCTGCGACGCACCGAGACCGGTGAAATTTCGGTCTTTGTCAAAGAACTGACTGTGCTTTGCAAATCACTGGCACAGCCTCCGGAAAAACATCACAGTGTCAAAGACGTCGAATTGCTGCTCCGGCAGCGGTCACTCGATCTGATTTACACCGAAGGCGTTCTGGAAAAAATGCTCCAGCGGAGTCAGATTATTGACTCGGTACGACAGACTTTGCGCAATCATAAGTTTGCCGAAGTCGAAACGCCGATGTTGCATGCCGTTGCCGGCGGTGCGGCGGCCCGACCTTTTATTACACATCATAATACGCTCGATATCCAACTCTATATGCGAATCGCATTGGAACTGCACCTCAAACGCTTGATGGTCGGCGGGATTGAACGCGTTTATGAAATCGGTCGCGTCTTCCGGAATGAAGGTATCGACGCCACGCATAATCCTGAATTTACAATGATTGAGGTCTATCAGGCGTACGGCGATTACGAAACGATGATGGATCTGACCGAAGCCATCGTTACTGATGCCGTCAAAGCCATCAGCGATACGATGCAGCTTCCCTGGGGTGAAGATCAGACGATCGACTTCAGTGGTCCGTGGGAACGGAAAAAATATTACGACCTGGTCAAAGAACATGCCGGCTGCGATCCCCATGATCCTGCTGCTGTAGCCGAAGTCGCAAAGCAGCATGGCATCGAGACCGAAAATGTGCACCCGGATGTGCTGCTGAATGAAGTGTTTGAAGCCACCTGCGAGGAACATTTAATCGGGCCGGTTTTTGTGATCGATTACCCCGCGTCGATTTGCCCGTTAACCAAACGGAAAAAGGATGACCCCAACATCGCCGAGCGCTTTGAGCTGTTCGTGCATGGGATGGAATTGGCCAATGCCTACACCGAATTGAATGACCCGCTGCTGCAGGAAGAATTATTTAAAACACAATTGTCGGGTCTGTCAGATGAAGACTCGATGGCGAAGATGGATACAGATTTTATTAAAGCGTTAAAGGTTGGTATGCCGCCGGCAGGAGGCTTGGGAATAGGCATTGATCGTCTCGTGATGTTGTTGACCAACAGTCACAGTATTCGCGACGTGATTTACTTCCCGCTACTTCGGCCCGAAGGTCAGCCAGCACCACCAGAGTAAACCAGGGATGTGTCCGGCACTCATTTGGATGAGAGCCGGCAGAATACTCAATCAGCCAAAGGATTGGCCGTATGTACAAATCACTGTTATGCCTGCGATATTTGCGAACCCGATATATTGCACTGGCCAGTATCATCAGCATGACGCTCGGCGTCGCGACGATGATTGTCGTCAACAGCGTCATGGATGGCTTCAGCACCGATATGCGAACCCGGCTGCGAGGCATTCTGGCCGATGTCATCGTCGAGACGAATTCACTCGATGGCGTTCCGAATACGCAGGATCTCAAAGACCGCATCAATCGTGCGGTGGGTAAAGACATTGAGGGCATCACGGCAACGGTCGAAATTTATGCCATGCTCAGTGTGCAATACGGCTCACAATGGCAGAGTAAACCGGTCACTTTGATCGGCATCGACCCCGATACCAAAGCGACCGTCGGGCCGCTCTCGAAATACCTGGTCAACACCGCTGAAAATGCGGTTCCCGACTGGGAGCTCTCGCCGGAAGCGATGGCTTATCGCAAAGAATGGACGACCCGCGCCCAGTGGATGGTCGATCGCTGGAATCATAATCCGCCGCCTGAAGAAGAGAACAAGCAGATCTCTTTTGAAGAACCGGCATCGAACGAGCCACTGCCTGAACCCGACTTCGACTCGGAATCATCTAAGGAATCTCCCTTTGATTCAAAACCCCAGGTCGCAGAGAAAGCAAACTCGGTTGTGAATCCCTTTGATGAAAAAACAGGAGCAAAGGCCTTTGGGAAAGAAGAAGAACTTGATCCCGGCAGCCCTTTGAAGGCACGCGTCTATATCGGCTACGGACTCGTCAGCTTTCCATATGAAGATCCGGATACCGGTAAGACGGAAATGTTTCAGATCGTCAAGCCCGGCGATGATGTCAAAATCAGTACGGTGACAGCCGGCCATCCTCCTGAACCAACTCACTTCAATGCCACCGTCGTTGATCTGTTCAAGAGCGACATGAGTGAACACGACAGCAGCCTGGTTTTCTGCAACCTGGAATATCTGCAGGAAGCCCGCGGCATGCTCGATCCGGAAAGTGGCGAGAAAGCGATTACATCGATTCAGATCAAACTCAAAAACCCGGAAGACGCTGCCATGGTCGTTAGCAAACTAGAAGAAGCATTACCTGCGAATCTCTTCCGTGTACGGACCTGGGAAGACAAGCAGGGGCCGCTGCTGGCAGCCGTTGAAGTGGAATCGGCGATCCTGAATGTCTTGCTGTTCCTGATCATTGCTGTCGCCGGTTTTGGGATTCTCGCGATCTTCTTCATGATCACCATCGAGAAAACTCGCGATATCGGCGTCTTGAAAGCATTGGGCGCGAGCTCGAATGGCATCATGTCGATCTTCCTGTCTTACGGACTGGCACTCGGGCTGGTCGGCAGTGGAGTGGGTGTGATCGTCGGTTTGCTGTTTGTGAAGTATATCAACGAGATCGAAAAATTCATTACCTTTGTGACCGGTCGAAAAGTGTTCGACCAGCGCATTTATTACTTCCCCGAAATATCGACTCATGTGGAACCGATGATGGTGTTCTGGGTGGCGGTCGGCGCGATGATCATTGCTGTCCTGGCCAGCATTCTTCCCGCCCGTAAAGCAGCCCGCTTCCATCCTGTCGAGTCGTTACGATACGAATAGGGTTCTCCGAAATAGAACGCATTCAAACAAGAGAAAATTGTTACCCTCGTCGTTCTCCCGTTTATGTCGAGTATGAATTCATGACAGAGACCATTTCCATGCCGCATCCACAGTTATCCGCGATTGCCGTCGAAAAGGCCTATCGAAAAGACAAACACAAAGTCCCTGTTCTGCGCGGGATTGATGTCGAAGTCAACAAGGCAGAATTCCTGTCGATCGTTGGTCAGTCCGGTTCGGGAAAGAGTACGCTGATGCATCTGTTCGGCTTGTTGGATTTTCCGGATGTCGGGGAAATTCGCCTGGAAGGCCAGCGGATCGACGATTTGCCCGACCACGCCCGCGATCAGATTCGTAACCGGGTCTTCGGGTTTATCTTCCAGTTTTATCATCTGCTGCCCGAACTCAATCTGCTGGAAAATGTGCTCTCTCCGCTCATGATCCGCTACTCTACATGGGAATACTGGAAACGCAAAAAACAGTTTAAACAGGATGCGCTGGAGATCATTGAAAAAGTCGGTTTGTCGCATCGAATCAAGCATCGCCCCTCTGAAATGTCGGGCGGAGAAATGCAGCGGGCCGCCATTGCCCGGGCATTAATTGCCAAGCCGCAAATCCTGCTGGCAGACGAGCCTACCGGAAATCTGGATAGTAGTACCGGGAAAGAAATTATGGACCTGCTGACCAACTTGAATGAGCAGGAACAGCTGACTATCATCATGGTAACGCACGATAATTCGATTGCAGCACAGGCACATCGAACGGTTCGCCTGCGGGAAGGACAGATCGAGGTTCTGGGGAAATCTCAGGCCGCTTCTGTTCCTGCCTAGTAACAAACGATCAAACGCTTGTTATTGGTCTGAACCACCATCGTCCGCTTTGTGTCAATGGCGTGAGCCACTGCATGTGATTCTTCGGTCGCAAATGGATTTCTCTGATTGCAACACAGGATGGAAATTCCGCCAAAACCTGCCAGTCGTGTCTTGGCCTAGTTTGAGAATGGTACCAGATTGTAATGTCGCTCCAAATTTATCTTGACGGAAAACTGCTTCCCAAGGAAGAAGCAAAAATCAGTGTATTCGATCACGGTCTGCTGTACGGCGATGGCGTGTTTGAAGGCATTCGTGTCTACAGCAAAAAAGTCTTCCTGATGCAGGAGCACATCGACCGCTTATACGAAAGCGCGCTCGCCATTCGTCTGGAGATTCCTCTCTCAAAAGACGAGATGATCAAAGCCGTCAACGAAACCGTGGCTGCCAACAAGATCGAAGATGGTTATGTGCGGCTGGTGATCACGCGCGGCGCCGGTTCGTTAGGACTCGACATCCGCCGTACCAGCAATCCTCAGGTGATTATCATCGCCGATAATATCTCCTTGTATGATCCTCAACTCTACGAAGATGGTTTGAAAATTATCACCGCAGCCACTATCCGCAACCATCCGGCGGCGCTTTCGTCGCGTGTGAAATCATTAAACTACTTGAATAACATTATGGCCAAGATTGAAGGTACCGACGCCGGCTGTCTCGAAGCGTTGATGCTCAATCACAAAGGCGAAGTCGCCGAATGTACCGGCGATAATATTTTCATTATCAAAGACGGAGTCGTCAAAACGCCTTCGATTGACGCCGGCATTCTGGAAGGCATTACCAGAAACGCCGTGATCAAACTCGCCGAACAGTCCGGCATCACCGTTGAACAGATTCCTTTCACACGACATGATATTTTCATCGCCGATGAATGCTTCCTGACGGGCTCTGCCGCAGAAGTCATTCCGGTCGTAGAACTGGATGGTCGCAAGATCGGCGATGGCAAACCGGGGCCGATCACCAAAGAGCTCAACGAAAAATTCAAAAAGCTCACGCGTGAATAAGTTGATTGATGCTTGTTGTAATCAGTTAAACTTTCAACGTAGTTTGGCAGATACAATGCTTTGCCCATCAGTGTTTCTTCCTTGAGTTCAGTTCGAGATTTGTATCTTGACGCGATCTCGACCATCGGTAACATGCGGAGATAACGTCGGGCGCGCGAGTGTCACCACCCTTTTCAGGTGAACTCGATGAAGCTGAGTTTGTTAGCACTATAAAACCTGCTTGTTTCACGCACTTTTGATGCGATTCACCGTATTGGTGCTTCCTGTTCAGGTCGCAACCTGAGCCTGTTATCGGGTTTTGAGAGATCTTGAATTGCCAATCATTTGACATCCTAAGCGTTCGCGTTTACCAATTGATTTGTGTGGTTTGCACCAGACTGTAGAAGTAGTACATTCTAATATTCTGACCTGCAATCGGAATTCTAACTGATATCACCCGGGTCGCTTAGCTGAATCTCCGCTGAACGGTCGTTGCATCCGCTTTTTTGTATGCTACGATAAGAAATTGATAATCCGTGCGACCGGTTCCCGCTGTTGATGTGTTTCATCTTTGAGCGAAACCGTTTTTCTATCCTGTCTGGAATCTGTCTGATGCGAATCTCATCTCAATCGATTGTGGCTCTGTTTTGTATTGCTGGATTGCTCTGGTTGTCGACCAGTGCTCAGGGAGAACCAGCCGACAAGGCTGCTGCGGTTTCGAAATCAGATCGTGAAGCAACGAAACAGGCACTCGCTCAATTCAATTCGCTCATTGGTGGCTGGCGCGGCGTGGGGATGATCAAACGGAATTCCCGTAAAGGGGCCTGGTCAGAAAAAGCAGAGTGGGTCTGGAAATTCGATCCGAAGTCCACCGGCATTGCCTACCAGATTACGGATGGCAAATTTCTCAAGTCGGCTTTGCTCACCTATGATCCGCAGAAGAAAACGTACTTGCTTTCTACAGTCCTGCCCGACGGCAAGACACGCGATTATACAGGCACGCTGAAGAAAGACACGCTGGTCCTGGAATCTGCGCCCAATAAAGAAGGAGCCGTCTACCGCATCTCGATACGGCGACTCAACGAAAAACGCACGCTGGTTCTGTTTGAGCAGCAGAATCAAGGTCAGTCATTTTATTACCGCCTCGCAGAAGTCGGCTACACCAGAGCAGGCACGAAACTGGCCGAGTCAGGCAGTGGCGGACCGGAATGCATCGTGACCGGAGGCGCGGGCACGATCCAGGTCAGCTATCAGGGCAAAAACTATTACGTCTGCTGCACTGGCTGCAAACAGGCCTTTGAAGAAGATCCCGAAACGTTTATCGAAGAAGCAAAACAAAAAGCAGAAGCCCGCCGCAAAAAGAAATCCCCATAGTCCTCTTCAGTAGGGGCCGACCCAAGTGTCGGCCCGCAGGGACTGGGTTGTTTCAAGAATGAACTTGCGAATGTTTGAGTAGAGCCCATCAACCGGTCATCCGCAATCGAGTTTCGCCAAGCGGGTAGACACATGGGTCTACCCCTACGAGAAATTGTTGAAACTGTTTCTCCGAAATTGAACCGGCACTGTCGGACAAGCCGAGCAGTGGCACACGCCAGCGAGATCTGATAAGAGAAGCTAGAGCGCATCACATTTTACCATAGCGTGTCTCAATCTAATATACTCGGTCCAAATGACCTTGGAGACGCTACAGTAAAACTGGACACAGTCTAATCAATTACGGCCACGAAATATCCGAAAGCACACCTATCGTAAGCGGAGTGGCGCTCGCTACCGTTTTTGATCACATGCGATTATAAATTACCGGCGGCCATGGTCGTGCCGCTCAGGTCTTCTCTAAAAATCTTCCAGCGAAGATCCTAAATCACCGCTGGCTGATTCATCAGCGGGTTCTTCCAGAATCACTTCATTTTCTGCCAGATCGGTGCGGGGCAGGGGAATACGATCTTCCTGCTGTGACTTCTTCGACATCGGATTCAACCACTTGGGAAATTTGGAAAACCGCGAGGGCTGTTCTTCAGCCTTCGTCTGGATGATTGCCGGTTCCAGTTCTACAGGCTGCAGTTGAGAGACATTTTGGATCGAGGCAGGCTTGTCTTGCTTGGTATAAAATTGCAGACCAAAAAAGGGAGAGCGGCTGTTGCTGTCTATCTGGAACATTTTATTGGCCAGACCCTGACATCCTGTCTGTGTGCCCAGTAGAAGTGCGCTGATACAGAGAACCCAAATTAATCGCAGCCCGTTCATTGGTTGACTTATTCCATCCTTGTCCAAGTCAAATTCAGTCTGATTTTTTAATCTCATACCTCGACGGCGTCAAAATCGACGTCGTTCGAGAATTGATCCAGTATCGTCATCGGCTAACATTGCCGGACAGATTGCCTCTTTTCTTTAGATCACGAGATCTCTTTGAAAATAGTTCTGCCTCAGGTTGTTTAACCTCAACAGTTTACTGTTTTACTTGTCCGCCGCTTCCTTACTCAGTCGGCTTTCGATTTCCTCTTCTGTTTCGACGGGAGGCTCGCTTTGTGTTGGCACATCGCGATAACCAAATGTGCTGGTAATTGGTCCATCGCTTCCCATCTGACAGCCTGTCCAGGAAAGGCCAAGTATGAGAGAACAAAAGATTGAAAGGTGAAATGATCTACGCATTGGGATTCCCTTCCCAGTCATATTGAAACAACACCCCCACTATTTCGGCTGCGGTTCATATCAGGAATCGGCTTTTGTGTGAAGAGCGTTTTCCGCTCCGGCACGGTTCACTCTCGATTTTCGGCATGCCGGGCTCTCGCCTGATTTGCATGTTGTGATTTCTCAACATGTTGCATGGAAACATCATTGCGATAACTCTTTTTATGAAAACAGCTTATGGTAATTCTGTCTGCCTGCTGTGATCCCGTGTTGCGATGAGACCTCATCCTGGTTTTGGCCTGTTCCAACCTCGGTCAGAAAAAAACGCCGACAATCAGAATTTATATCTCCCTATGAAGCAATGACTTACGTTTCCCGTTTTAAACAGAATGTAAAAACTTTTTAACGGTTTGGCCCGTTTGGTATTCAGCTTGCTTTACATCCCAGTATCAACTTTGAAACGTTTAACTCGATGCAAAACAATATTACACCACCAGGAGACACCAACTATGAAAAACATCATCAACCAACTGATCAACGACGAAGCCGGTTTCATTGTTTCTGCAGAACTCGTGCTGATTTCCAGCATCGCCGTTCTGGCTATGATTGTCGGACTTTCTGAGGTCGCGAACAACGTGAACCAGGAACTCGAAGATGTCGGCAGTGCCTTCTCTTCTATCGATCAGTCTTACATGCTGAGCAACGCACACGGCCACAAAGGCTGTACCGAATCCAGCAGCTTCTACGATCAATCCGACTTCTGCTCAGGTCAGTGGGACGTGCAATAATCAACGCGTCACACTCTGACAACCCTCTACCCGAAACGTGCTTTCTTTCCGATGCTGAGAGCCTGCAGGGCTTCACCACCCCTGCAGGTTTTTTTAAACCCGAAACAAAAATGAACCAAAACTCTTTCTGGAGGCCATCAACATGAAAACCGTGCTGATCCAATTGATGAATGAAGAGGCGGGATTTATCGTCTCGTCCGAACTGGTCCTTGTCTCAACGATTGCCGTCCTGGCCATGATTGTCGGACTCTCTGAAGTCGCCAACAATGTGAACCAGGAACTCGAAGATGTCGGCAGTGCCTTTGGTCGGATTAACCAGAGTTTTTATGTCGCCGGTGCCTCAGGCCATAAAGGCTACACCTATGGCAGTGACTTCCATGATCAATTTGACTTCTGTGACGGCCAAAACGACATCGTCTGCGATCGTCCACCAGTACGGGAAGGTCGAGGCGGCTATAACTATTAAGCCTTTTAAGTAATACAGCGTTTCCGCAATAGGAAGCAGGCTTGCATCGAGGCGGGAGTCTCCACCTCAGGCACCCTCATCATCGTAAATGGTGAGGGTGCTTTTTTATGCGCCACAAGCAACAGGATTTCCTATGATTAAGTCAACCAGGAACGGCTCTGGTGTGCTTGTTCAGAATGCTCTATATGATGCGGTCGTTTAATTGGTTCTTGAGAATGAACCGTTTTTTTTTCCTCAGTTGTGGTCGACTGGAGCTGTTCGATCAGTTCACACCAGCTTTCCCGGTGAATGCTCAGGACTTTGATGGCGTCATGGATGAAACTGGCTTCCTGCTTCACATCAGCATGATTCAAGTTCTCATACACAAAAACAAACAACGCCTTCAACTGCTCAACCAACTCGGGTTGTTGTGCAGGATCGAGTCCTCCGATCAGTTCCGCCACCAGATCGCGGCTTTTATCCAACGCAAAATGGGCCTGCTCGAAATTTTGTTCTTCGGCCGCTTGCGCTGCTTTCCGGGCAAAACGGAGTGCGCCATCAACGACCATTAAATGCAGCTGGTGCGGCGTTGCCGTTAAAACCTGGTTCTCTATGTAATCTTTTCCGTTCATCTCCTTGAAGGCCCCTCTTTTGGTTTGAAGAAATCAATAATTGATGGATGGTTTATTTTTTATTGGATGAGTTGGAACTTAATAACTGCAGGCTTTCCAGCGCTGTCTGCTGTGAATTCAACTGATTCACGATCGTTTCCTGGAGTGTAAACTGTTGAATCAACCGTTCGCGGCGGTCTTCCAGAATCCCGTTCAGTTCTTCCACACGCGAGTTCAAGGAAAGTGCCGATGCCTGAAGCGAGTCAATCTGAGCTTTGAATGAACCGGTGAAGGGATCAGTCAGTGCTGTGATCACTTCATCCATCACGACAGCAAAGCCGGTATCTTCCTGCTGGAAGAATTCAGTGACCGCGTTCGGATCATCAAGCAATACCTGATCCAGAATGCTCTCGTTTAGCTTCAACTTTCCGTTATCGCTAAACTGCACTCCGAGTTCTGACATGCTTTTGATTGAGTTGTTGCTGACAGAAAGTTTCTTTGTCAGCAAGCCTTCCAGACGGGAAACCGTCGTCAAGACGATGCCGTTTCCGTTCAAGACCCCGCGCTCGTTCGTATCGGAATTGAAACTGGTGAGCGATTCTTTGGCGTCCACAAAGCTGTTGTAGGCGGAAATAAACGTATTGATGGTTGTTTTGATACCCGCAGTATCGCGTGTCACGTTGATCGTGGAAGGGGAACTGCCTGTTGCCAGCAGATCGATCTCCAGTCCTGTAATTGCGTCGTCAAAACTGTTGGTCGCTGAAGTGAGTAAGAACGAGGTTTGCGGGTTACTGCCGATCCGTATCAATGCGTCTTCCGCATCAACGGAAGTGGCGAAGCCGAAATCGTATGAACTCTCCAGAATCAGCTCTCCCGCGGCACCGCTTCGCGAAGAGGTGATCGAAAGTCGGGCCGAGTTGAACGCGGTCCCGTCGTCAATAATCGTCGCCGATGCGACCCCTGTTGCATTGAATTTATCGGCGATGTCTTCGAGTGTGTCTGTTGCTTCCACGGTGATCACCGTGGTCTGGCGACTGTCGACGCCCGTTGTTCCCGAACCTAAAATTCCCAGGTCAGCCGCGACTGTACCGCTGGAAACTTCTTCGACTTTGACATCAAAACTGCTGCCGCCAGTGCTTTCTATAATAAAACCATCGCCAGTATCATTCAGTCGTGCATTGATTTGCGCAGTTGCGGTTGTTGCGGCATCATTGATTTTCGTCAGTACGTCACCGATGGTTTTGGTGGTTGTCGAATCGGATAAATCGACATTGAAACTGACGCCATTTCGGTCGGTGATACGAATACTGCCGGACGCAACCGCCGTGCCATTCTTGGCATAGGTCGACAGTGAGGTTTGTTCGTTAATATAACGCAGGTCCAGTGAGCCGGAACTGACGGTATGTTTGCCATCTGCCAGCACTGCGTCGATTTTCAGAAAGCCGGCGAGGTTCCCGGTGACATCCTGAATTTCAATCGATGTTCCCGAAGGCGCAGAGAGATCTTTAATCTGAATACCCGTTTTCGTGGCGTCCAGGCTGGCTTCTATCTGGATCGAACCATTGGCATTGATGGTGTCGATGACGTCGTCCAGTGTTTTGGCGGAGGAAAAATCAATTGTCGCGTTGCCGCCCGCGCCGTCTTCGATATAAATCTGCCCTGCGTTCGGGATCGTTCCGCCAGAAGACACGCCGCCGTTTAAATTCCGAAGTAAGACCGAATTTAATCCCCCCGACAGCGTACCGGTAATCGTTCCGCCGGGCCCTGTGGTTTGAATTCCCAGTTCACGGGCTGCCAGAGAACTGTTCAATGCAGTCACTTCAAACGTGCTCGCACCGGCCGTATTATCGATCAGGCTCAGTTCCCCATTAGCGGTGATTGCCGCGGTTACTTTCCCGCCGTTGGCGCCGTTGTTGTTGATCAGGTCAACTACATCACCGACGGTCTGTGCTGTGTCCAGGTTGATATCGATGGTGGAAGCGTCGGCGACTGTAATCTGAAAGTCATCCGACCCACTCACTGTAGTGATGCCGTTCCCATCGTTGATCTGCGAGAGGTTGAAGTCACTGGTGACGCGATAAACCGAATCGCCGCTAAATGTCGAGGCCACGACCGATTTCAAGATGCCCAGATCCGCCGCCGTCTGGCCGCCACCGACTTCACTGACTTTCAGCGTGCCCAGTCCGGTTCCGGTGTCTGTAAAAACCAGGTGATCGTCTTCGATGCTAGCGACGATCGAAGTGGCACTTTGGTTGATTTCGTCTACCACATCGTCAATCGTGATGGTTTTACTCAGGTCGATCACTTCGGTCAGTCCATCCCGGTCCGTAATCCGGATGCTGCCCCGTTGAACGCCCAGGCCGTCATTCAGCTCTTCCAGCAGCTTGGGTTCATCCAGCTTGCCTCCACCCGAAACCGTAATCGTGGTGGCAGTGCCAATGGGGGTTGTGTCAGCATCGGCGAAACCATTCGAAATCACCTGATGATTCGATGTCTTTCGCAGTCCCTGCAGCTGGTAGGTCGCTGCAGTCGCAGTACTGTTGGCAGCCACACTGAACTGGCTGGTGTCTGAACTGGTGGCTTTGAGTGTTTCAAAGGTACTTTGCTGATTCAGTTTTTGAACGGCGGTATTCAGTGTCAGCAGGTTGGCTTCAAGGGTTTTGATCCCCCCTTCGGTCGCTTCAAATGCGGATGCCCGATTTGAGAGGCGCACGAGGGCATTACGTTGGACACCAATAATGGCGTCAACAATTTCCGTAATGTTTAATCCGGTTGCCAGACCGACACCGGAACTGATGCCTGACATTGTACCAAGCCTGTATTAAAGTGACTGAGCAACTGCTCGTTGAACGTACACGGATCGTTCCCTGACATTCAGAGTTTGATCAAATACTTTTTAGCCCGACTGAAAATCAACTCGTTGCATCCTGACTTCGCTGGCTGATCAATGTCAGCAATAGTCCGCGCAGGATGAACGACTGCATCTCAATATGTATCGGTTAGCGAAAGGTTGCTGCTTGAATTGAGAGTGCGAAGATCGGCCTTAAGGAGCGGTTTTTCAGTTGACTGTAGTGGTTGTAGTGAATATTTCAGATACGTTTCTATTCGATCACGGCATAGGAAAGTGAGGTGGCAAAAGGAAACCGTTTCAGCCGTAAATTCGGTAGTCCCAGAGTTTCCATAGCCGCGAGGGTTTCACCCGGAAATAAATCCATGTTCAGCTCATCAAAGGCAATGATTGCGCCTTTCGGCATCCGCGGAATCAGCAGTTCCAACGCGACTTTTGTTGGTTCATACAGGTCGGCATCCAGGTGCAATAATGAGACAACCAGGTGCTGATTCTGCTCCAGATACGCCGGCAGTGTGACGCTGATATCTCCTTTCACTAACTCGACTTTAGAAATGTGATTCAGGTAGCGCGTGGAGTCATAAAGATTGATCGCTTTTTCTAGATCTTCCATTGCATTTTCTTCCGACTTGAAGCCGCCGACTTCCAGGTGTTCGCTGGTTCCGGTCGTGTCTTTTTCGCTCAGGGAAGGAAACCCCTCGAAGGTATCAAAGCCGATAATCTTCCGCAGATAATTTACGGGTTCCAGAATCGCACTGAAATTGGCCCAGGCCATCAGGCTGGCGCCCCGGTGCACCCCGAGTTCCACAACCGAACCGTTTACTTCCAGTTGTTGTTTAAAAATTTCATAACGGGCCATTAATTTGGTAATTGCTTGGCGCGACACGTATTTGGTAAACGCATCCAGCTTGTTCAAATTCGTGCCAACACTCGATTCCCAATATTGTTCGACGGCGTTGAGCGCATTTAAGTCATCTGTCGATTGATTTTGTGACTCACCGACGTTGCCTCGAAGCAGGCCTTTTTTTTCTGCCATTTCAAATCAGCTTTTTTTATGAAGTATTATGTGAAAATCTGTCAGAACTCGGACGGTATCAACGCACGATCAGGAAGCGGTTCGCTGCATGGCCTGTCTGGCACGTGTGATTTCTTTGATTCGCCAGCCATCTTTCAGGAATTGCGGGTCTCTCAAGTCCCGGTATCGCAAATTCAGAACAAACCGAATGTAGTTCGATTCATTTTTGCAGGGAGAATGCGGCACCAGGCTATGAAACAGCAGGGCATCGCCGACTTCCAGAGCGGTCGGCACGACGCGTTCGAAGTTATGAACAACATCGGTCGGCAGCGAATGCCATTTGGTCTTGATCCCATGGTCATGTTCATCATGCGGAATCGGTGCTCTCTGATGTTCGCCTAGTGCAAAGGTTAAGCTGCCGTTGTGGTGATCAGTTTTCTGTAAGGGCGCATACAGTGTGATTGTGGAATGCGGACCTTCATTGTAATACCAGTCCTGATGCCACGAAGCGAGGTGCCATTCCGCATGAGGCATACTCATTAAGATGATATAGCGGTCATGGATTGAAATTTCAGGCGAGAGCAGTTGTTCCAGAACGGACATCAGCTTGAGATTGGTTCCCATTGCATGCAGAGAAGGGGCCGCATTCATCGAATCGTACAGAATGCTCTGCGTTCCCGGTGCCTGTGCTTCCAGACGCATCAGGCGGTCGCTGATTTGTGTGATTGCATTCGCATCTTCGGAAACATCACAGCCAAAATGTCGCTCCAGCAGACTAAGGCGGCCCGCCAGATCATTTCGAATCGGGAGAAATTCCGCAGGATCAAACAGATTTTTTACCAGCAGCACACCATCGTCTGCATACTGGCTCAAGTGCTGATCGGAAAGTTCAATCCCCTCAGTGGGACAATTCAATGTACATAATTGATTGATAGGCAGCATGATTTACCATCCCTGGTACAACGTGTAATGTTAAATGTTTATGCGTCGTAGCCAAATTGATCAACGAGTGGTTTAAAGAAACGAGTGACCATCGATTTTTCTGATTGCGACAGCTGGTCACGCCACTTACCGACAATCAGAGGCTGCACGAAGGACGATTCCTCTGTGTGTTCCTCATCAATGCGTACCGATTGTGTCGCGAATGCATCGCCGCTGGTCGAGGCCGCCGCGGCAAACTGGGGTTCTGCCTGCATCGCGCGCATTTCCTCGGCGATGGCTGCAACGACATCCAGTTTTAAGAGTACTCCCAGTTTGGTTGCCATCTGGAAAATCAACCCTTCCGCATTGCCGGCAAGATGCTCATAGGGGATTACCATGATTCCAGGCAGGCAAAGGGCATGATGAATTTCCTGATAGGCGGCAACCGTCTGATCAACGGCGGTCGCGAATGGGGTTTCGCTGTTTTGCATCTCGGTACAGACCACGTCTCGTGGATCACGGTAATGATAGAAAGGCCGAACGGCATCCTGCTGGGCTGCTTCGATCGCCTCTTCAGTCAATAAATGAAACCGCAGAATCATCCGCTCGTTCACATTCATTGTGCCAATGATCTGGTTCAACTCTTCGAGGGTATGCGCTTCTTCAGCCTGAAACGAAAAATTCTGGCTTTCCCAGATTTTCTTGAATACTTCCTGTGACCAGTCTGTGCCTGAGTTCGGAATTCCGAAATTGAAGATGATCATGTTTAATCCTGTCTGTATTCGTATTGAGCAGAAGCCCGCTTACGCAGCGCGCCTCCGCGATGTGCTATTTGAGATCAGTATCGATCGAATCACGCAGCCTGTTTTTCTGAGTGAGAAACTGGGGGCGGGGCACTGCTGGCTCCGCATGATTCTCTTCATCACGATAAGGGTGTTTGTCCTGGAAATAATCAATCAGTTGACCCTGATATTCAATCAGAATGGTTTCATAGGGAATTTGATTGCGTTGAATTTCGAGCACAATATCGGCGGCCCGCCATTGCGTGGCAATTAAGATGACCTCAACCGGGTCTGAGCTCAGTTGATCCCGGAACAGAATTTCCTGACCGGTTCCCGGAACAAACGTGCCGACTTTATTCATGTCGGAATCGATGACAATGGGAAATCGCTGTTTGTCGAGCTGGTTCTGGTTAATAAAGGCAGCCGCTTTTCCAGTGCCACCCCAGATAGCGGTCCGCTTGCCGGATTCTACCAGTTCTTCAAACTGAACCGCCAGTTGAGCAGCGGACAGCAAGGCTTTTTCCTGAAATGCGACGGCCTGACGCGCCAGTTCGACCTGATGCTTTTGTGGCTGAAAAGTGGCCATGCCATAAATGACTTCGCCATTATAACTGGTTTCGATCAGATTAACGCTGGTCGCACAGCGGGTCAAAAGCCGTTCAAGTGACTGAGTCGTGAAATGCGAATTGTGCTCATAGAAAAAGTCGACCGTGCGCCCCGCGGCCAGCACGCCATCGATACAAGGAACTTCGATAAAGACTTTTGTTTCGCAGTCGGCTACATTCGCGGCAAAGGCGACTTCTTGCGCAAAACCGAGCGGGTTCATCAGGTGTTCAAACACATGGCGGCTGATGATTAGATCGGGACGAAGTTCTCCCAGATGTATGCCTGGTTCAAACAGCATGGCCCGGGCTTCAATCAGTGCGCCTTCGGTTTCAATTTCCGCATTCGGGTCAAAGCCAATAAATGTTCCGTTGGGAATTTTTTTGGCCAGTGAACGCAGAAGATGACCTTCGCCACAACCAATCTCCACAACCGTCGGGTTTTCGGGCAGAGTCTCTGCGATCAGATCGCAGACTTTTTGCAGATGTTCGGTCCAGATGGCGCCTTTGTTGAACATCAGGTTTGGTTTATCAGAGTAGGGGACCTTGGCATAATCAAAGGCCGCATTCGAAATGTGGCCGCAGTCAACACACCGCATGAAATCGTGTGGCAGACGCTCCATGGCTTGGGCCTCTTCGCAGCTTTGCGGCCACGCCAGCGTTGTTAAAGGCAGCAATCCCCCATCGTAAAACTGGACGGCAATATGATATCCACAAGCAGGGCAGGTGTAATTCTGCATGGCCGAATTCAGAATTTTGGAGTGATCTTCACTTTCCGTTTTACTTAATGAAGCATCCATGCTGTCATCCTTGTTTGAGGCAGAACTTGTCTGACTGGTGAGAGATAGTGGAGTTTTTTTTTGCGACTCGATTTTTTGTAAAGCCGATTCGAAGAACGATTCCATTTCCCGAACGGTGTTGATGTCTTCGAATACCAGGTGGCTTTTGGATAGAATTTTCAGACGGAGCTGGTCACGGAAATTTTCATCTTCACCGATGCGGCAGACCAGATCGACATATTCGTCAATTGACGAAACGACGCAGTCCAGGATGCCCATTTTTTTGTAGACCGCCAGCATGCCTCGGCCGCGCATATACTTCGCTGGTAGAGTCACCACAGGCGTTCCGATGGCCATTGACTGGTACGATGTGTTTCCACCCCCGAAGTGCATCGGGTCGAGCATGACATCAGAAATGTAAATCAGATTCAAAAAATCGCCCGTCGACATCCCGCGTAGCCAGTGAATACGATCTACAACATCTGGGAATGATTTGTTGAAACGTGTGACCAGCAAATCTTTCCATTTGGAGTTTTTATCACGGATCATGACAATCCGGGCTTTGGGATCCTTACGCAGAATTCCCGCCAGAACCTGATCAAATTCGGGGTGAATTTTAAACAGCGTCTGAGGGCAGGCATAAATGTGTTCGTCATCGGAAAATCCGAATGCGGCCCGAGATTTGATTTTCTCTGGCAAGGTGGGACGAATGTAGTAGGACGGCAGCGCATCCAGCTGAACTAATTCTTCCGAATAATGTTCATCAGCGTCTTCCGGCTCGATCAGTTTGCTGGAGATAAAGTAATCGATGGTTTTTAAACCGGTCGTAATCGGGTGTCCCCAGGTCACACATTGCACAGGCGCGTGCCGCGTAGTGGCCAGCGAAAAGATGAACGGGTCCATACCGATGTCTGCATAAAACAGGACATCCAGTTCCAGACTTTGCAAAACCTGATTGGCGCGTTGCAGATCGATTCCCAGAAAAACATATTCATCTGAATTCGCCCGGATCTCCTGAGCGGCTTCATCATTATATTTTGTGGGAGAGATCGTGATTACATGATACTTTTCCCGGTCAAAGTTCTTGATGATCCCTTTCATCAGGGAGCCGATAGTATGATTATAGAACAGACTGGAAATGAAGCCGATTCGAATCCGGCCATCCCGCTCGACAGTAGGTTCCTGCTGATTCCAGGAAACAGTGTTCTTGCATTGATATAACTCTGCCATGCGTTCAATAATTGGGCGATCGTTATATCCCTGGTAGGCCAGATAAAATGTGCCGGGAGTTATTTTAATCGAAGTATCGATTTGTACCTCGTCGGCATGCATCTCCTCGATTTTTTGCATAAACGAAATACGAACATCTTCTATGGCTTCCAGCGAAGCGGGAATAGGTGGCAATAAACTGGCCAACGCAAGGCGATATTCCGGCTGAGGATGCAATTCGTACGCTTTTTCCAATGCCTCTTTTGCATCCTGGAACTGGCCCATGCCTTGATAAATAGAAGCCAGATTGCTGTAAGACTGAAAATAAGTATCGTCCAGTTCGACGGCACGCAAAAAACTTTTCAGGGCTTTTTTGGGCTGTTGTTTTCGGTTTTGAACATGGCCTCGATAATTCCAGAGTACCACATTTTCCGGGTGGTATTCGAGTGCTTCTTCGACATGTTTCTCGACTTCCTTGTCACGTAATTGTCGAGAATAGAGATCGATCAAATGCAGCCGCGACTCCAGGTGGTCTGGTTCCAGTACCACTAATGATTCAAAATAACCGACTGCAGAACCGATTTTTCTCTGTTGCACCCGGATCGAGCCCATTCCATACAGGGATGCGGTATTCGTCGGGTCGCTTTGATAGAGACTCTGAAAGATTTCATAAGCGTAATCCAGATCACCCAGTGATGCCACCAGAGATCCTAAGCTAAATGCGGCACCGGGGTGATTGGGTTGTATTTTCAAGATATCCCGATAAGTGTGCATTGCCTCGGGAATCTGATCCGACTCTTCCAATGCCTTGCCGAGATGAAACAGGATTTCGCATTTTTCGGGGGCGCGTTTTATAGCGTCTCGAAAACATTTGATGGCAGATTCGTAATCTTCCACCTCGGTATACACGATGCCCAGATTATTAATGATCTCCCAGCAGTCAGGCTGGAGGATCGCTGCTCTTCTGAGAATTGTGATGGCTTCTTCGTATTTTTCCTGTGACGACAAAAATACGGCATAATTCTTCATCGTATCGAGATGGTTCGGTGCCAGACTCAGCGCCCGTTGATAGGACAATTCGGCGGCCTGCGGTTCTTCCCGTTTTGCGAGCGCATTGGCTAGATTGAAATGAGCAAGATGAACCTGAGGAGCTAACTGGACGACTTGCTGGCAAAGGGTGATCGCTTCTTCAAGATCCTCAGCCTCTTCCAGAAGTAGATTGCCAAGATTAATCAGGGCATCGACATAGTCCGGTTTCAGCTGAATCGCTTTGCGATAGGCTGCAATCGCTTCCTGTTTTTTTCCGGTTGCGGTGAGAGTGATAGCCAGATTTAGTATGAACGCCGGATTTTGAGGCTCGAGTTCAAGTGCGCGTTCATAATTTGTAATCGCATCCTGATAGCGCCCCAGGCCTTTACAGGCAGCACCACGGTTCGAAAAGAATGACCCGATTCCGTCATTCTGACAAATGGCGCGCGTAATAAAATCGATGGCCTTTTCGTATTGCTTTAAATGCAAATACACCACGCCTAGTAAATGCAGGGCATCAGCCTGGGTTGGATCGTGACGCAGCACTTCCCGGTATAGTTCTTCCGCGATTGGCAAATTTCCCGCCTGGTGCTGTTGAACCGCTGTTGCCAATAGTTCCTGTGGTGAAGGCATAGAATCTTCTTTGAATAACAGTACGGATTGTATTTTTTTCAATGCGAGCTGTTGAAACCTGTCCAGGTTGCATCGCTAGCTAGACTTTGCCGGTTATTCTGTTTGTATCGGCTGCGGCGGGAGGAGAGATAAATAGTTTCTTGAATCAGGGTAGAATCAGACTTAAACGAGGTATTTGACTCAAATGTTCTTTGGGGGGATGGGGAGAACAGTGGGTATAAATAAAAAACACTACCCATCTGATGATGAGTAGTGTTTTAGAATTTAACTTATTTGTCAGTCGGTAACCGACTCTCTCAAGGATTATCCTAAGAGACTCAATACCTGCTGTGGGTTCTGGTTGGCAATCGACAGTACCGAAATACCAGCCTGGTTCAAAATCTGAGCTTTCGTCAGATTCGCAGTTTCGACAGCGAAGTCGGTATCCACGATCTGGCTACGAGCTTCAGAAATGTTTTCCAGAGCAACACCCAGTGAGGAGACGTTGGTCTCGATCACGTTCTTCTGAATCGCCCCCAGTCGACCGCGAAGTGTTGAGACACGGTTCACCGCTTCTTCGATGATATTCACCAAATCAGCACCAGGGACCGAAGGACCGACGTCCAGCAGACTCTTACCACCGCCTGATCCTAATTCGAACAGCTTACCGGAAACACCACCCAGTCGGGCCGTGTTCACAGCTTCAATTCCGATACCAACCTGACCGGCGGCTGATACGTCCTGACCGATCTGGAACAGTGAACCACCACCAGTAATCGTCAGACTGGCAGTATTGTTTACGGTGTTAGCAGCAGCAGTGAAAGAGAACGAAGCGTCCAACTGTTGCGACCGCAGGTTAGCCTGCAGACCAGAGCCCTGAGCAACCTGACCGTTAATACGGGCGACAATGTCAGAACCAATATCACGTTTCAAAGAGTTACCTAAAGCGATGGTATCGACGGTATCGAAGGTTCCCGAGAGAACGTTCACATCGACAAATTCATCAGAACCATAGTTGGAAGCACTGAATGTCAGGTAAGCGTTGGTACCACCGGAAAGGGCAGCAGCAGCAGCAGCGTCGACAACACCGGAACCGTCACCTTCCACGGCCGACGAGACCAGAACGTTGGTATCAGCATTACCATCCAGTAAGGCTTTGATTGATGTCGCATTCGATGAAATATCACCGTTTGCAAGCGTTGACAGGCTGACAATAATGTTAATATCGGTATTCGTATTGTTGAATGTGATATTCGCACTAGCACTGTTAGCAGACGGGTCAACAAACGAAATTCGAATGTTTTGGCCGGTGTCACCTAAGACACTATCTGATGACCGGGCGTCAGTAAATGTAATATCTGAGTTTGCAGCAGCACTGTTGACAAGCAGGTTGCTGGCTACTTTGTTCGTCTTCGTGGCTGTCACACCCGTAATGTCGGTCACACCGTTCACAGCGTCACGAACGTTGTCTAGAGAACTGGAAGCCCCCAGGAACAACACCTGACTACCAGAGGCACCACCAACTTCAATCGTGGTTGCAGAGGCCAGACCACCGTCAACAGCACTATAATCCAAACTAGCCTGAGTAGCGGCTGTCACGACGGTCGCGTCCAGAGTAATTGTGCTGCTGGAACCAAATACTGCTTCGTTGACCTGGAAGTCGGACAGTTTAGCAGAGTCGGTTGCCGAAGCCTGTGTTCGGAATGCCTTACTTCCGTCGATCAGCTTGTCGCCGGCGAATGATGTGTTGGCAGAAATACGGTTGATCGCGGACAAAGCAGTGTCAATCTGCAATTGATTCGCCGCAATTTCGTCTTGTGACAAAGCACCTTCGTTCAAACCTTCCTGAACCAGACCTCGGACCTGGTTCAACAGGTTGGTGACTTCACCCAAAGCCGAGTCAGCAGTCGCGATTACGTTGCTGGCACGGTTACTGTTTTTGATTGATTGCTCAATCGCTGATACCTGAGATCGCAGAGTCTCACTGGCGATCAAACCTGAAGGATTGTCTTTACCGGAGTTAATCTTCAAACCGGTTGACAATCGAGTCAGTGAGGTATCCAAAAGATTTGTAGACTTATTTAAACTACGCAAACCTCGCAACGAGGCAACGTTAGTATTAATTCGTGTCATGGCAAACAGCCTTTCTCACTTGTAATTAAAGCTTCCCAAGGGATTTACTGGGTTTAGCTACTTTATGATTTAGGTTCCCGAGTGATGCTGAAACCACTCGCAGACATTAGTTTTCGTTCCTGTCAAATCCAAAATGCCAATCATTGTTATACATTTTGACAGGATTTCTCGAACTGATGTGGCTTATCTTTCCATAACAAAACCATTCCAGATTCAGATCACGCTGTGGATTACGCAGAGGGAAGCTGCGCAACCACACTCCTTTGATATCGGAATGTTACTTTGGGTAAATTAGGTGTCTCTGGTGTTTTTTTGAAAATAAACCGATCTCTCTGTCATCACACACTGGAAAGGACTAGTCGTGACTGTTATCCCATCCTTCATCAAAATGTCGGCTGTAACTCCCCTAGCGTAAGAGAGGAAATTTGCGATCATGACACGCAAAGGGATATCAATATTAAGGCAGCCGGTACGATCGCTACTGCTTGCCTAACCGGACCTTGCCCCGGCTTTGGGATGGCTAGAATCGTCACAATCCATCCTGTTTGACAGCCGGTCGGTATGGCCCACGCATTTTCAGAACAGACCGCGATCAAAAAGTGACGTTTCAGGCGACTTCCGATTAGAAAGTTCTCAGTGGAGTGTTTCTCAGGAATCCTATCGTTCGTAGCTTTGTAATGAAGCCAGGCCGATCGCGCAAAATATAACGAACCAGTTTCAGTTTGCTCACAATTCAAAGTGAAGCTGCAGGAGCAATCTCAGAATGAAGACTTCCCGTAAACAGAATCTATGGAATAGCACCATAATCTATAGATCAGTAAGGAACCCTCGTTTCATTCAGGCAAGAACAAATGGATTACTGTCATGAAGCCTTCGGTCATTGAGGATCAGATCAGAAAGAACTTCCTGGCAGCATCAAACTCGACACGCGCTTGAAATCATGGCGTGCATTTTGTGACTGCTATTGCAGAGTTATTGATTATGCGGGTTAATAACAATTGTTCTGATGAATGCAGGTCGTAACAAATGAACTTAGTCTGTTGTGCTTCTCCCAGAATTCGTGCAAAAAGTCGCCGCATCTCGCTCAAGATCTCTGATCGGCAATGACGATCCATTTTTCATATCTTGCCAAAAGCGAACAGGCAGCAGCAGGTGGTTGAATAAATAGACAATTGATGTCGCTCACAGTTGATGGAATAATTTTAAACAATCATAGTTCACCTGCGCTGATCAAATTCACTTTCAAGATGTATTCATCCTAAGAAGACCACTTTAACGAATCGCACACCTTAGGGAGCAGCATCGCATGCCTTTGTGTCCTCAACACACGAGTCATCAGGTTAGGGAAGCCCACTCACGATTAGGAAGATCACTGGTAAAAATTCAAAAGACCCGTCATACATCAACAGTAGAATCAGAAAATCTGAAAACCATGTTCCGAAACTGGGAAGAGAAATGGATGCACCGTCGCGAGCTCATCGCCAGCCGCATCCAAATGATTGAAACGCAACTCAAAGAACTCGGCGAATCGGATTTGCCGTTGCCGCAGTTCACCATTTTTGACGCACCGGGAGAGTAATCCGGCCGCGATCTGCCTCGTGGTCTGCTGAAAGAGTGGCTCAACGCCAAACAGGCACAGCTGCTCTACCCGCAGGTTCGCGAGTCTAAGACCGTAGCTGATTGACCACTCTGCTGATACGGCTAATGGCCTCTTCAATTTCCTCGCTCGTATTAAGGAACGACAGGCTCAACCGGACAGCAGAGCGGTAGACGCGCTCTGCGCAGCCCATCGCCAGTAACACAGGAGCCGGGTCTCTTGAACCACTGGCACAGGCACTGCCCAGCGAACACGAAATTCCCGCCAGATCCAGAGAGATCAATAACGCCTCTCCATCCAGGCCGGGGAATGAAATGTTCAACGTGTTGGGCAGACGGTGTAGTTGAGATCCGTTGATCACAACAGGCTCACATTGTTCGCTGAGTCCCTGTTGCAGGCGGTCTCTCAATTTCGCAACGTGTTGCGCGCGTTGATCCCTGTCGCGGACCGCACATTCGAGTGCCCGTGCCATGCCGGCCGCCAGAGCAACCGGCTCGGTGCCCGCGCGTTTGCCGCGTTCCTGATGACCGCCGGCAATCTGCGGATGGAGTCGCGCGCC